>NZ_JBFTKP010000002.1:0-384546 GCF_056396005.1 Allobosea sp. 05T439 | reverse complement strand
GCGGTCTTCGAGCGAGATCGTGGCCGAGAAGCCCGAGCCGAAGGTCGCGGTGTAGGCCAACAGGTTCGGGCTGTTGTCCGAGCCGCGGAGCGAGCTGAAGCCGAGGTCGTTGGCGTAGAAGTCGAAGAACGACTGCGCGCGACCAGCGGTGATCGGTCCGAACTGAATGAAGCCCTTATCGAGGCTGATGCCAGTCGTGTTGCTGTTGGCGCCAGCAGCGCCGTTGGCGAAGATCGCGCCGCCGTTCAGCGCGCCGTAGCCGTACGGGCCGGTCGAAACCGTGACGTCATAACGGATGAAGGTGCGCAGGGTGCCGTAAGCGGTGGCGGTGCGCAGGTCGATGTTCAGACGACCACGAGCGCGGGTGCCGTACGAGT
The DNA here is from genome assembly GCF_056396005.1 of Allobosea sp. 05T439. Classification (NCBI taxonomy): domain Bacteria; kingdom Pseudomonadati; phylum Pseudomonadota; class Alphaproteobacteria; order Hyphomicrobiales; family Alloboseaceae; genus Allobosea; species Allobosea sp. 05T439. The sequence continues at coordinate 384,169 of NZ_JBFTKP010000002.1, read as the reverse complement.
CCTGCAGGTCGCCCCAACGCTCGCCGAAGGTGTACTCAGCGCGGAGACGGCCGCCGATGCGCAGGCAGCTATCGGTGCCGGGGATGTAGAAGAAGCCGCTGCCATAGGCGGTGCAGACGCGAACGTATTCGACCGGAGCGGCCTTCCGCGAGGGAAGATCGGCGGCCTGAGCCCCGGCGACCGCGGCGAAGCCGGCGGCAGAACCGAGGAGGAGGCTCTTAACGAGCTTCATTGGTAACCTCCAAAAGAGTTTCGAGACCCTCGGGCTTCAGCGTGCTCTTGACGATCGGCCCCAGGAGACCAAACCGGCGAACCCGCCTATCCCGGTCTTTCGCCCACGTCCCTGAACCATTCAGAGGCGAAGACGAAAAACAGCGACCGGGAACGTCCCGACGCACCTTCACAATACGAAAGCCGGGTGGCCGATCAACCTCAATCACCGCGCCGGGGCCAATTGTCGACCCCCTGTGGCTATCAAGCCACATCTACGTTACCTGCGGGCCGAAGAATTATAGAGATAAACAGACACGGTACATGCCGCAGTCCGGCATCGTCAGTGAATATAATTGGTATATAAAAGATTAATATTCCAATTAATGCTTGGATTTCGCCCGATTAACTTAGTATTCAGCTAGAATCGAATCTCAAACCCGGCAGGCCTAGGCGGCTCTAGAGCCATTATTTGAATCAAGTACTTATTTATTCGGGCGGCGTATCATTGGCGCCAGAACAATAATGTTTCTTGTCAAAATCCTGTTAAATCTGATGCTTTAACAAGCCTGCGGTTGGTTCACGCAATAGACAATAACGTTATCGCCGGCCGCACGTCCGAATCATGCAGTAAGCCGATCGGCAAACCTCGGGCGGCGAGTTGAAGAAGGCGCTGCGAACGGGGTTCTGTCAGCGGGGCTGGACACGGTGAGGCTGCTGCCGGGAAGCCTCCTCGCCGCAACGCTTCGAAGGAGACGGGTCGGGGCGGGAGCTCGAAGGTGGAGTTGCGGATACCGCGTGACCGGGAAGACACCTTTGATCCGAAGCTGATCGCGAAGTATCAGCGCCGCTTCCCACATCACATTCCCCCCGACGGCTCCTTCGGGATCGGAACATAGTTTGGATCGGATTGGAGAGCGTAGGCAGCGTGCTATCGCTGTCCGTTGCGCCATGCTCTGCCCGTCAGCTCTGGGCTGAGCGCGGCGTCGAATCAACGGTCAAGAATGCGAGCTTAATGCGCGACCACATCGGGAGAGCCGTCGAACGCTTCAGAAGCGCCGGCTCGCCATTGTACCTGTCGAATCATTGACACTGGCGCTTTCGAGTTTTCCTCAGGAGGATAATCAACTTCCGGATGGTCGATGGGCTTGCGGTTCGCAGGTTTGAACCGAAATTCCGCGCCCGACACGATTCGAACGTGCGGCTTTAACTCGAGGACAGTGTACCCAAATGCAGAAGGCCTGAAGGTCGGCTAACGGCCTGGCTAACAACCGATTTTTCATGAACCAAGACGCCCGAATGCGGGACGCTGTCAAAGTCCCGAACGGGCCAGCCCAGTATCATCGCGGAGCCGATTTCTCCGCACAGGCCTCCAGGCCTCCGTCGGCCCAGCGCTTGCAGTAATCGCAGCGAAAGCGAAGCACGATCCACGGATCGTGCCGGAGATCCGTCTCCAGGGTCGGCGGAATGGTGGGCCTGATCGACATCGGAAGATGACATTTGACTCGCGCTCGAATGAGAACAAAATTAGAACATCCAAGCACCCCAAGGAGTCAAGCTATGCTGCCGTCGCCTACCCCCGCAGGAACTGCCCTGTCTGGCCGCGAGGCCGAGCAGATCATCGCCCGCGGCGGGAATTTCGAGTTGAGCCGGGTCCAATTGAACATCGGCGAGGTGCAGAAGCTGGTTGTTTTCGATCCGCCCTATCGCCTGGCGAATGGCGAGGACTACGCCTTCTTCCTGCCGGGCGACGGCAAGCCGCAGCTCTGGCTGGTCGAGCAATCCGCCGGCGACCCTTGGCACTGGCTCCGCGAGGCAAGGTGCGTCGGGTTCAATGACAACGAGGCGACGCGGCACTGACGATGCGGGGCGCGATGGCCATCACCGATACCCTGGAATGGTTGGCGGCTCGGCAGCGCGTGGCCGAGATCGAGGACGCGCGCCCTGGAAGCCCCGAAGCCAACGAATGGGCGGAGCTCGACTATGTGGCCTTCTGCTGGGAGGAGGACCACATGCCGCCGCTCATATTCCAACCTTGTCCCGTTCCAGAGCCGTTGAACCGCCTCCAAATCCCCTTCTGAAAACCGGCATGATCCCGTTCCGGCTCCCCCTCCGCATCAAGCGCAATCAGTCATGCTATCGGGTAATGGACGCTCGCGAGCGCGTGCTGGCCTTTGTTTACTTCGAAGAAGATGCAGGGATGCGCATGGTAAGCCCCGCTCACAAGTGGACGAGCTCGGAAGCTCAGACGATCGCAAAGCAGATAGCCCGCAGTTTGATCGACGCCGCGCGCTGAGAGAGCTTTCGTGGCCATGCGTCGGTACACCAAAACAAGAGGCTAGCCAGCATGTCCGACCTGCCGCTGCCGCTGCGCCACGGACGTCGCCCGCGCGATCGAGCACGTCCAGGGCCTGACCGGATGCCTTGAGGATACGCCGGAAGAGCCGAACTGACCAGGATCGTCGACGCCCTGGAGGAATGGCTCGCAGCCAATCCCTACGTGGATTAGCCGCGGCTATTCACCCACTACGCCGCCGGCAAGGCGCCGCGCAGCATTGCCAACGAGCTGAACCGGGAGGGCATCGCACCGCCGCGGGGCTGGGCGTGGAACGCCTCGACGATCAACGGCAATGGCCGCCGCGGTTCGGGCATCCTGCTGAACGAGCTCTATGCCGGCCGCATCGTCTGGAACAAGGTCCGGATGGTGAAGGACCCGGCCAATGGTCGGCGCGTCTCGCGCCCGAATGCCGAGAGCGAATGGCAGAGCGTCGATCGGCCGGATCTGGCCCTGGTCGACCGCGAACTGTGGGACAAGGTGCAGGCACGCAAGGCCGAGCGCTCGATCGAGCATGCGCAAGGCAAACCGGCGCCGCGCTATTTGTTTTCTGGGCTGTTGCGCTGCGGCTCATGCGGATCCGGACTGGCGCGTTGCGGGGTCGACAAATCGGGCCGCACCCGGATCCGCTGCTCGGCCGCGACAGAGAGCGGCATCTGTCCGGATCCGAAGACGTTCTATCTCGACGTGGTCGAGCGCGCGGCGCTCGCCGGCCTGCAGGGCGAGATGCGCGCGCCGGTGGTCATGGCCGAATATGTCCGCACCTATCACCAGGAGCGACAGCGCCTCGCAAGCGACGCGATCCTTCGTCGCGCCACGATCGAGCGGCAAATCGCCGAGAAGGAAAAGATCGTCCGGCGCACCATGGACATGCTGCTCAACGAATGGGGCGATTAGCAGAAGGCGAGCGACGACCAGAAGCGGGCAGCCAATGAGCAGCGTGCGTTGCGGGCCGAACTCGAAACAATCGCCGAGCCGCCGAAGACGGTGGCGCTGCATCCGCAGGTTCTTGAGCGCTATGAGCAGCAGCTCGGACAGATGCAGTCTGCACTCTCGGCCGGGTTAAGGCCGGCGACGGGGAGGGTATCGAGATCACCCGCAGCCTGGTGGAAAGCGTCACGGTCTACCGCGACAAGACGATAAGCGACGGCATCTCGATCACTATCACCGGCCGGCTCAACGATCTGATCGGCAAAGCCGCCTATCCGAATGGAGTATGCTTTGGGATGGTAGCGGGAGAGGGACTCGAACCCCCGACACGCGGATTATGATTCCGCTGCTCTAACCAGCTGAGCTACCCCGCCCCAAGACCAGCGACAATGGCGCCGGCGGCTTGCGATGGCGCGGATATAGGGGGCGCAGCAGGGAGCCGTCAAGCCTGCTGGTGCATGCTTCACATCCTTTACACAGATGCGGGCGGCTTCCCCGGAGGCAGACATGGCAATTGTTCGGGGTCTGCCATGCACTTCTGCAATGACGGGGCGCTTGATCCCGGCCAGGCCATGCCTAGCTCACATGAAAGGGGTACAAATGTTGGTCATCGCTGGCTGGGCTGCATGTTGCTGCCGTTGCCGCAGTGCGCTGTCGCTCGCGAGGCCATGATCCAGGAGTCCTCGCATATGAGCTCGCTCGTACAAGAACAGTTCAGCTTCTCGATGGGTTTGAAGCTGCTCGCCCGAAGGAGCCTGCTCGCTGCCGCAGCTGTGCTATCCTTGGTGACCGCGCCCTTCGTGATGATCACTCCCGCCGCGGTGCAGGCTGCCGAACCCTGGCAGCAATCCTGCGCCTACAAGACCCAGTTCGGCGTGCTCGGCTCGGGCATGGGGATTGCCGCCGATTACTGCACGCGTCTGAGCTTCTGCCAGAGGATGGCTGAGCAGAACGATCCGAATATGGTGCAGAAGGGCTGCTTCGGCTTTGCGCCGCAAGCGGCGAACGGGCCGGCCTCCTCCAGCAAGTATCGCTGAGCGCAGGTTTCGCTGAGTAACTGCGCTCGGCCGGGCTTCAGGCCTTTGCCGGGCGCTTTCTCAGTCTGACGACCTTGAAGTAGCCCTTGCCGACATGGACGGTGTCGTAGCGGCCTGTCCGCGCGGCCCAATCCGTCAGCCGGCGCACCTTGAAATCCGTGCTCCAGCCGATCGCCCTGGCGATCGGTGCGAGCGCGGCCCAGAGCGGCGCTGTCAGCGCACTGTCGTCGACCAGCCGGCTTGAGATGATGATCTCGCCACCTGGCTTCAGGACGCGGTCCATTTCATCGAGTGCCTGTTCGGGGTTTGGCACCAGCGTGATGACGAACTGCGCCGTCACCGCATCAAAGCGCTCGTCGCCGAAGCCGAGGCGGCAGGCGTCCATCACCATCAGCCCCTTCACATGCTTCAGCCCCTGGCTGGCGACCTTACGGTTGGCCACTTTCAGCATGTCGAGCGAGAGATCGGCGCCAAGCACACGGCGGTCCGGCGTGAAATAGGCAAGCGTCAGGCCGGTGCCGACGCCGAGTTCGAGAATATCGGGGCCACAGGCACAAGCGGCCGCAACGGCTTCGCGCTGGGCGCGGGCGAGCAGCCGCAAATAGACCTTGTCGTAGAACTTTGCCCAGGTGGCATAGACCCGCTTCTGGCCTTCGAGGTCATAGGTCACAGGCATAGGGCAGCTCGACTGGGTCGGAGTGGCGTGGGTGGGGGAGGTGGGGCCGCAGTCACGAGGCAGCGAGGGCAAGCTCGAGCCGGGCAGCCGCAGCCTGGGCTGCAGGCGAGATGATGGTGCCGCCACCCAGGACACGCGCACCGGATCCGGCATGGTCGTAGATCACGCAGGCCTGGCCGGGAGAGACGCCTTCCTCCTCGCCCGCGAGCACGATGATGAGGCCGGAATCGTCACGCAACAGCCGGGCTTCGCGCGGGGCGCGGGTCGAGCGGACACGCACCGCCACATCGAGGCCTTCAGGCGGCAGGGCGTCCAGTGCGACATCGCCGATCCAGTTGAGATCGCGCAGCCGGACTTCACGCACGCCGAGAGCCTCGCGCGGTCCGACGACCACGCGCGCCTGTTCGGCATCGAGCCTCAGCACATAGAGCGGTTCCGTCGTGCTGATCCCAAGCCCCTTGCGCTGTCCGACAGTGTAGCGAAGGACGCCTTCATGGCGGCCCAGCACGCGTCCATCGAGATGGACGATGTCGCCGGGGCGCGCAGCACCGGGCTTCAACCGTTCGATGACGTCGGCATAGCGGCCATTCGGCACGAAGCAGATGTCCTGGCTGTCTGGCTTGTCGGCGATGGCCAGGCCGAGCTCGGCGGCAAGGGCGCGGGTCTGAGCCTTGTCGATTTCGCCGAGCGGGAAACGCAGCAGGTCGAGCTGATCCTGCGTCGTCGCATAAAGGAAATAGCTCTGGTCGCGGGCTTCGTCCGCGGCGCGAAAGAGGCCGCGATGGCCGCTGCCAAGGGCCCGGCTGGCGACATAGTGTCCCGTCGCCAGCGCATCGGCGCCGAGTTCGCGGGCGAGCCCGAGCAGGTCGCGGAACTTGACGGTGCGATTGCACTCGACGCAGGGAATGGGCGTCTCGCCGGCGAGATAGCTCTCGGCAAAGCGCTCGATCACGGCGTCGCGGAAGCGGCTCTCATAATCGAGAACATAATGCGGGATGCCGATCGTCTCGGCGACGCGGCGGGCATCATGAATGTCCTGTCCCGCGCAGCAGGCCCCGGCCCGATGGACAGCGGCTCCGTGATCGTAGAGCTGCAGGGTCACGCCGACGACATCATAGCCTTCGCGCTTGAGCAGGGCGGCCACCACGGACGAGTCCACGCCTCCGGACATCGCCGCGACGACGCGCGTCGCCGCGGGCGGCTTGGCGATGTCGAGGGAGTTGAGGGGGGAGGTCATGGCGAGCGGGATCATCCTGGCGAAGGCGACTATGTGGCGGTTCTATACCGGCTTTGACAGGGGCGGGCCAGTGAGCGATCGGCAAATCCTGCCGCCTCATCGGAGAGGGCAAGGCGAATCTTGCCGCGAACGGTCGGGGCACGGCCGCTACCGCCTTGAAAACAAAGGAACGGCGTCCTGGCGCGAGACTTGCTGCTCGCGGCCTGGGCATGTTCCTGCCCGCGGTCCGGATTTACCTGATGTCTGCCGTCTCCTCCTCAGTCGCCTCGCCCAATGCCGAGCAGGCTGCGTCGCGCCGCCGTGCGCCAGAGCGCGGCTCCGATGGTGCGGCCGCGCCATTCAGCCTGCCTGAGGGCGGCGGCGACCAGGAGGTGCCGGCCGCGGCGAAGGACGACGCTGCGGCGACGAAGCCGGAGGCAAGCGGCAAGGCCAGTGCGACACAGGAGCAGAAGGCGGCCGCCTCGGCGCTAGTGACGGTGCAGCCCGCGGTGCTGCTCAAGGGGGCCACCGCGGTGGTGCCGGCGGCGGAGACCGCCGAAGCACCTCCGACCGCGACCCAGCCCAAGCCGGATATCGGCGCGCTCGTCGCCATTGCCGTCGCCGAACAGGCCGCAGCCGGCAAGACCGCCGTCGCTGGAAAGCCTGGTGGCGAAGAAAAACCGACGGATTCCGAGCCGAAGGAAACGGCCTCCGCTGACAAGCCTGTCGAGACTGCTGTCGCGATGCCAATACCCGCGCCGGCGGCTATCCCGGTTGTCGTCGCTCTGCCGTTGGTCGGTGGCGATATCGCTGCGGCAGGCATCGGCGATGAAGCCGTCCCAGGTGGGACGAAGGCGGCTCAGGGGATTCCCACCGGGATGGCGCAGGCAGCTATGCCGGCCCAGACCATCGTGCCAGCCGCGCCGGCTGCCGAGGCGTCTGTCATGGCCGCTGCTTCCGCAACCGATGCCGCCGCGTCGACCTCCGAAGGCGACGAAGTCGGCAAGCCGGCGGAGAAACCGCATGCGGGACCGACGATCGCCGCATCGAAGGAAACTGCGACCGGCCCGGCCAATACCACCGTCGCTGCGGGGCAGCCGCTCGCCGACCTGTTCAAGCCTGTCGAAGTGCAGCAGGTGCCGGTGCCGATCGAGCTGTCCGCGGCCGTAGCGTCGCATTCCGGCAAGCCGGAAGGCATTGCCGGTCTGCCTGATATCGACCCGGCCAAGGCGGCGCAGCAGCCTTCGGCCGGCATGCATCGCGGCATGGCTGACGGCCAGCCGACACCGCTCCATGTCGTCCCGATCGAGATCGGTCTGCGTGCCCTTGCCGGCAGCAAACGCTTCGATATTCGGCTTGACCCGCCTGAACTTGGCCGCGTCGACGTTAATCTCGAGATCTCCGAGAAGGGCGAGGTCAGTGCAAAACTGGTCGTCGACCGTGTGGAGACCCTGCACCTGCTTCAGCGCGATGCGCGGACGCTTGAGCGGGCCTTCGAGCAGGCCGGTCTCAAACCCTCGGATAGCGGAGTCGACATCACATTGCGCGATCCGAACGATCAGCCCGGTTTCCGCCAGCAGCGGCAGGATGACGAGGCGCCGCGCCGTGCCCGCATCCAGCCTGGCGCCGCCGAGCTCGGCGATGCCTCAGCCATTCCGGCGCAGCCCGCGCCCATCCGCCGCCTCGTCAGGCTCGGCGGCGTCGACCTCAGCATCTGAAGGGGCGGATCATGACCGTTTCCAACACCTCATCGAGCACCGGCACTGGCTCCGCTACCAATGTCAGCGGCGGCGGAAGCGCGATCGCCAATAATTTCGATCAGTTCCTGACGCTGCTGACGACCCAGCTCAAGAACCAAAGTCCGCTCGACCCGCTCGACACCAACCAGTTCACGGCGCAGCTCGTGCAGTTCGCCGGCGTCGAGCAGCAACTCAAGACCAACGAGACGTTGGGCTCGCTGCTCGGCCTCAGCGCCGCCAGTACGGCGACCAATGCGGTGGGCTTCATCGGCGCGACCATTACGGCCGAGGGCACGACGGCGCGGCTGAAGGACGGCGCCGCCTCATGGAAGATCAACGCCCCGAGGGGCGGTTCCGCGACCATCACCATCAAGAATTCCACCGGTAGCGTCGTCCAGACCTTGACCAGAAACCTCGATGCGGGCGACCAGACCTACAAGTGGGACGGCAAGACCTCGACCGGCGTGAATGCGCCTGAGGGCGATTACACCATCAGCATCGATGCCAAGGACACCACCGGACAGGCGATGACCGCCAAGACCCAGATCAGCGGTGTGGTCGACGGCGTCGACTTCACCAGCTCGATCCCGATGCTCAAGATCGGCACCATCAGCGTTCCGATCGACAAGGTGAAGACCGTGGTGCGGGGGCAGTGAGCATTCGTGCCGATACCGAAATCCGGCGCTATCGCTTTAGGCAATTCTTAAAGCCGCGGTCTTAAGGTCAACACAACTAGGTCTGTTGAGTTGTGTGAGTGTATCATGACCGAGCCGTTGCGACCGCGGGTGAAATATGTGATCGGCCCGGACGGAAGTCCGCTGACGATTGCCGATCTTCCGCCAATGAATACGCGCCGCTGGGTCATCCGGCGTAAGGCCGAGGTGGTTGCTGCCGTGCGCGGTGGCCTGCTCAGCCTTGAAGAAGCCTGCCAGCGCTATACCCTGACTGTCGACGAGTTCCTGAGCTGGCAGATGTCGATTGACCAGCACGGGCTCGCCGGGCTGCGCACCACGCGCATCCAGCATTATCGTCAGTAGACCGGTGGAGCGGAGCGCTCGCGCTTTGCTGGATCGGTCCTGTCCGGGCACAATGGGCGCGCTGCGAGGCGCGCCTTTTGCGTTTCAGTCGAGCTCGAAGGCTTCCTTGTAATCGAGTTTGAGGCTGGGATCCTGCACCTCCTTGCGGAGGATGCAGTTGCCGGCGACGAGGACCTCGATCTCCGACCCCATGAAGCAGCGGAAGGCGTCGGTGGCGTTGCAGATGATGGGCTCGCCGCGCACGTTGAAGCTTGTGTTGACCAGAACCGGGCAGCCGGTCAGGTCCTTGAAGCGGCTGAGCAGCGCATGATAGCGCGGGTTGGTATCCTCATGCACCGTCTGGATGCGTGCGGAATAATCGACATGGGTCACGGCCGGAATGTCGGAGCGCGGCACATTGAGCTTGTCGATGCCGAAAAGGGCCTTCTCGGCCTCGCTCATGTCGCGGCGGCGCTCTTTGCGCACATCGGCGACGAGCAGCATATAGGGCGAGTCGGTATCGAGTTCGAACCAGGTCCCGACATCCTCACGCAGCACCGATGGCGCGAAGGGCCGGAAGCTCTCGCGGTACTTGACCTTGAGATTCAGCGTCTTCTGCATCGACGGCGAACGTGGATCACCGAGGATCGAGCGGCCGCCGAGGGCGCGCGGACCGAATTCCATGCGGCCTTGCATCCAGCCGACCGCCTTGCCCTCAGCCAGCGCCTGCGCGGTGGCCACGATCAGGGCGTCGTCACCGAGAACCTCGAAGCGCGCGCCGGCAGTCGTCAATTCGGCCTCGATCTCGGCTTGCGCGAAGCTGGGGCCGAGATAGCTGCCCAGCATTGAATCACCGCCGCCTGGATTGAGCCTTCGCGGGTGGCCACCGAAAAGGTGATAGCCGGCAAGCGCTGCGCCAAGCGCCCCGCCAGCATCGCCGGCCGCCGGCTGGATCCAGAGGCCGTCGAAGACACCCTCACGCAGGAGCTTGCCATTGGCGACGCAGTTCAGCGCGACGCCACCCGCCAGGCACAGGTTCTTCTGGCCGGTTTCGGCCCGCACCGAACGGGCGAGGCGCAGCACGATCTCCTCGGTCACCGCCTGGATCGAGGCAGCCATGTCCATGTGGAACTGGGTCAACAACTGTTCGGGCGCACGCACCGGCTGACCAAACAACGCGGCGAAGCGTTCATTCGTCATGGTCAGGCCGGTGGCGTAGTTGAAATAGCTCTGATCGAGCTGGAAGCTGCCGTCCGGCTTCAGATCCACCAGTTTTTCGAGCATCAGGGCGGCGTAGCGCGGCTCGCCATAGGGCGCGAGGCCCATGACCTTGTACTCGCCGGAATTGACCTTGAAGCCGATGTAATAGGTGATGGCGGAATAGAGCAGCCCGAGCGAATGCGGGAAGTGCAGCTCCTTATGGATCTTGAGATCGCTGCCTTGGCCGATGGCGAGCGTCATCGTCGCCCATTCGCCGACGCCATCCATGGTCAGGACGGCCGCGTCCTCGAAAGGCGAGGGGTAGAAGGCCGAGGCAGCGTGCGAGAGGTGGTGCTCGGTGAAGAGCAGTTTCTCGGCATCGAAGCCGGGCGCGATCTTGCGCAATTCCTTGCCGATGATGTGCTTCTGGAACAGCTTTTCACGCAGCCAGAGCGGCATCGCCATACGGAACGAGCTGAAGCCGCGCGGGGCGAACGCGAGATAGGTCTCTAGAAGTCGCTCGAACTTGACGAAGGGCTTGTCGTAGAAGACGACCGCGTCGAGTTCGTCCAATCCGCAGCCGGCAACCGAGAGGCAGTACTCGACCGCGCGATGCGGAAAATCGGCATCGTGCTTCTTGCGGGTGAAGCGCTCCTCCTGAGCGGCGGCCGCGATGGTGCCATCGACGACGAGCGCGGCGGCGCTGTCGTGATACAGGCCCGAGATCCCCAGAACGCGCATGCGGGCCCGATCAGAACAGGGTGTAGACGAAGGGCGCCACAGCGCTGCCATGCGTCAGCACGAGCAGGCCGCCGAACAACAGGCTGATCAGCAGGATCGGGATCAGCCAGAACTTCTTCCGGGCCTTCATGAAGCGGAAGAACTCTCTCAGAAACGACATCAGTGCTGTCCCATTAGAATTGATCTTTCATCGAGAGCGGCTCTGGTCCCGGCGGATCGCGGCGGACCCAGTAGCTCGCGACTTCAGGCTTGCGCCGGAGCCTGAGGAAATCCTTGCCGAGAAGCCGGGCCAGCAGACCGATCGGCGTGAAGACGGCAAAGAACAGCAGCCCGAGGACGATTGGGTTGACGACACTGGCGAGCAGCAGTCCGAAGCGGGTCCACAGCTTGTTCAAAGGCGCGAGCAGCGAAGCGCGCACCAGCGTGATCGCCAGAAAGACCGCCGCGATCCCGACGAGCCAAGGCCAGGCTCGGCCATGGTGCCAGCCATTATAAAGGGCCAGCAGCGCAAACACGCCGGTGAAGACCAGCCCGAACGAGCGATCGCTTGATCCTTCGACAGCCCCGTGTCCGGAGCGGAATTCGTGATGCTCGCCTTGGCCTGCCACTCGGTTCTCCTCCGACGTTGCGTGCTGTCTAGACGATAATCGGGGTCGGAGGAAACGGGATTTGCCCGGTCTCGGCTCCCGATCGCCGGCCCGCGAGGCGGGCGACGGCTGCCGAGACACAGGCCCATCAACAGCATTCTTTACAGCCCGCTCTCGGAAATTAACGGGTTGCTAACCATGCACTGGGAAAAACTTGCCTAGTGAGCGGCGTTGCGCGCGTTGCTCTGACGGGGTTGTGAAACGGATGACGGCGTGAACGGGATCGTCGAGCAGTTTACGAAATTCGGAGCGGCCCGGCTGGCGGCGATGCTGGCCGTCACGCTCGCACTCGTCGGCTTCTTCGGCTTCGTCATGCTGAAGATGTCTCAGCCCGCCATGAGCGTGCTGTTTTCGGATCTGTCGACCCAGGATGTGAACGCCATCCTGAAGGATCTCGACACCCGGGGCATCAAATACGAACTGCGCAGCGACGGCCAGACGGTGCTGGTCGCCAAGACGGATGTGCCGCGCCTGCGACTGGACCTTGCCGGCAAGGGCATCCCCTCCGGCGGCGGCGTCGGCTACGAGATCTTCGACAAGGGCGATGCCTTCTCGTCGACCAGCTTCGTCCAGAACATCAACCATCTGCGGGCGCTCGAGGGCGAGCTGTCGCGGACCATCCGTTCTATCGGCCGGGTGCAGGCGGCGCGCGTCCACCTCGTCATCCCGGAGAAGCGCCTGTTCGAACGCGATCGCGAACCGCCTCGCGCCTCGATCGCGCTCAAGCTCGCAGGCGAACTCGATCCGGCCCAGGTTCGTGCGGTTCGTCACCTCGTAGCCTCCGCCGTCGACGGCCTGAAGCCGGAGCGCGTCTCGATCGTCGACGAGCGCGGCCGACTGCTGGCCGATGGCGCTCAGGGCGAGCAGGGGCTGGCCGGGCTCGGGCTCGACGAGCGGCAGACTGCGATCGAGAAGCGGATCAAGACACAGATCGAGGACATCGTCGCCAGCATCGTCGGCCAGGGGCGGGCGCGCGTGCAGGTTTCGGCCACGCTCGACAGCAATCGCATCGAGAGCCGGTCCGAGACCTTCGATCCCGAGAGCAAGGTCATCCGGTCCAGCCAGAATCGCACCGAGAATTCCGCCAGCAACGAGGCGCAGAACGGCGCCGTCACCGTCGGCAACGAACTGCCCGGCGCGCAGCAGCAGGGGCAGAACGCCCAGAACCAGCGCGATGTCTCCGCCAAGAACGAAGAGGTGGTGAACTACGAGATCTCGCGCACGACTCGGACCGAGGTCCTCGAGGGTGGGAGGGTCAAGAAGCTCTCCGTCGCGGTGCTGGTCGATGGCAGCTATACCCGTGGCCAGGGCAGCGAGCTCGGCTATCAGCCGCGCAGCCCGGAAGAGCTCGAGCGCATCAACCAGCTGGTTCGCACCGCTGTCGGCTTCGACCAGGCCCGCGGCGACAAGGTCGAGGTCGTCAATCTGCGCTTTGCCGAGGCTCCTCCGGCCGTTGCCGACCTCACCGAGCAGACGATGATGCAACAGCTGATGTCCTTCACCCGGGAGGACGTCATTCGGCTCTTCGAGATGGGCGTCATCTCGCTGCTGACCTTGATCGTGCTGATGGTGGTGGTGCGTCCGCTGCTGAAGCAGGTGTTGGCAAGCGACAAGTCGGTGCGCCCGATCCCGACTTTCATGCGCAACGGCGTGGCAATGATCCAGGACGATGGGACAGGCGACCCTGCGAGCCCGCGGGTCATTGGCCCCAATGGAGAAGTGACGGCCGTAGAGGTCGAGGCGCCGTCCGAGCGGATGCTGGCGATCGCGCAGATCAAGGGCCAGCTCAAGGCGCAGTCGGTCGAGAAGATCGGGGCAATGGTCACGCAGAATCCCGCCGATACGGTCGCGGTGCTGCGCGGCTGGATTCACGAAAAAGCGCCGGCGTGACGGGGCTCTGAGGCATGGCAGCAACCCGATCCATCGCGACACGCAATTCCGGAAGCGACGGAGGCGATGCCTCCGACTACGATCCCGCGCCGGTGCCGATGAATTATGCGGGCATGAGCGGGCCGCAGCGGGCTGCCGTCATTCTGCTGGTGCTCGGCGAGGATCACGGCCGACCCATCTGGCAGCAGTTCGACGACGAAGAGATCCGCATCATCACCCGCGCGATGGCCGAGCTCGGAACGGTCGATTCCGACATGGTCGAGCGGCTGATGCTGGATTTCGTCAGCAAGCTCTCGAGCGCGGGCGCGATCACCGGCTCCTTCGACCGCACCATTTCGCTGCTCGAGAAGATCCTGCCCTCCGATCAGGTTGCGCTGATCATGGAGGAGATCCGCGGTCCGGCCGGGCGAAACATGTGGCAGAAGCTCGGCAATATCGACGCTGTCGTGCTCGCGAACTTCCTGAAGAACGAGTACCCGCAAACCATCGCCGTGATCCTGTCGCGCATCCGGCCCGAGCATTCCGCCAATGTCCTGCGCAACCTTCCGAACGAACTTTCGATCGAAGTGGTCGCCCGCATGCTGCGGATGGAGTCGGTGCAGAAGGAAGCGCTCGACCACATCGAGAACACGCTGCGCTCGGAATTCGTTGCGACCTTGACGCAGACGCGCAGGCGTGACCCGCACGAGATGATGGCCGAGATCTTCAATGGTTTCGACCGCCAGACCGAGATCCGTTTCATGTCGGCGCTTGACGAGTCCAACCAGGAATCGGCCACGCGTATCCGTGCCCTGATGTTCACCTTCGAGGATCTCGCCAAGCTTGACCAGGCCGGGCTGCAGACCCTGATGCGGCAGGTCGACAAGGATGTGCTGGCCCGGGCCCTGAAGGGCGCCAGCGAGGACATGCGCGCCTTTTTCTTCGGCGCCATGTCGCAGCGCGCCGCCAAGAACATGCAGGACGACATGCAAAGCCTCGGGCCGCTTCGGCTGAAGGAGGTCGATGAGGCCCAAACCAAGATGGTGACCCTGACGAAGGACCTTGCCGACAAGGGCGAGATCGTTCTGTCCAAGGGCAATTCCGAAGACGAGTTGGTCTACTGACGATGAGCACCGCCAAGAAATTCATGTTCGGAACCGATTTTCGCGAGGGCAACCGGCGTGCCGTCAGCGAAGCGGATCTGGCGGCGGCGCGCTCGGACGGGTTTGCCGCCGGGCAGGAGCAGGGCCGGCGCGAGGCCGACGCGCAGTTGAACGGGCTGCTTGCCCATCTCGTGCGATCGGTCGAGCGGCTGCTCGTCGAGGAGGACAAGCGCGCCTTCGCCATCGAGGAACAGGCTGCCCAGGTCGCCATCGTGACGGCGCAGACCCTCGCCGGCGCGGCCTTGGCCGAGCGGCCGCTCGCGAGGATCGAAGCGGTGGTGCGCGAATGCCTGAGCCACGCCCGCCTCGCCCCGCATCTGGTGGTGCGTGTCCACGAGAGCGCCGTCGAGACGATGGAGAGCATGCTCGCGGGGCTCGCCCGCGAAACCGGCTTTGCCGGCCGCCTCGTCGTCTTGGGGCAATCCGATATCGGGCCGGGTGATGGCCGCATCGAATGGGCCGATGGTGGCATGGCCATCGACAGCGCCTTGATCGGGCAGAAGGTCGAAGAGGCCGTGCGCAGCATCTTCGGCCATATGCCCCAGTCCAACGCCACCCAGGGAGGATCGCTATGAGCCAGGAGAACGATCTGAACCTGCCGCCGCTGAGCCCGGCCGATCTCTCATTCGACCACAACGCGGCCTCCGTCGCTCGCTCCGGGCCCGTTCCGATCAAGACCGCCGAGGATCTGGAACAAGTCTTCGACGTTCCCGTCACGGTCTCTGCCGTGCTCGGCTCCTCGCGGATCGCGGTCGGCGATCTGCTTCAGATCGGCCCGGGGGCGGTGCTGGAGCTCGACCGGCGCGTCGGCGAGGCGATCGACATCTTCGTCAATGAACGCCTGGTTGCGCGCGGCGAGGTCGTCGTCGTCGAGGATCGTCTGGGCGTCACGATGACCGAAATCATCAAGGCCGACCGGTGATGTTCGCCCGGCCTGTTACGCACTCATCGGGAAAGGCCTGAGCCATGCGCCTCATCATTGTCGGCGGTCTCAAGGGACAGATCATCGCTGCGGCCAAGATCGCCATCTCGCATGGCGCCGCCGTGACCCATACTGACGGCCTCGATCAGACCCTGGCGGTGTTGCGCGCCAAGGGCGCCGACCTGCTGATGATCGATGTCGCCCAGCCGATCGCGCAGTTCGTCGCGGCTTTGGAGAGCGAGCGCATCCGCACGCCGATCGTTGCCTGCGGTACCTCGACCGATGCGCGTGCGGCGGTTGCCGCGATCCAGGCCGGCGCGCGCGAATATGTGCCGCTGCCGCCTGATCCGGAGCTGATCGCGGCGGTGCTGGAAGCCGTCGCAGCCGACCAGTCCAGCCTGATCTGGCGTGATCCGGCCATGGAGCGCGTGGTGCAACTCGCCGGCCAGATTGCGCGCTCGGAGGCGCCTGTTCTGGTGACCGGCGAGAGCGGCACCGGCAAGGAGGTCATTGCCCGCCATCTGCATCAGAAGTCGCTGCGCAAGGACAAGCCCTTCGTTGCCGTGAATTGCGCGGCAATTCCCGACAATCTGCTGGAATCGGAACTGTTCGGCCATGAGAAGGGCGCCTTCACCGGTGCGATCGCGCGGCGCATTGGAAAGTTCGAGGAGGCTCATGGCGGCACACTCCTGCTCGACGAGATTTCCGAGATGGATGTCCGCCTGCAGGCGAAGCTGCTGCGTGCGCTTCAGGAACGGATGATCGACCGCGTCGGCGGCTCGCAGCCTGTGAAGGTCGATCTCCGGATCATCGCGACCTCGAACCGGAATCTCGGCGAAGCGGTTCGCGAAGGCTCCTTTCGCGAAGACCTGTTCTATCGCCTGAACGTCGTGCATCTGCGGCTTCCCGCCTTGCGCGAGCGGCCGGGCGATATCCTTGTGCTGGCGGATCATTTCGCCAAGAAATATGCCGAGATCAACGGTATGCCCCTGCGTCCGATTGCGGCCGATGCCCGCAAGGCACTGTTGGCCAATGGCTGGCGAGGCAATGTGCGGGAGCTCGAGAACACGGTTCACCGCGCGGTCCTGCTGGCCCAGGGCACGGAGATCGGACCTGATGCGATGGTGACCCCGGAAGGCGAGTCGCTTGGCCCGTCGTCAGGTCACGACGTCGCGAGCCGTGTCGTTCAGACCGCTGAGGCCGTGACACGCGGCCTGGTGGGCCGGACTGTTGCCGATGTCGAGCGCGACCTCATCCTGGATACGCTGGACCACTGTCTCGGAAACCGCACGCATGCGGCCAAGATCCTCGGAATCTCGATCCGCACGCTCCGCAACAAGCTCGGCGAATATACCTCGGCCGGTATTGCGGTTGCCGAGCCGGGACAGGCGCGCGTCAGCGTCGCCTGACCCCGGGGGCAATTCCGAGGAGAGGGTCAGTAATAGTACCGACGGCGGTAATAGGGTCGCGGGCGGTAATAATACCGAGGGCGATAGTACCGCGGTCGATAATAGTATCTCGGGCGGTAATAGGGGCGGCGATACCCATAATAGCGCCGCCTGTAATAATAACTGTACTCGGCGTCCGCCTTGTCCAGCGCTTCGCTGGCTTCGGCGGCAAGCTTGCCTTCATCCTCGGCCGGTTCAGGGGTGGGAATGAGCTTGGGCTCGGCCGCTGCGGCGCCAGCCGTCCCGCCAAGGCTGGCCATAGCCATGCCGGCGAACAGGGTTATCATGAACGAACGTCTATCCACGGCGTCCTCCAGACAGGGTTTCGGCCACCCTTTCGGCATCCCCGAAATGGTGCCAGATGCTAACGCTTGTTACAGCGCATTGTTCCAACCGATCGCCCTCCCTCCCGCATCGGCCATGCCGTCCGGCGGGCTCAATCCGCGGCATTCAAGGGCCGGGCGACGCTTTCCAGCGGCCGGCGTTCAGCCCTGACTGCGTAGAGCGCTGCAATGACGGCAGCAGCCAGCATGAGGGCCGCGCCAAATAGGTAGCCGCCGAAGACGCTTGCCCGCGATCCGGTGTCGATCAGCGCACCGAACAGCCAGGGACCGGCAATGCCACCCGCGCCGGTGCCGATGGCGTAGAAGACCGCGATGGCGAGCGCGCGCATCTCGACGGGGAACGTCTCGCTGACCGTCAGATAGGCCGAGCTTGCGGCGGCGGACGCGAAGAAGAACACGACGCTCCAGCACAGCGTGAGCTGGGAGGCCGTCACCAGATTCCGCGCGAATAGATAGCCGGTACCGGCCAGCAGCAACGCCGACAGAGCATAGGTCGCCGCGATCATGGTGCGCCGGCCCAGAGTATCGAAGAGACGCCCGATCAGGAGCGGACCCAGGAAATTGCCGGCGGCGAAGGGCAGGATGAACCAACCGATCAGATGCGAAGGCACCTGGTAGAAATCGGTCAGGATCAAGGCGTAGGTGAAGAAGATCGCATTGTAGAAGAAGGCCTGCGCGACCATCAGCGCCAGCCCGACCAGCGCTCGCTGGCGATGCGTCACGAAGAGGGAATGAAAGACCTCGCCAAGCGGCGTCGCCGGTCGTGGCCGCAGGCGGATCTGCGCCAGGCCTTCACTGGCGCTGTAGCTGACGCCGGCTTGCGCCTCGATGCGTGTCACGATCGCAGCCGCTTCCTCAGCGCGGCCATGGCTGATCAGCCAGCGCGGGCTTTCAGGGATCCAGCGCCGCAAGATGAGAATGATCAGGCCGAGCGCCGCGCCGATGAAGAAGGCGAGCCGCCAGCCGAGTTCGGGGTTGATGGTGGCGGGGTCGAGCAGGACGATCGCTCCGATTGCGCCCAAGGCTGCTCCGACCCAGAACGAGCCGTTGATGACGAGATCGACCCACCCGCGCACGCGCGCCGGTACCAGCTCCTGAATGGTCGAGTTGATCGCCGTGTATTCACCGCCGATCCCCATACCGGTGAAGAACCGGAAGATCAGGAAGCTCGTGACGCTCCAAGAGAAGGCCGTCGCGGCCGTGGCTGCGAGGTAGACAAGAACGGTGATGCTGAAGAGGCGCTTGCGGCCGAGCCTGTCGGTCAACCAGCCGAAGAACAGGGCGCCGAATACGGCGCCGGCGATATAGGCGGCACCGGCGAGGCCGATTTCCGTATTGGTGAAGCGGAGCGCCGGACTATCCTTCAGTGCCCCCGAGACCGAGCCGGCAAGGGTCACTTCCAGCCCATCCAGGATCCAGGTGATCCCGAGAGCCACCACGACCAGCGTGTGAAAGCGCGACCATGGCAGGCGATCGAGCCGGGCCGGGATATCCGTCGCGATGACCGCGGGCAGAGCCGCTTCGTGCGGCGACATGGCGATCCTCCCTCATCGTCTGGCGTGCCTCATGGCTTCGCCTCATACGAAGAAGGCGGCGCCCTTCGGCACCGCCTTCCCCAACTCCTGCGTCTCAGCGCACGATCACATTCCGGCGCACCACCACGGGGCGGCGATAGCGCGGGGCGGGGCGGCGCACGACTACACGCTCGCGTACCACGACCGGACGCCGGTAAGCCGGACGAGGCCGCCGAACGACGGTGCGTTCGCGGGCCACCACCTGACTGAAATCGGCATCGGCACGGTCAAGCGCGGCCTTGGTTGCGGCATTCAATTCGTTGGCAGGCAATATCTCCGGCGTCGGGGTGGTCTTGCCCGTCGCTGCCTGGGCAATGGCGGTCCCGCCAAAGCCGGCCGCTGCGAGGCCACCGAAAAGGCTCAAAACAAAGGAACGTCTATCCACGAATATCTCCAATCAAGTCGGCCGGAAAAGCCAGTATGTCGACCCCGCTCGCGAGTTGTTCGGTCGAATGGGGCCAGAACGCGGCAGTTCAATAACGATCCATTCAGGAAGGGGTTCCACGGCCCGATTTTCTGGTCGGCTTAACCATTCATTCACCATGAACCCGGCAAGAATTGCCGGGTATCGTCGCGGAAGCTGGAGGGGCATGGTTGCCTGACGGCCGCGTCGCGACGGGGAGTGGACTGGTCGATGACGGATATGACGGCGGGCGCCGGTGGCGGTTTCAAGATGCCCAGCGGCGGTGCCATGGGGAATTTCCTCAACCGGCCCGACCTGTTTCTTGCCATCGGCGTCATGGGCATCCTCGTGGTGCTCATCTTCCCGCTGCCGGCACTGCTGCTCGACCTGCTCCTGGCCTTGTCGATCATCCTGTCCGTACTGGTGCTGATGACGGCGCTCTTCATCGAGGAGCCGCTGGAGTTCTCGGCTTTTCCGACAGTGCTGCTGATCGTCACGATGTTGCGGCTGGCGCTCAATCTCGCCTCGACGCGCCTGATCCTCGCTCACGGCCACGAAGGCAGTGCCGCCGCTGGCCACGTCATCGAAGCCTTCGGCAATTTCGTGATGAGCGGCAATTTCGTGATCGGGGTGATCGTCTTCACCATCCTGATCATCGTCAATTTCGTGGTCATCACCAAAGGTTCGGGCCGCATCGCCGAAGTTGCGGCGCGCTTCGCCCTGGATGCCATGCCCGGCAAGCAGATGGCGATCGACGCCGATCTCTCGGCCGGTCTCATCGATCAGGACGTCGCCAAGGAGCGCCGCAAGGCGCTGGAGGACGAGGCCAACTTCTTTGGTTCGATGGACGGTGCCTCGAAATTCGTGCGCGGCGACGCCATCGCCGGCTTGCTCATCACCTTCATCAACGTCCTCGGCGGCATCATCATCGGCGTCGCGCAGCAGGGCATGGGCTTCGGCGATGCGGCGCGCGCCTATACGCAGCTGACCGTCGGCGATGGCCTCGTCAGCCAGATTCCGGCCCTGATCGTCTCGACGGCGGCCGGCCTGCTGGTCTCCAAGTCAGGCGTGCGCGGCGCCGCCGACAAGGCGCTCGGCAGGCAGCTCTCAGGTTACCCGAAGGCGCTCGGCATGTCGGCGGCGGTAATGCTGCTGATCGCAATCCTGCCCGGTATCCCGATGCTGCCCTTCCTGCTGCTCGCAGGCGGTTCGGCCTGGCTCGCGCGCCATTTCGGCCGGATCGCCAAGGCCAAGGAGGTCGAGGTGGCGCAGGCCGCGCAGGCGGCATCGCCGCTTGCCGCCGACGGTACGCCCAAGGAGGAGACGCTCAACGATCTGCTCAAGCTCGACGAGCTCAAGATCGAGATCGGCTACGGGCTGCTGCCGCTGGTCAACGCGGCGGGTGGGCAGGATCGGCTGACCGATCAGGTCCGGGCACTGCGCCGTCAGCTTGCTGCCGAGCTCGGCTTCGTGATGCCCGCGGTGCGCATCGTCGACAATGTCCAGCTCGAGGCAAACCACTACTACATCAAGATCAAGGAGATCGATGCGGGGCACGGCATCGTCTATGCCGGCCAGTTCATGGCCATGGACCCGATGGGCGGCAGCGTGAACCTGCCCGGCCATAATGTGCTGGAGCCGACCTTCGGCCTGCCTGCCACCTGGATCGATGCATCACTGCAGGATGAGGCGCAGCTGCGCGGCTTCACTGTGGTCGATGCCGCCACGGTGATCTCGACGCATCTGACCGAGGTGCTGAAGTCGCATATGCCGGAGCTGCTCTCGCATGGCGAGGTGCAGAAACTGCTGCGCGAATTGCCCAAGGACCATGCCGACCTCGTCAAGGAGATCGTGCCGAGCCAGATCTCGACCACGGGAATCCAGCGCGTGCTGCAGCTGCTGCTCGCGGAGCGCATCTCGATCCGCGATCTCGCCACCGTCGTCGAAGGCATCGCCGAAGTCGCCGGCGGTATCAAGAACCCGCGCGACATCGCCGAACATGTCCGGGTGCGGCTGGCCCGGCAGATCTGTGCCCAGTTCTCGAACCAGCAGGGGCATTTGCCGATCATCACGCTCTCGCCGGCCTGGGAGAGCATCTTTGCCGAGTCGATCGTCGGCCAGGGTGAGGACCGGCATCTGGCCATGCAGCCCTCGCGCCTGCAGGAATTCGTGCATCAGGTCCGCGACAAGTTCGAGGACGCGGCGCGTATCGGCGAGATGCCGGCGCTGGTCACCTCCGGCATGGCACGACCGTTCGTGCGCCAGATCATCGAGCGCTTCCGCCGCGAGACACCCGTGCTGTCGCAGGGGGAAATCCATCCCCGCGTCCGGCTGAAGACGGTTGGAAGCGTCTGAGCCGGCTTCAGCGGCGCACGACGACAACGAGATAGCGCACCGGTTCCGGTCCGGGATTGCAGAAGCTGCAATCTCTGGGCGGGCCGAGTTCAAGACAGTCACCGGCCTGCAGCCGCTTCATCGTCTCGCCTTCGCGAAAGTCGAGCATGCCGGACTGCACCCAGATCTGCTGCCTGATGAACGCGTAGGAGCTTGCGGGATACGAGATGCGTGCACTGGGCGGCAACTCGGCATCGACCAGCTCGATGCCCGCTTCGCCAGCCGGCGAAATGGCGCGCCGAGTGAAGCCGGTTTCGGGATCGCGCCAGAATGGTTGATCCGCGCAGCGTCGGAGAAACTCGCTCGGCGTCTCGGCTCGCGCCAGAAGGTTCGACAAGGTCAACCCGAAGGCGCCGGAAAGCCGGCCGAGGAGGACAGCGGTCGGGCTCGCTTCTCCCCGCTCGATCTTGCTGATCATCGCGCGGGACACCCCGGATTTGTCGGCGAGATCGCTCAGGCTCCAGCCGCGGCTTTCCCGCTCGATGCGCATGCGTTCGGCAAGCCTTGACGTCAAATCGTCCATTATCATAGCGTTGATTCTTCTATAGTAGATCGTTCAGAGTGCAACCCATGACAGACGGCGCGGAAGCGCAGGACGCCCGCTTGCGTCGCGCCCCTGCAGCCGTCGCCAATCCGGCATTGGCCCTGCCGTTTCCGCATCGCTAAGGACCGGGGCATGTCGCGCAACGCCTTTTACTTCGCCCTGATGTGTCTGGTCTGGGGGCTGACCTTCCTGCCGGTCAAGATCGGCTCGGCCCATGTTCCGCCGATCTTCCTTGCAGCGGCACGGTTCTCGATCGCTGGTGTCCTGATGCTGCTCTGGGCCGGGCGCGATCTTCTCGCCGTTCCACCCGCAGCGCGGCGGCGCCTGCTGATCACCGCACTCCTGGTGAATACCGGCAACTACACCTTCCTGTTCTGGGGGACCGCGCATGCACCGTCGGGGCTCGCCGCCATCGTCAATCTCGCGACGATCCCGATCTATACGCTGATCGCGAGCCGCTTGATCGAGGGGCAGCGGATCACCGGCCAGCGCATCGCGGCCATCGTGCTTGGGCTCATCGGGCTTTGTTTTCTGTTCGCGACGCGCGCCTCCAGCGGCTGGAGCGCGGCGCATGGCGATCCGATGGAGATCTGGGGGCTGGCGGCCGTGGCCTTTGGCACGTTGCTCTACTGCTTCGGCGCCGTGTTGACGCGGCGGATCGCCGGCACCATGCCGACGCTGACATTGGCCGGCTGGCAGACGGTCATTGGTGCGCTCGGCCTTGCGGCCGTCTCGTTCGCTGTCGAGCCCGTCACGCTTGCTGATATGCGCGCGCTCGGAGAGTGGCCGGTCTGGCCCGCCGTTGCCGTCCTGGTGATTGGCGGCTCGCTGATCGGCTTCACCATCTACATGCGGCTGCTGCGCGACTGGGGCGCCTTCCATGCCGGGCTCTATGCCTTCGTCAGCCCGGCCATCGCTGTCACAGCCGGAGTTGTCGTGCTGCACGAGCCATTCGGCCTGTCCGAGGCAATCGGCGCGGTGTTGATGTTCGGCGCAGCTGCGATCGCGCTCAGACGCTGAGGCCATGGTCTAGCGCCTGATGCTACCCGAAAGCCGGTTCCCGCGTTCGGCATCATGCTTGTCAGGGAGGGGGTGCGATGCGGGTGTTCTTCCTGAGCTGGCTGCGCTCGAAGGCCAGCACGATCGGCAGCGAAATCACCAGCGGCAGGATCAGGTAGAACAGCCGCCAGATCAGCAGGGCCGCAAAGACAGCCGGTGCCGGCACGCCCGGCATGACCGCGAGGAAGACCGCTTCCATCACGCCGACCCCGCCCGGTACCTGGCTGAGCAGCCCGGCCGAGAAGGAAAGGAGGAAGGCGCCGAGCACGATGAAGAAGCCGGGGTTTCCCTGATCGGGCAGCGCGAAATAGATGATGCCGGCGGCACCCATCAGTTCCAGAGGCGCAGCGAGATATTGCCGCGCAACGACCGGCAGCCGGGGATAGATCAACTCGAACTTGCCGATCTTGAGCGGCCTGAACTTCAGCCAGGAGCCGACCGTGTAGAGCCCGACGAAGGCGAGCAGCCCGAAGCCGATCAGCCGGGCAGTCGCATCGCCGAGGGTGAACCAGTGGGAAAGCCGGCCGAGCGGGCGCAGGATCTGAGGCTCCCCGATCAGGACGAGCCCAAGCAGCAGAATGGTTCCGAAGGCGAAGGTGAAGGAGCAGAGCGCCACCAGAACCGCGACATCGGCCGTTGTTAGGCCCTTCGCGGTATAGGCGCGGAACCGGACCATGCCGCCCGAGAAGACCGAGGCGCCGATATTGTGCGAGAGCGCATAGGTCACGAAGGAACAAAGCGCGATATAGGGCCAGGAGATGCCCTTCTCCTTGCCGAGATGGATCAAGGCAATGCGGTCATACCAGGCCAGCGCAGCGTAAGCGACGAGCGTTGCGAGGGCTGCGTGCAGGAAGGCGTCCGGGGAGATCAAGGCGATCTTCTGGCCGATGCCGGCCGCAATGATCTTGATGTTTTGCCAGAGGGTTCCTTGCTCCAGCAATGCCTGGACGGCGGCATCCGTGCCGGCCTCGGCCTTGAGCTTGTCCCAGAGCAACTCGACCGACCAGACGACCGCGACGAGACCGATGAGCGGCCAGAGATAGTCGAGATAGCGTTTCATGAAACCGGCAGGCTGCGAGGAGGCGTCGAAGGCGGTGTCGCGGCGCGCAGGGGAAGGCCTGGGAAGCCGGCCGGAGCGAACCTTCGCCTGTGTGCCAGCGAGGGAGGGCGAGGGCAAGCGGCGTTGCCCGCGCCAGGCCGCACGGACGGCCTATTTTCCGTTTTTCTTCAGCCAGTCCCGCATGAAGGCGATCTCCTTCTCCTGGGCGGAGATGACCTCAGTGGCCAGCTTCTTGATTTCCGGGTCCTTGCCATGAGCAAGCACGACCTTGGCCATGTCGATGGCGCCCTGATGATGCGGAATCATGCCACGCACGAAATCGGCATCGGCGTCGCCGGTGAAGGAGGTCGCCATGTCCTTGTGCATCTTGTCATTGACCGCCTTGTAGGCGGCTGTCGCCGGCGTGTCCGCGACGCCGGTCGCCGAGCCCTGCATGGCGCCGTGACCCTGGTGCTGCTGCGCAACGGCGACACCGCCCAGTGCCGCGATGCCGAAGAGAGCGGCGGCGAGCTTCAGCTTTACACGTCTGGTCATCGAAAAGAATCCTCATTCGTTTGAAGCGGCGCGCCACAGCTTCTCCAGGTGGGAATGGGCCATGCACCGTACGAACTGATCTTTCACCCGGGATCATGTCATGATCGCGGCGATATCCGGCAGCCTCGACGGCGCAGGCTTCGAGCGTCTGCCTCACGGCCAACGTACCGCAGACAGGATCATGAGCGACAGCATTCCCATCAGCCTGACCGGCATCACCGACCTTCCGCCCGGCAAGATCGCGGCGATCGTCACATCTCTCGAGATGTTTGCGCCGCCGGCCAAGCGGGCCGATCCGCCCGGCCTTTCGGGCTTCTCCCTCGAGCCGATCGGGAGAGACGATGTCACGCGCTATCTCGCGATCTACCGTGTGCTCGGTGAGCGCTGGATGTGGTTCAGCCGGCTGGTCAAGCCCGTGGCGGAGATCGAGGCGATCCTGGCGGATCCAGCCGTCGAGTTCTTCGCCGTTCGGGCCGATGGCCGCGACGTTGGATTGCTGGAGCTTGATTTCCGCGTGGCGGAAGAGGGAGAGCTCAGCTTTTTCGGGCTGGACGAAACCGTGCTGGGCCGCGGAGCCGGCCGCTGGTTGATGAATCGGGCGCTGGAACGGGCCTGGGCCCAGCCGATTTCGCGCTTCTGGGTACACACCTGCACGCTCGATCATCAGAGCGCCCCGGAATTCTATCAGCGCTCGGGGTTCACGGTCTTCAAGCGCAGCGTCGAGGTCGACGATGATCCGCGGCTGGCAGGGCATATGCCGCGCGACTCCGTGCGGCATCATCCGGTGATCGAATGAAAAAGGGGGGCGGGAGGCTAACGGCCTCCCGCCCCTTTTTCGTGCAAGATCCCTGAAGCCAGACGGTCAGGCGCGTGAGCGCAGCCCGATCGAATCCATCATCGACTGGTCGCGCGCTGCTTCGGCGGCCCGCTCGGAAGCACGCTCGCGATCGTCGAGAATCTCGACCTTCTTCATGTCCTCGAAGGCTTCCTGAAGCTCGGCCTTGGCCTCGTCGAGCTGGCCCTTCAGATTATCCGCCGACTGCCGCAGGTTGTCGCGGCGCCCGAGCGCTGCCTTGGCATAGGTCGGGTAGGCGAAATGAGCAGGGTCGGAGATACCGGCCCGTGTCTCCTCGCTCTGGATCTCACGATCCAGATCGGTCGCCATGCGATGGAAATCCGCAATCATCATCTCAATCTGGCTTACCCGGCGACGCTTTTCGTCCACCTGGAAGCGTTTGAGACGCAAGAGGGTCTCTCGCGACTTCATGTCGTGTCCAACTCCTGGTTACGCATGGCGGCTCCCCGACCCCTCGGTTCGCCGCCGGAACTTGATCCGCGAGACGAAAAGGACAATGGCGCAAGGAGGTTGACCGTTTCTTACCGAGGCCGCCCGCTTTCGACGCATATTGAGCCCGCGTCGCTGCTGCTGCCGTGCCCTGTGTGTCCCCTATAGAGTCTGCGCAATTACCAGGGCGCTCGCCCGTCTTTCCCTCCCGGATCGCCTTCCCTTGCTCGCCTCATCACGCCTTCCGGAGCACTGGCCGCTGCTCTGCGGCCTCGCTCTCACCCGCATTATCGGCTGGGGATCGACCTATTACGCGCCATCGGTCCTTGCCGCCTATCTCGATCGAGATCTGGGGATGAGCGGGGAGATCGTCTTCGGAGGCATCACCATCCTGCTCGTGACCGGTGCGGTGGTCGCGCCGATGGTCGGGCGACATCTCGATCGTCGCGGAACGCGGCGTGCCATGTGTGTCGGGGCCATCATCTGCGCACTGGGCTTGGCCTTGCTCGCGGCGGCACAGGGGCCGATCAGCTATCTCGCGACCTGGTTCGTCATCGGTATCGGCCACTCGTTGACGCTCGCCAATGTCGGCAATGTCACGGTCGCGCAGCTGATGGGAGAGCGAACGCGTCGCGTCATCGGCGTGATGATGCTGGTCACCGGGCTTGCCTCCAGCGTGTTCTGGCCGCTTTCGGCAGCCCTTTGCGCTGCCTATGGCTGGCGCGCGGCCCTGCTGATCTTCGCCGCGATCCAGATCGTGATCGTGCTGCCGATTCATCTTGCCATCCCGGTGACAACGCCTCACGCTCCCGCTGCCGGCCCGACAGCGGCGGCTCCGCCTGCCGATGAGGGCAGGGTGCCTGCGCACGAGCGTCGCCCGATCTTCTGGCTGCTGGCGTTCGCCTTCTCGGCAAGCGGCTTGGTCTCCTGGGGGCTGCCGCTCCACCTCATCGGCCTGCTGGAGAATTCCGGACTGACCAGCGCCACGGCGGTCACGATCGCTTCGCTAGGCGGGCTTGCAACGCTTGTGGCCCGTCTGGTCGACGTCCTGGCCGGGGAACGCTTCGCTGTCGAGCGTGTGGCCTTGGTCGGCCTCGTGCTCGGGCCGCTCTCCTGCCTCTACATGGCGCTGGCGTCAGGAGCCGCGCTTTCGGCCATCGTCTTCGTCGCTGCCTTCAACGCTGCCATGGGCGTCATTGCTGTGGCTCGCGCCACCTTGCCGCTCTCGCTGTTCGGCCGGCGCGGCTTTGCGACCATGCTCGGGCGTCTGACGGTTCCGCAGAACCTGACTTTCGCAGCCGCGCCGCTGCTCTTTGCGGTGATGATCGAGCGCTTTGGCAGCAGCGCGACGCTGATGATCTCGGCGGTGATCCAGACCGGCGCGCTGGTGGCGATGCTGATCCTCGTGCGCCGCGTCAGCTCGCCATGATGGCTGCGAGCCTGGCGTAGCCTTCCCCCAATGACGTCGCCTCGTCCTTGGCCTGTTTCAGGAAGGCTTCGAGCTGCGGGTTGAGGCGGATGGCCTCGTCGACCTCTGCCGATGCGCCCTGGCGATAGGCGCCAAGCCGGATCAGCTCCTCCATGTCGGAATAGGTCGCGAGTGTCGCGCGGGCCTTCTGGACGACGGGATAGTAGGAGGGGTCGCAGGAGCGCGGCATGGTGCGCGACACGGATTTCAGCACGTTGATTGCCGGGTAGCGCCCACGCTCGGCAATGGAGCGTTCCATGACGATATGGCCGTCGAGAATGCCGCGCACCGCGTCGGCGACAGGTTCGTCATGGTCTCCACCATCGACCAGCACGGTGAACAGACCGGTGATGGCACCTTCGCCGATGCCAGGGCCGGCGCGTTCGAGCAGGCGCGGCAACTCGGCGAAGACGGTCGGCGTATAGCCCTTGGTGGTTGGCGGCTCGCCGGCGGCAAGGCCGATCTCGCGCATCGCCATGGCAAAGCGCGTGACCGAGTCCATCAGGCACATCACCTGCGCGCCCTGGTCGCGGAAGTACTCGGCCAAGGTGAGGGTGGTGAGAGCGGCCTGCTTGCGCATCAGCGCCGGCTCGTCGGAGGTGGCGACCACGACCACGGAGCGCGCCAGGCCTTCCGGACCGAGGTCGTCCTGCAGAAACTCCTGGACCTCGCGGCCGCGCTCGCCGACGAGCCCGATGATGTTGACATCGGCGCGTGCGTAGCGGGCCAGCATGGAAAGAAGAACCGATTTGCCGACGCCCGAGCCGGCGAAGATACCCATGCGCTGGCCAAGGCAGCAGGTCAGGAAGGCGTTGAGGGCGCGGACGCCGAGATCGAGCGGGGAGCCGACGCGGCGGCGTGCATGCGCGGGGGGCGGGTCGGCGCGGAAGGCGCAAAGATGTTCTCCCTGAGGCAGGGGCGGGCCGCCATCCACAGGTCTTCCGAGCGCATCGACAACCCGGCCGAGCCAGGCATTGGTCGGCCGGATGCCCGGGGCTGCCTTGTCCACATAGGCGGGGCAGCCGCGGCGGACTCCGTCGAGGCCGCCATAGGGCATCACCAGCGCCATTTCGCCGGAAAAGCCGATCACTTCGCAGGGGACACGCGTTCCCGGCGCGATCTCGATCTCGATGCGTCCGCCAAGGCTCATGGCGCCGATCGGTCCGGAGACCTCGACCATCAGGCCACGCACGCCCGTCACCCGGCCGAATGTCGTTACCGCATCGAGGTTACCGATTGTGGCGGCGAGGTCGGATAACCTGTCTATACCGTGCTTTGCGCCGCTCATTCCCCGTCCCGTCAATCTTTCATTTACCTCTGTGATTAACACTGTGCATCGAGGCTGTGTCGTGTTGCAGGGGCTTTTTGTCCCTGTTCCTCGGAACAGTCCTCCGCGAAAGGCGATTTCGCGGGCGAAGGTCTCCCGATCCGTGTCAATTTCGACTCACCTCGACAAGGATCGTTCACTTTCTCCCTGGAAGCGCTTGCGCTCGGGAATCACGGTTTGTTAACCATTTTCCCAGTAGCGTGTCGCGTGGCGTTTCATCGGGCAAGCGCCTGGTCGTCCAGAGCCATGAGGGTTCGGATGAGAATGTGGTCGAGCTTGCCTCGGGGCGAAATTGGGGACGTGACATGCGGGTTCTGCTGATCGAGGACGATAGCGCAACCGCCCAGAGCATTGAGCTGATGCTCAAATCAGAGAGCTTCAACGTCTATACGACCGATCTGGGCGAAGAGGGTGTCGATCTCGGCAAGCTCTACGATTACGACATCATCCTCCTCGACCTGAACCTGCCGGACATGTCGGGCTATGAGGTGCTGCGCTCCCTTCGCGTCGCGAAGGTGAAAACGCCGATCCTGATCCTCTCCGGTCTTGCCGGCATCGAGGACAAGGTGAAGGGCCTCGGCTTCGGCGCCGACGACTATCTCACCAAGCCCTTCCACAAGGATGAGCTTGTCGCGCGCATCCACGCCATCGTGCGCCGCTCGAAGGGCCATGCGCAGTCGGTCATCACCACCGGCGATCTCGTCGTCAATCTCGACACCAAGACCGTCGAGGTCGATGCCGCCCGCGTGCACCTGACGGGCAAGGAATACCAGATGCTGGAGCTGCTTTCGCTCCGCAAGGGCACGACGCTGACCAAGGAGATGTTCCTGAACCATCTCTATGGCGGCATGGACGAGCCGGAACTCAAGATCATCGACGTTTTCATCTGCAAGCTCCGCAAGAAGCTCGCCAATGCGTCGGACGGAAAGAACTACATCGAAACCGTTTGGGGCCGCGGCTACGTGCTGCGCGAGCCG
The DNA here is from genome assembly GCF_056396005.1 of Allobosea sp. 05T439. Lineage (NCBI taxonomy): Bacteria > Pseudomonadati > Pseudomonadota > Alphaproteobacteria > Hyphomicrobiales > Alloboseaceae > Allobosea > Allobosea sp. 05T439. The sequence continues at coordinate 354,051 of NZ_JBFTKP010000002.1, read as the reverse complement.
AACGATGTCGAGGAACGCATTCCGGCATGATCGGTGTCATCCGGTCGTCACGATCGGATGCGACAAGAGATACAGCCTGATCGTCGGATGTACACGACAGGTTGACGGGACCCCGCCGAGAGGCGGGGTTTTTGTTTATGGCGGCAGCGGCCTAAAGCATCGGTCCGAAAGTCGATTGCGGTTTTCGGGCAAGCCGATGCAAACACAGAAGGTTCGATCATCGACCGGATACGGTATCCAGTCCGATGATCAGAGGCGGGAGCCGGCCGTGGGCAGCGGACGCGGCCGGTCGAAGGGGTAGCCGAGACCGAGCGACTGAGCCTTGCCGGAGCGGCCGTCGCGGTAGAGGCCGCGATGCTGCTTGTCCGGAACGATGCTGGTGGTGATCCCGATCACCGTCTCTGCGGCGCCAAGCAGGAAGGCTCCGTCCGGGGCGAGCCGCTGGGCCAGTGCGGCCATCACCCGCGCCTTGGTCGGAACGTCAAAATAGATCAGCACGTTGCGGCAGAGGATCACGTCGAAGAGGCCGAAATGACCGCTCGAATCGAGCAGGTTATGCTGCCGCAGCGCGACCATCGCGCGAATCTGCTCCGAGATGCGCCACTTGTCGCCTTCCTGCCGGAAGTGCTTCAGCAGGAGTTGGATCGGCAGGCCGCGCTGGATCTCGAACTGGGTGTAGAGCCCGCCACGGGCGCGCTCCAGGACTTCGGCGGAGATGTCGGTTCCGACGATCTCGATCCTCCAGCCCGCCAGCTGCGCCGCCATCTCATCCAGGATCATGGCAAGGGAATAGGCTTCCTGTCCGGTCGAAACTGCGGCGCACCAGATCCGCAGGGAGCGGTGGGCCGCATTCGCAGCGAGTTTCTCGGGGAGGATCACATTGCGGAACAGATCGAATGGGGTCCGGTCGCGGAAGAACAGCGTCTCGTTGGTGGTCATCGCCTCGACGACGGCATTCTCCAGGCCGCGGTCGCCTTCGAGCCTGAGGCGCTGCACAAGCGGACCGAGCCCCGCGATATTTCGCTTTCGGCAGAGGATGCCGAGCCGGCTCTCGACGAGGTAGCGCTTCTCGGTGCTGAGGGAGAGACCCGAGCGCAGGTGCAGCAGCGTGCGCAGGAAGTCGAAATCGGCCTCCGTCATGCCGAGGATCCTCCACGCACCAGCGCACGAATGGCGGGGCCGATGCCGTCGAGCGCGACAACGGTGCTGGCATGGCGAGCGCGCACGACGGAGCCTGGCATGCCCCAGATCGTGCTCGATATTTCATCCTGTGCGATTACGGCGGCGCCGGCGCGGCGCAACGCGCCCGCGCCATCCGTGCCGTCACTGCCCATCCCGGTCATCACCAGGCCGAGCGCGGCCGGACCGAGGTGATTGGCAGCTTCGCTGAAGAGCACATCGACGGCGGGTCTGCAGAAGCGTACCGGCGGCCCGTCGCCGATGCTCGCGACGATATGGCCAAGCCTGCGATCGATGCCGAGATGGCGTCCTCCCGGCGCGATATAGACCGTGCCCCTGCTCAGTCTTTCGCCATCGAAAGGCTCGCGTGCCCTGACACCGATCTGTCCGGAGAGCTGTTCCGCGAAGGACGCCGTAAAAAGCGGAGGCATATGCTGGACGACAAGCGTCGTCAGGTCCTGGAGGCCATCGCCAATATCGGTGAGGACCTTGGCCACGGCGCGGGGGCCGCCTGTCGAGGCGCCGATGACGAGGTAGCGCGGCATCATCGAGATCAGCGGCCTGAGATCCATGATGCCGCTCGGCAGACCCGGCTCAGGCGGGACTTCGCTGAAAGGCAGCAACGCCTCGTGCGAGGATTGTGCGATGCTGCTGAGCTTGAGCAGGAATTCGCTCCGGAAATCCAGCGACAGCGTCATGCCGGCGCGACTTTCGGGCTTGGGCAGCACGTCCATGGCGCCCATGGTCATGCCCTGCAGGGCGAGCCGGGCATTGCGTTCCGTCAGCGTCGTGGCCAGCAGGACGGCAGTCTTCGGGCTCTCCCTGACGATCTGGGGCAGTGCTGCAAGACCGTCGAGGCCGGGCATGTCGAGGTCGAGGACCATGATATCCGGGCGGTAGCGCGTGGCATGCTCCACGGCCATCTCACCGTCGCCTGCCACCGCGACGACGTGAAACTGGCCGCTCTCGCCGAGCCAGCGTGCGAACAGCCCGCGCACGACGACGGAGTCGTCGGCGATGACGACGGTCTTCGGACGTATGGCTGTTCTGCCATGGCTGGATGAGCGAGGGCTCATCATTCGGCACGACCCCTGTGCGTCGAGTGCAGGGCTGGCTGGGTGGGCCACCAATGACCTGCCGAGAAATAGGCCGCGACAGCACGGGCCGCGGCGCGACGTGTCACAGCAGGCCGACCTGATGGAACTTGGAGGCGACGATCTCCTTGTCGAACGGCTTCATAATGTATTCGTCGGCGCCGGCGTGCATGGCGCGCGCGATATGGGCAATGTCGTTCTCGGTCGTGCAGAAGACGACCTTGGGCCGTTTGCCGCCTGGCATCTGCCGCAGGGTGCGCAGGAAATCATAGCCGTCCATGATCGGCATGTTCCAATCCAGCAGCACAGCGTCCGGCATCTCGCCTTTGCAGGCATCGATCGCCCGGGCGCCGTCCTCGGCTTCTGCGATTCGGAACTGGAGACCCTCGAGAATGCGGCGTGCGACCTTGCGGATCACCGCTGAGTCATCGACGACGAGGCAATATTTCATGGTCATTCTCCAGAATGAGCGGGCCGCGGCTCAGGCAGCCAAAGGCAGGTCGATCTTCAGCACTGCGTCGATGTCGAGCACGACGAGAAGGCGGTCTTCGAGGCGATGAACGCCGGCTGCCAGGGAGGCCCAGGCGCGGTCGAGATGGACCGGCACGGGCTCCAGCGTGGAGTGATCGAGACGGATCACCTCGCCGACCGCGTCGACGATCAGTGCGTAGGCCTCTCCACCATGATCGATCCCCACCGCAACCAACTCCTTGGCTCCGCTCGGCAAGGGCTCCCGGCCGAGCCGCTTGCGCAGGCAGAGTGCGGTCACCACCCGCCCGCGCAGGTTGAGCAGGCCGATGATTTCGGGCGGGGCCAGCGGCACCGGCGTGATGCGGCTGGTATTGAAGACGTCCTGCACGCGGCCGATCGGCAGCCCGAGCAATTGCTCGCCAATGGTCACGGTGACGTAGTCGAGGGATTCCGTGAAGCCCGTCGCGTCAGGGGCGGGACGTGGGTTGATCTGCTGAGAGCTCATGCCGCCTGCCTCAGCCTGGAGCGGTTGTCCGCCAGCTCGGCGAGCAAGGCACGGCGATCGAATTTCGCGACGATCGCGTCCATGCGCGCCTGCGTTGCCAGCGCGTAGAGCTCCGGGGTGGCGAAGGTCGTCATGCCGAGGATCCGGAACGCATCGCCGTCTTCGCCGTCACGTAGTTCGGCCGCAAAGCCGAGCGCTGCTTCGGTGTAGCGGTCGAGGTCGATCAACACGCCGTTGAGCCCGCCGGCGGCGACATGCTGGCGGGCGCTGGCGATATCGGCGGCGAGTGTGACGCGAAGTCCTGCGGCCTTCAGGACGGGGGCCAGCATTTCGCGCAGGAATTCGGAAGGCTCGACCATCAGGACATGCGCGCTGCTGGACACGCCTTCGCGGCGGCTGGCCCGCAACCAGTTCGGATCGCCCTTGGGCAGGTAGTGCGCCAGATCGAGGATCTCGGTGGCGCGCCCCCTGATGATCGCCGACCCGACGGCGCCCTGATCGAGCATGGCCTGCAACTCGACATCGAGAACCTCGTCAACGATGTCGACGATCGCGTCGACGGCGAGGCCCATGGTCAGCTCGCCTTCCGCGATGATGACGAGTGCCTGCAGACCCTTGCTCTTCACCTGTGTCTCGCCGACGGGGATAATCGGCATCAGACGGCCGCGATAGTTCAAAAGCACGCGACCGCCGCTGATCTCGAACCGCTCTGCCTCGACCTCTTCCAGCCGTGTGACGAGCGAGAGCGGTACGGCTTTCAGGCTGTCGGCGCCGGCGCGAAACACCAGCATGGTCGTGCGCTCACCGACAGGGGAGGGGCCGCTGGCCGCGTTCTGCTCGGGGGCATCGGCAGAGGTCGTCGCTCCGACGAGGCTGGCGACGCCATTGGGGTCGACGATCAACACGACCGCGCCATCGCCTAGGATGGTGTTGCCGGAGAAGATCGGGATGTGACGCAGCTTCGTCGACATCGGTTTGACGACGATTTCCTCGGTGTGGAACACGGTGTCGACCAGAATGCCGAACTGACGTTCGCCGATCTGTGTCACCACGATGAACCCGTCTTCTGCTGCCGCGGGACCGGCGTTCAGTAATCCGGCAAGTGCGATGATCGGCAGCAATCGGCCACGCAGCCGCAGGACAGGTGTGCCGTTGATCTGCTCGACGCGGTGATCGGCCCCGGCCTTCACGCGGACGAGCTCGCGCACGACGATCTGGGGGATGGCGAAGCGCTGTTCGCCGCAGGCCACGATGAGGGCTGCGACGATAGCGAGGGTGAGCGGGATCTTGATGGTCAATGTGGTGCCGGCACCCACCGTGCTGGCGATGTCGATCAACCCACCAATGGCGTCGATATTAGACTTGACCACGTCCATGCCAACGCCGCGCCCGGAGATCGCGGTGACATTCTCCGCGGTCGAGAAACCGGGATGAAATATCAGGCGGCTGAGCTGCGCTTCGCTCATGCGCTCGATCTCGCCCTCATGGGCAAGACCTTGCTGCAGTGCCTTGCGGCGAATGCGCTCGAAGTCGAGGCCGCGCCCATCGTCCGAGATGGAGATGGTGACCGACCCGCCCTCGTGATAGGCGGCGAGGCGAATGGTGCCGTGGGCCGGTTTGCCAGCGGCGACACGGTCGGCAGGTGGCTCGATCGCGTGATCGGCGCAGTTGCGCACCATATGGATCAAGGGGTCCTTGATCAGGTCGAGGATCTGCCGGTCGAGCTCGGTATCGGCGCCTTCGGTGACGAGCTCGATGCGCTTTCCGAGCTCGCCGCTGAGGTCGCGCACGATGCGCGGCAGCTTCGACCAGGCATTGCCGATCGGCTGCATGCGGGTCTTCATCACCCCATCCTGCAGTTCGGCGGTGATCAGGGACAGACGCTGGAGCGGCGCCTTGAGCGCGGCGTCATCCTGGCGACGCGAGATTTCGAGCAACTGGTTGCGGGTCAGCACGAGCTCCGAGACCATCGTCATCAGATGCTCGATCGTGTCGACATTGACGCGAAGGCTCGCCGGACCCGCCGAGCGGCTCTCGCGGGGGGAGGCGTCTTCGGCGGCAGCATCGTGGCGGGCCGCGCTTTCGATGCGCCCGTCCGGTCCGCGCTGCGGTCCGGGTGCGCTCTGGAAGACGAGGTCGAGGCCGTCATCGGTCGCGGACAGAGCGTGCCGGGCCAGGTAGGCGGCGACCGGATCCGATAGGTTGACCGAAGGGGACTGTGCCAGCTCCTTCTTGGCCTGGTCGGCCAGCGCCTGCAATTCGCGGATCAGGACCTCGTCGCTGCCGGTTGGCTCCTGGCCCTTGTCGGCCAGCTCCGCCATGATCTCCTTGATGCGGTCGATGGTTTCCAGAATCGCGGTCACCGCGATCGCGTTCACGGTTGCGCCGTCGCGGAACTGGCCCATCACGGATTCTGCCGCATGCGTCAGGGCTTCGAGGCGCGGCAGGCCAATGAACCCGCACGTGCCCTTCACGGTATGAACCAACCGGAAGATGTTGCGCAGGATATCGCGATTATTGGGTTCCTGCTCGAAGCGCACGAGCTCCCTGTCGACGGTGTCGAGATGCTCGCCAGTCTCGCCAAGGAACTCTTGGAGCAATTCGTCCATGCCGAAGACCATTACCCACGCAACAATGCAGCGCCCATCTATGCAGCGGAAGGGTTTATGATCGGTTGAGACAGGACTGAAAGCGCGATGTTCCTGCGCTCTCGGCCGAAATGGCTCAGTCCGCCTTGTCGGCCGTGATCGTCACGGTGTCGCCGTCGATGGCGAAAGCGACCCTCATATTGGCCGCGCGGGCGACCATGCCGGCGTAAAGCGGCTGCACGGCGTGGGCGTCGATCGTGCCTGTCTCGGAGCGGCCGGCGAGCAGTTCCTCGACATGGGCCGGAATGCGGGCATGGGAACCGGTGGCGGTGATATGGAAGCTGCCCTGTTCGCCCTCCAGGGTGGTGCGGGCGACGAGGCGTCCGCCGCGCGGCACCGCCTGCGTCGCGAGGATCAGCAGGTTGAGCACGAGCTTGACCTGATTCTTCGGCAGCAACGCGCGCGGGGCCTCCCAGTCGAGCGAGAGCTTGTCATCGTTCAGGAAGCCATTCGCGACCGTGCCGGCATCGCCGAGGTCGATCATCGCGCCTGCCGATCCCGCCGCGCCGAAGGCAAGCCGGGCGAATTGCAGGCGGGCGGACGCGCTGCGCGCGCTCTTCTTGATCAGCTCGAGTGCGAAATCGCGCATCGAGGGATCGTCTTCCTCCAAAACCTCGAGCGCGTTGACGATGGCGCCGACCGGGCTGATCACGTCATGGCAGACCCGGCTGCAAAGAAGCGCAGCCAGATCGAGCGGCTCGAGCGAGATGTCGGTCATGGCAGATGTCCTGGGAACAGCGTTTCGGGGCGCGCTCATGGCAAATGAAGCGCCGATAGGATAAGGTATGAGGCGATCTTGGTTTGCATGTGGTTAACTGTGTTTTGGCCAGCAGAACAGCGAATGGGCGCCCAATCCGCATGATAGCGCCCGATGATCCGCTCCTTTCCGACCGCAATGCGCTGGCTGAGAAGCTGGCCGAGGCGGCGCGCCTCAGTGGCGCGGTGCTTTTGGCCATGCGCGCGGCAAGGGATGTGCGGAGCAAGGCGGACGGTTCGCCCGTCTGTTCCGCTGACCTCGCCGCCGATCACGCTGCGAAGGCGGCCCTCGCGCGGCTGCTGCCGGATTTCCCCGTGATCAGCGAAGAGAGTGTCGAATCCGCTCAGCCTGCCCCCGTTTTCATCCTGCTCGACCCGCTGGATGGCACGCGCGAATTCCTGGCGGCGGGTGGCAGCTACTGTGTCGCGATCGCCATCATCAGCGGCACGCGGCCGATCGCGGGGGCGATCGCCGCGCCGGAGATCGGGCGGCTCTGGTTTGCGGGGGAAGATGCTTTTGCGCAGGCCATCGCGCCGGATGGCTCAACGCTCGGTGCGGCGCAACGCATCGTCGCCCGCCCCACTCCGGCGACCGGTCCAGTCGTGCTAGTCAGCCGCTTTCACGGAGACGCGCTCAGCAGCAGCGTTCTCAGCGCGATGTGCAAGAGTGAACAGATGCCGATGTCCTCGGCGGTGAAATTCGGCCTGATCGCCAGTGGCGAGGCCGATCTTCATGTCCGCGGAGGAACAACGATGGAATGGGATATTGCCGCCGGCGACGCGATTTTGACCGCAGCTGGCGGTGTCGTCCGGCAACTCGACGGCAATGTGCTGCGCTATGGCGGCGCCGAGCGGCACTATCGCAACCCGTCCTTCGTGGCGGCCAGCAATGAGGGATTGGCCGGGCGCGCGATCGCCCTTGCGAAGGAACTGACGCCTGTCGGCCAGACGGGTACCGTAGGTTAGATCACAGGACCGGATAATCGTATCCGGTCTCCTAACCTTCCAGGGTGCATCGGCTTGTCCGAAAACCGCAATTCGTTTTTCGGGCCGACGCTTCAGCGAGCGATCTGCTGGCTGACGCGCTGCCAGTTGGATTCCGCAAGTTGGCGCAGGGAGGTTTCCTGGGTGAAGCGGCGCCTGTTCTCTTCGCTTCGAAAGAGGAAGAGCCGCGAATCAATGATCGCGAAGCGACGCGGGTCGGTCTCGACGACACGTCCATCGGCTACCGCGAGCGGGTCGAAGCCTGCAAAGGCTGGCTCGTAGACGCCGGGCGAATCACGAAAGGCTTCGCGGTTGCTGGCCGTGCTGAAGCGCCAGACTGCGCCGTCATAGATCAGCTCATAGTCCGGGCGACCGGAAACCGCGCGACCTTCTGCCTGATAGGCAACGGGGTCGTAGCCGCCCAATGCCAGCCCGGAACGGCTGTCGCGCTGCATTTCCTCGCCAATTGCAGGCAATTCCGGAAGGCCATGGGGCAGCGCCGCCGGCTGGGGCAGCACCGGCTGGACCGCGATGGCAAGGGCGAGGACGCCGACTGCGATCGAAATCCAGCGCTGCCATTTTACGGCCTTCATCACAGATTCCTTTGCTGGGTGACGACGGGGAAGCACCTCCGCGCAATCTTCACGGGTTGGATACTCTTGGGGCGTATCAAACTGGTTACTGAATTGTCGCGCATTCGCGTGATGCCGTGCCCCGCCGCGCATCCGGCCACCCGGCCGGGATGCGACGCCTAGCCCGGAGTTTCCTCAATGGATCTCACTCGCCGTTCTCTTCTGGCCGGTGCGGTTGTCTCGGCCACTCTTGGCCTGAGCAGCCTGCCGGTCCTGGCGCAGCGCCAGAATCCGCAGTCCTTTTCCCAGACCGAGCTTGTCAGCTCCGGTCATCAGTTCTTTGGCAATGTCTCGCGCGGACTTGCGCTGACGATCGAGGAGGCGGTCCGGCGCTGGGGCGAACCCAATGGCTATGTTCTCGGCCAGGAGGCGTCCGGTGCCTTCGTCGGTGGCCTCCGCTTCGGCGAGGGCACGCTGTTCACGCGTAATGCCGGCGATCGTAAAGTGTTCTGGCAGGGCCCGTCCGTCGGCTTCGACTTCGGCGGAGAAGGCGCTCGCACCATGATGCTGGTCTACAACCTGCCGGTCGTCGATGCGCTCTACCAGCGTTTCGTCGGCATTGACGGCTCGGTCTACTTTGTCGGCGGCTTCGGCTTCACTGCAATGGCAGCCGAGGGCGTGACGCTGGTGCCGATCCGGACCGGCGTCGGCTGGCGGCTCGGCGTCAATCTCGGCTATCTCAAGTTCACGCCGCAGGCGACCTGGAACCCGTTCTGACCGGGAGGGCTCGTTTTGCTGGCCATGGCGCTGTTGTCATGGCAGGGTTTCGTTCTTGGAATCGTTCCTGATCGGAGCCCGGTGAATTGATCGAAGCCGTCATGCTCGTCACGCTCGGCTTCCTGACAGCCATTCTGCTGGCGCTGGCGGCATTGCCGGCGCTTGCCCGACGGGCCGACCGCCTGGCTCGCAAGCGGGCAGAGGCGGCGTTCCCGCTCTCGCTGGCGGAGATCGCAGCCGATCGAGACCATCTGCGGGCGGAACTGGCGATGCAGGCGCGGGCTCTCGAGCAACGGGCGGAAAGCGGGTTCGCTGCAAGGGCTGGGGCGATGGAAGAGCTCGGCCGCCGCGACATGGCGATCGGGCGGCTCGAACGGGAGCTCGGTGCCCGCGAAGAACGCATCAGCGGGCTCGAGGGCGATCTGGCGGCCACGCGCACCGATCTCTCCGAAACCCGCGACGCGCTGGCCAGGGAAATCGCAGCGGCGGCGCTGGCCAGTGGTACGATCGAACAGCGGATCCATGATCTAGGTGCATTGGAGCACAGCCTGAACGAGGCCAGGCTTGCGTTACGTGGCACTGGCTCCGATCTCGATGCACGCACCGGAGAGCTGGCAGAATTGCGCGCGACGCTCGAGCAGACCCAGGCACTGCTTGCGGAGCGTGAGGCCGAGCTCGCGCAATCCCGCCAGGAAGGCGATGCTCATCGCGTTGCGCAGGTCGAAGGCCGCACGCGCATCATGGTGATCGAGGGAGAGCGCGGCGAGCTCGCAGCCCAATTGGCGGCGAGCCGGCGCGCCGTCGATCAGGCGACGGCCGCGCTCAAGGCGATGACGACCGATCGGGATAGCGAAAGACTGCGCGCCGACGCCCTGGCCGCACGCGCGGTACAAGCAGAGGCAGGCCTTGCGGCGGCGGATTCCGGAGCAGTTGAGGTGGCTGCGGAGGCTGGTCGTCTCGCGGCGCTCGCCCGCAAGGTCGAGGAGGAGCGCGACCAGCAGGTGCGGATGAAGCAGGAACTCGAAGCGGAGTTGGCGCAGGAGAAATCCATGAACGCGTCCAGAAAACAGCGGGCCGCCGAAGAGGTCGCGCAGGCCCAGAACGAGTTGCGGGCTCGGGATGCCCGGTTTGAAACCGAGCACGCGGAAGCGCAGACCCTGCACGGGGCACTGGCTCAGGTGCGAGCCGAGCTTGCGCGCACCAAGCAGGAACTGTCCCAGTTGCGACGCGAGGCGAAGCCCGTCGATGATCCGGCTGCGCGGAGCGACAATGCCGCCCTGCGGCAGGAGATCGTGCGGATCGCCGATCAGCTCCTGGCGCCGCCGCCGAGCCGGGAAGCGGCGGAATAGCGCGCAATCCCGCGGAAAACCGTTTCCACCTTGGGCGCTTGATGCTTTAGGAAGGCGCGCAGGCTTTTCGCCGCGTCCAACAGCTCTGGCCTGAGACGGTGCCGTGACGGATAAGACACTCGATATTCTCTGCATCGGCGAGCCGCTGGGCGAGTTCAATGCGACCCGCGGCGAGGCCGGTTCGTTCCGCTTCGGACATGGCGGGGACACCTCGAATTGCGCGATCGCCGCGGCGCGGCAGGGTGCCAGCGTCGCCTATGCCGGCGCTTTGGGGGATGACAGCGCAGGCCGCTCCTTCCGTGAGCTCTGGGCCAGGGAAAACGTCGATGACAGCCATGTCACGACCCATCCGACCGCGCCGACCGGGCTCTATTTCGTCGATCACGGACCGAACGGGCACGTGTTCTCGTATCTGCGTGCGGGGTCGGCCGCGAGCCTCTGCGGACCGCGCGACCTGCCGCTCGACTTGGTTCGGTCGGCCAAGGTGGTGCAGGCATCGGGGATCAGCCAGGCGATTTCGGCAAGTGCCTGCGATGCGGTATTCGAGGCCTTTGCCGCGGCTCGTGCGAGCGGCGTCACCACGGCCTACGATACCAACCTGAGGCTGAAGCTCTGGCCGCTGACCCGGGCGCGAGCGATCATCCATGCGGCCTGCGCCATGGCCGATATCGTGCTGCCAGGCTTTGACGACGCGACCCAGTTGACCGGCCTGAGCGAGCCGGATGCGATCGCGGATTTCTATCTCGGCCTTGGCGCAAGGATTGTCGCGCTCACGCTGGGCCACGAGGGCTCGCTGGTTGCGACGCCGGAGCGGCGTCAGCGCTTCGTGCCGATCAAGGTCGACGCCATCGATGCGACCGGAGCCGGCGACTGCTATGACGGGGCCTTCCTCGCAGAATATGTGCGCACGGGCGATCCCTTTGTCGCTGCCGCCTACGCCAATGTCGCGGCGGCACTTTCCACGCTGGGTTATGGCGCAGTCGCGCCGCTGCCAAGGCGCGCCGATGTCGAGGCGCGGATGGCCGTTGAGGCAAGGGCTTGATTGAGATGAACGTTCCGATCCTGAGCCAGGCCGGCGATCTGCTCGCCGGCTATGACGTGCTCATCAGCGATGTCTGGGGCGTCGTGCATGACGGTGTCTGGGCCCTCGAACCCGCTTGCGATGCGTTGATCAAGTTCCGGCAGCGTGGCGGGGCAGTCGTGCTGCTCTCGAATGCGCCCGGTCCCTCGGAGCAGATTGCCGGCGTTCTCGACGACAAGCGCGTTCCGCGCGAGGCCTGGGATCGGCTGGTGACCTCCGGCGATGTGACCAAGGCGCTCATCGCAGCGAGCCCGACGCGGCAAATCTATCATATCGGCTGGCAGGCGGACCGGGCCGTGTTTGCGGGCCTCGATGTCAGTCTCGTCGACGAAGCGCAGGCGGAGCTCGTCGTTGCGACGGAGCTGAACGACTATCGGCGCGAGACACCAGAGGATTACCGTCCGCTGCTGACGCGCTTGGCGGCGCGCAAGCTTCCCTTCATTTGCGGCAATCCCGATCTCGTCGTGCATGTCGGCGAGGATCTGCTGCCCTGCGCCGGAGCGCTTGCGACGATTTACGAGGAACTTGGCGGTTCGGTCGCCTGGGCCGGCAAGCCGCATCGTCCGGCCTATGACCTGGCGCTTGCTGCGGCCCGGGAGGCTCGGGGCGGCCGAGCGATCGAAACCGACAAGGTTCTGGTGATCGGCGATGCGGTGCGGACCGATCTCGCTGGGGCTCGCATGATGGGCTTCGACAGCCTCTTCGTCGCCGGCGGCATCCATCGCGAAGAGACGATCCTGGATGGAGAGGTCGACCCGGCCGGTGTCACCCGCGTCCTGGCCGGGCAACCGGCCATGCCTGTCGCGGCCATGGCCGCGCTCGCCTGAGCGCGCTTCAGACCGGAGGCGCCCGCTGCGCCTTCAGCCAGGCTCCGATATCGGCGTAGAGCCCCTCGAAGGGGCGGAAGACGAAGCGGATCTTCGATCGGCCTGGCGGCACAGCGACCGCCCGGAACAGGACATTGGTGCGAAGCAACTGAGCTGGCTTGCCATCGACTTCGACCTGCCACCAGTGATGCCAGACATCATTGAGCACGACATAGCCGCCGCGCGGTGAATCCGCCTCGAGAGCGACTTCGGTGGTGCCGTAATCGACGATGCGGACCGAGCCGGGCTGAACCGGCCCGGCGGGCACGGGCGGCGGGGCCCTCTCCAGCAGGACCGTGGTTCTCGGGTCGAAACCTGCCGGCCATTGGCCGCTTGCCAGGATCGCGCTGAAATCGGCCCGCTCGGCCTTCTCGACAAGCAGCACGCGCGGCAAGGCGCGCGGGTTCTCGTAGACATAGGCATCACGCGTCCTGGCGATCTGAACGAGGTCGCCAGGCTTCAGGGTCTTGTCGATCTGTTCGACGGGGACGCCGGTCGCGATGAAACGCAGGCCGAGCATGTCGGCGAGCAGTGAGCGGTAACCCGGCATCAGCGGCGAGAACGTGCGTTGGTCCGGCAAGGCGACATGGTCGCCCGCGCCCGTGGCCTTGCTGTAGAGACCGAGCCTGAGGGGATTGTAGCCGAGCGTATTGTCGAGTTGATGGACGAGACTGGCGTTGGGCCAGTGGAAATCGATGCCCGCGAGCTCGATGCGGTCGCGGCGGTCCGGCGCGGCGGTGCGGGCCGTCTCACGCTTGAGCAGAGCAATCGTCTCGTTCGTGCTGTCGGCGCGCAGGACGTCATAATTCTGCGAGGGTAGGGCGGTGGATTCGCTCGGACCGTTGTTGACGGAGAGATCCACCGTCAGCGTCGCCGCCAGCAAGGCAGCGGCCGCCAGCGTTGCCCCTCTCAGCGCGAGCCCGCGTGCTGCAACCAACGCGCCCGTGCTCAAGAGGGCGCAGAGCAGCGCCGTGACGAGCGGGATCGTCGCGACACCGACACGTCCGACGGTCCAGGCGAGCCAGAGGGCAAGCCCAAGGGCGCCGGCCAGGAGCGCGGCCTCGACGAGCACCTGCCAGAGCCGCGTCCGTGGCGCCGTGTCGGTCATGACGAGATGGGTCAGATAGCCGCCGAGGATCGCAAGCAGCGCCCCCAGGATGAAGAGCGCGTCGGCAGGCCGCCGGTAGAAGCTCACGCCGGGCAGCGCCTCGAAGATCAGCCGGAAACCGGGTGTGTAGCGACCGAGTGCGTAGACCAGCACCAGCAGCGTTGCGATGGCGAGCGCGATGATCTCACGCCGCAGCAGCGCGCCACGCACCAGTCCGACGGTCAGGATCAGCAGCATCGGCAGGAAGCCGAGATAGAGCTCGCCCATGTTGCGGGCGAGATAGAGATCGAGCGGTCCGAACCGCTGTTCCCAGGCAGGACTCGGCGGCCCCCAGAAGTTCTCGAGCGGCCCTGCCGCGCCATAAAGATTGGCGATCAGCCCGGTGAGCAGGGATGCAGGGTGCAACGAACCCTTTCCGGCACCGATGAGATCGATGGCGGGACGGTTCGATTCCTGGGCCAGGAAGGCGGTGAGCAGGATCGGAACGGTCGCGACGAGGATGGCGCCGAGCGACCCGGCGAGGAGCGGGAGGATGCTTGCGCGCAAGGCCCGCAGCGGTCTGTCGGCCATGGCAATGGCGGCGATCACCAGCCCGGCCAGGACATAGACGCCGAGCAATGCGACCTGATCGCGGCCAAGCACCATGAAGCCGGCCACGATGCCCGCTGCCAAGCCGTAGATCAGCGAGCTGCGTTCAAGCGCACGCGACAGCAGCAATAGCGTTATGGCGAAGTAGCCGAGACTGAGCACCTGCCCGATATGTTGGATGCGCCAGGCTGCCGAGGCGCCGAAGGCGAAGGCGAGAGCTGCAACGACGGCACCGGCCGGATGCCAGTTGCGATCTCGAAACAGCAGCACAACCGCGAGGGCGCCCGCCAGCAAGGTGCCGAGCACTGCGCCGTCGCTCCAGCGAAAGCTCGGGGCCGGATTGAAGATCGCGATCAGCGCGAAGGGGGGTGAAAAGATCAGGGATTGCGGGTCGGCGACCTGCGGCGATCCGGCAAAGACATAGGGCGTCCAAAACGGAGAAAGGCCGCGGTTCAGCGCCGTCGCCAGGAATTGCAGCTGTGGGTGAAAATGCGCTTTTGCATCCCAGGGAATGGTGACGATTCCCGAAAGCCAGGGCCAGGACAGAGCCAGCCAGGCGCAGAATACGATGCAGAACACGCTGGCCAGCGGCCAGCGTGTCGAGGGAACCGGAGGGGGGGCGGTGCCGGGCTCGGACATCAGTGAGCTCTGCCCGAAGCTGCAGCCTCGATCAATCCGTCGGGGCGGCGCGAGCCATCAACGCGTCCATGTCGATGAAGTGACCGGCACGGTCCCGCTTGGAGGCGAGATAGCGGACGTTGTGGACGTTCGGCCGGCCGAGCACGCGCTGGGTTGCGGCGACCTCGAGGCCTGCAGCCTTGATCGCGCCGATCTTGAGCGGGTTGTTGGTCAAGGCGGTGACGCTCGTCACGCCAAGCTGCTTCAGCATCGTGGCGGCAAAATCGAAATGGCGCTGGTCGAGGTCGAAGCCGAGCACCTCGTCTGCGTCATAGGTATCCCAGCCCTGACTCTGCAGGCGGTAGGCGCGCATCTTGTTGGAGATGCCGTTGCCGCGGCCTTCCTGGTCCAGATAGAGCAGAATGCCACCCTCGTTCTCTGCCATCCACTGCACGGTCTCGCGCAGCTGGTCGCCGCAGTCGCATTTCAGCGAACCGAAGAGATCACCCGTCAGGCAAGCTGAATGCAGGCGCACGGGCACGGCCGTGTCGAGATTCGGCTTGCCGACGATGATCGCAACCTGATCGCGCAGGCCCTCGCCGCCGCGGAAGACGACGAACTCGGTCTCCGGCGCACCTTCCAGCGGCACCGGCGCCCGCCCAACGATCGCCAGCGATGCGACCTGTTCGCCCCGGTAGGCGTTGATCGCTTGAATGGTGACCTCGACCAGCGGCTCTCCGGCGATCTCGTCAGCTGCGACCGGAACAAGGATCGTCGCTGGCAAAACCAGCGAAAGCCTGGCGAGCTCGATCGCGGCTTCGTCGAGCGAACCGGCTGGCGCAACGGGCGCATCGACCTTGGCGTCGATCTTCAAGGCAAGGGTTTCGATCCGGGCAAGATCGAGCGTCGGCATCGCCAGGATGCCGGTCTCGCTCCGGCCCTTGGCTCCGAGCCTGCGCAAACGCGCTGCGCTGAGAATGAGGTGCGCTCGGCCGCGGGCAAGTTCGTCTAGACGCTGAGCCAGATCAGCGTCCGCGAGCTCCGCGGACAGAGCCAGAGCCAGATTGACGCCATCGCGCAAGAGCACCGGTCGGGCGGCGCGGAATTCGGCGATCGCACGATCGACCGTCACGAGGCTGGTTTCTTGCGAGCGGCCGAAGAGCGTACGCGACCTAGACATCGGCGACTTGGGCATCGAACTGTCCGTCAGATTGCACCGGCGAGCGGCGGAGGAATGTTTATTCTACGATCAGGAAATCGCTAGGGATGCGCGACTGACCCCGGTTTCGAAACGTTCCCGGGGGCAGACGGTTCCCGTTGCCAAAACCCTCACGTCGGCTGAACTTAGCAGCCATCCAATCTGTTGCCGCCAGCTGTATAGGAAGGTGAGATTGAACGCGAGATGAATGGGCGAAGGTAGCAGCATACCCAATCACAGGAAGCCATGGGAGAGCAGGGTGATCAGTCACGACGCCAAGGCCGCCAAATCGGGCATGGGAGAGATCTACAGCCCGGTCGCGCGGGGGTTCCACTGGCTGATCGTTGCGCTCGTCCTCGTGATGATCCCGCTTGGCCTGGCGATGACCTATCGCGGCAAGACGCTGGATATCTGGGATGCACTGACCAATTCTCTCTACAGCGCGCATAAGCTGATCGGCTTCACGCTGCTCTGGCTGATGGCCGGGCGACTGGCTTATCGCCTGCTGCATGGCGCCCCGTCCGACGAGCCGACCCTGCTGTGGTGGCACAAGGCCGGTTCGCATCTGGTGCATTGGCTGCTCTACGGCCTGCTGCTCATCGTGCCGATCCTGGGCTGGATCGGTGTGTCGCTCTTTCCAGCGCTGACGATCTTCGATCTGTTCGATCTACCGGCACTCGCTGCGCCGAACGAGGATATGGCGAAGAGGGTGCTCAATATCCACGGGTGGCTGGCGCTCGGCATGGCCCTGCTGATCGCAGCGCATATCGCAGCCGTGATCTATCACCGTTTCATCCGTAAAGACGGTGTGCTGCGGCGGATGTGGCCGGGATCGCGCTAGCCGACCCGCTTCAGACGGGCCGGGCCCAGAGGTCCTGATGGCCGACGAGCCCGGACACGGTCGCGCGCTTGGCCTCCAGCCAGTCTGCGACCGTGGCGGGGTCGACATGGCCGGTTTCGGTGACCGCCTCGGCGATGCCCTTGGTCAGGGCCTCCGCCAATTCGCGCTGGCTCTCGTCGATCAACCACGGACTTTCGCCGGTGGAAACCGCGAAGCCGGATTTGCGGAAAGCCTCGGCCATCGCCTCCGTAGCATCCGGTCCAGCGGCTGGACCAAAGCCTTTGTCGCTGTGCTGATGATGGTGGAAGGCCGCCAGGACCCTGGCGTCGGCGTCATGTTTCGGCTGCCACTGCTCGCGACCGTCATAGGTCAGCACCGTGTAAAGCGGGACGTTCTGGCTCACGAGTGCGGCGACGAAGCGTTCGAGCCATCGCTTCGAGGTGAGGTCGAACAGGGCTGCGGCGGTCACCAGATCGGGCTGCCAGCCCAGGACCCATTCGAGATCCTTGTTCAGGTCCGCCTTGCGGGTATCGACGGTGATCGTCTTGCCGCCCTTGCTCAGAACGAGCTCCTCGCCGTGCTCGCGGACGTCATCGGCCCAGGCCGCGAGGCGCTCGCGAGCGACGCCAAGCAGGCGCTCATCGAAATCGACGAGCGTCCAGTGCTGCCGGGCGGGTAGCGCGGAATAGGTACCGCGTAGGTTGGAGCCTGCGCCACAGCCGAGATCGACGATGGTGAGCGATGGACGGCTGGAGAAATGGGCGCCAACGGCTGCAAGCAATTGCGGGTTGCGTGCCGAGTGATCGGCCGGCTCGCGCAGGGCCAGCCAGTCTGGAGAAAAGCCGCTCATGCAAACACCTTTCGGCAGGTCTCGGCGACGATCGTCGCGGTGTCTTGCCAGCGAGGCAATGTCTCGGCCGCGGCCCAGGAGGCATCGGCGAGGCGCTTTCTGCCAGTCGGTTGAGCCAGAAGCTCCCTCAACGCCCTGGTCAATGCGCCGGCATCGCCGGGAGCAACCTTGATGGCGGCGGCATCCGGCACTGTTTCAGCTGCTGCGCCGCCGGTGGTGCACAGGATCGGCAGGCCTCGCGCCATCGCTTCGGTCAGCACCATGCCATATCCCTCGAAGAGGGAGGGCATCACGAAAGTGTCGGCCTTGTCATAAGCCTGCGCCAGCTCGGCCTCGCCGACGGCCCCCGCCAGCGTGATCCGGTCTTGAAGCCCGGAAGACGCGATCTGTGCCTTGAGCGCGAGCGTTGTCGCGGGTGCACGGTCGGCTGCGCCGATGATCGTGAGCCGCCAGGCAAGGCCCTGCAGCGGGCGCAAGGCCTCAACCAGGATGTCGTAGCCTTTGCGCGGGACGAGGGACCCGACCGCGAGCAGTTGCAGCGGCTCGTCCGGGCGCCCGCCGGCAGCACGCGGTGCCCGATCGACGCCGGGTTCCGCCACTGCGATGCGCCCGGCGGGGACTCCGAAATCGGAGACCAGAAGGCGCTTGGTCGCCGGACTCGTGACGATGATGGCGCTCGCATGACGCAGGGCGGCGGTTTCGCGCGCAATCAGCGCTCGGGCCTGCTCCGTTTCAAGTCCGGTTTCGAAGCCGAGGGGGTGGTGCACCAGCGCGACCACGCGACCGGCCAGGCCGGCTGCGATGTTTTCCGGAAAGGCTCCATAGGCCAATCCGTCGATCAGCAGGACGTGATCGGAAGGCTGTGACAGAAACAGCCGCCGGGTCTCGTCGAGATCCTGCGGCGTCGGGTTTGGGAAGGAACCGGGGAGGGGGAGATGCCGCGCCGCGACGCCGTTCGCGCGCCATTCCCGCAGGAGGCGACGATCATAGCCGTAGCCGCCCGTAGGCAGGTCGATCTCGCCGGGGATCGCGAAGACGATCTCGCTCACGCGAGGGCGCCCTCATAGCTGGCGCGGGCGAGGTCGGTCTCATGTAAGGTGACGCGGATGCGGGACAGCCCGGCGCCGTCCTCGCCGAGGGCCCCCGACTTCGCGGCTCCAGCGATCGCGTCGAAGATGTATTTGCAGAGGAATTCGGTGGTGGTGAGCACGCCGGAAAACTGCGGCAGCGTATCGAGGTTCTGATAGTTCAACGGCTTCAGCGTCTTGTTCAGCACGTCGAGCGCGGCGCCGATATCGACCACGATATTCTGGCGCGTAAGCCGCTCGCGGAAGAAGGCGACATCGACCACGAAAGTTGCGCCGTGCATGTTCTGCGCCGGGCCGAAGAACGGATCGGGCAGCGAGTGGCCGATCATGATGCGGTCGCGGACTTCGACGGAAAACATGTGCAACTCCCTTGAGCCGGCGCGTCGGCAGGCTCCTGTCTTGGCCAACGCGCCTGTGTCAGGTCAATAGCGCAGCACTGCCGCAAGCCCGCGCCAATCTGCTGACAGCACGCCGGGAAGCTGCGCCGGAGCGTCGGCGAAGAGGATTTCCTGCGTGATCAGCCCGTCCAGACGTTCGTCGGCGAGGAGGGCCATCGCGGCCTGGGCGCGCCTGGCGTAGTCCCATCGGGAACGGCGCGAAGGTGAGACCTGCCCAACCTGCGAGGAGACGATCTGCAATCGCTTGGAATGGAAGGCGCCGCCGAGCGGGGCGGGCACAACGCCCTCGCCATACCAGCTCAGCTCGACGATGCGGGCCTCGAAACCGGCCGCTGCTATCGCCGTGGCAAGCCCTGGCGCCGAGGCGCTGGCATGGAAGACGAGATCGGCGTTCTCGGGGGCGGCGCCGGGCCGGGCGAAACCGAAGCCGAGCTGTTCCGCCAGCGTCGCGCGGCCGGGGTCGATATCGACCAGGGTCACATCGGCACCGGGCATCCGCGCCGCAATCCAGGCAACCAGCAGGCCGAGCACGCCGCCGCCGACGACGACGATGCGGTCGCCGGGACCTGATGCGGCATCCCAATGCGCGTTCAGCGCTGTTTCCATATTGGCGGCGAGCACCGCGCGGCGAGCAGGAACGGCATCGGGCACAACCGTTAGGCGTTCGCGCGGCGCCACGAAATGGCTCTGATGCGGATGGAGGCAGAACACCGTCTTGCCAATGATATCGGCCGGCCCGTCTTCAACCAGCCCGACGGCACAATAGCCATATCTGACCGGGAACGGGAACGCTCCTTCCTGGAAGGGCGCGCGCATGCGCTCGTGCTCGGACGGCGGCACGCGCCCCTCGAATACCAGGCGCTCGGTGCCACGGCTGATGCCGCTCCAGAGCGTGCGAACAAGGCAATCACCCGGTCCCACCGGGGGCACCGTAACGGTGTTCAGGGCGCATTCACGCGGCGCCACATACCAGAGGCCCATCGCCGTCGAACTTGCGCCGGCTGCGAATGCCGGCTTTAGCTCCTGCGCCATGTTGAGCAGACCCTCGCCTTGCACCATCGCATGACGGAAACCGCCATGAACCAGCGCCCCGCTCCGACCACGTTCCAGCCGGCGGCGCAAGAGGCAGGCGATGCGCTGCCGGGGCTGACCCCCGCCGGGCTGCAGACGATCGGCGTGCTGCGGGCCCGCCGACTGCTGGTTCTCGTGCTCAATCTCGTCACGCTCGCCGGCCTTCTCTTCGGGGTGTCGCGGGTGCTGGGAGCGGGCGGCTGGACGCTTGCCGATATGGTGATCTTCGTCGCCTTCCTGTTCGGCGCTCCCTGGACCGTGCTCGGCTTCTGGAATGCTGCAATCGGGCTCTGGCTGCTGCATGGGGTCGAGGACGGGCGCGAGCAGGTTGCGCCGTTCGCCGCTGACGGCGATGTCGCGACACCGTTGGCGGTTCGCACTGCAGTCTTGATGACCCTTCGCAACGAGGACCCCGCGCGGGCCTTCCGTCGCCTGCGCGTGGTCAAGCAAAGCCTTGACGCGACAGGGCAGGGCGGCTGGTACGACTATTTCGTGCTCTCCGACAGCAACGATCCTCGTGTCGCCGCTGCGGAGGAGGCGCTCGCCGAGGGGTGGGCGAGCGAGCTCGGCGAGAGCGGCCGGGTGACCTATCGCCGCCGGACCGACAATGCCGGCTTCAAGGCCGGCAATGTCCGTGAATTCTGCGAGCGCTGGGGCGATCGCTACGAGCTGATGCTGCCGCTCGACGCCGACAGCGTGATGTCGGGCGAGGCGATCGTCAGGCTGACCCGCATGATGCAGGCCCATCCGCGGCTCGGCATCCTGCAGAGCCTTGTCGTCGGCATGCCGAGCAGGTCGGCCTTCGCTCGGATCTTCCAATTCGGCATGCGTCACGGCATGCGCCCTTACACGATGGGCTCGGCCTGGTGGATCGGCGAGTGTGGGCCGTTCTGGGGGCACAACGCCATGGTGCGGATCGCGCCCTTCCGCGATGAATGCCATCTGCCCGTGCTGCCTGGCGGCCCGCCGCTGGGCGGGGCGGTGATGAGCCATGACCAGGTCGAGGCGACCCTGATGCGCCGCGCCGGCTATGAGGTGCGCGTGTTGCCGGAGGAGATGGGAAGCTGGGAGGAGAACCCCCCGACCATGCTCGAATTCGCCAAGCGCGATCTGCGCTGGTGCCTGGGCAACCTGCAATATCTCAAGCTGCTCGATCTGCCGGGCCTGAAGCCGATGAGTCGCTTCCAGCTCGTCTGGGCGATCCTGATGTTCCTCGGCCTGCCTGCCTGGACGCTGATGATCGCGTTGCTGCCCTGGAAGGTGCTCGAGGATGGCAATATCGCCGGATACCCGGCGGGGCTCGCGGCTTTCCTCTACGTGATGTTCTTCACGATGTATCTCTCGCCCAAGCTGGCGGGCTTTGCCGATATCCTGCTGACCAGAGGAGGCACGAAGCGTTACGGCGGCACGGGCCGTTTCATCGCCTCGTCGCTGATCGAGATCATCTTTGCCTTCCTGCAGGGAGCGGTCTCGACCTTCCGCACGACGCTGTTCATGATCGGCATAGCCTTCGGGCGAGCGAAGATCGGCTGGAACGGCCAATCGCGCGACGCACACGCGTTGTCCTTTGCGACGGCATTCGCAGGTTTGTGGCCGCATCTGCTTTTCGGGCTCTATATCTTCGTTACGCTCGCCATCTTGTCGCCAGCGGTGCTGCTCTGGTCGCTGCCGCTGACTGCCGGCTATGTGCTGGCGATTCCCTTTGCCATGCTGACCGCCGCACCGGCGCTGGGCGAATGGTTCGTCGCCCGCGGTCTCTGCGGTATCCCTGAGGATTTCGATGCTCCGGCCGAACTTGAACTTGTCGCCATCCAGGCGGAGACGCACGCGTGACGGGGGTGGCCTATCCCAAGGGTACGGCCAAGGCGATTGCGCGCTCGCTCAGGGTCTATCATCGTGATCGTGAACGCCACGCGGCAATGGATGCGCTCTATGCAAGTTTCCTGAAGCCCGGCGATCTCGCTTTCGATATCGGAGCCCATGTCGGCGACCGGATTTCCTCCTTCCGTCGGCTCGGTGCGCGGGTTGTTGCGCTGGAGCCGCAACCCGGCCCGGCGCGCGCCATTCGCCTCATTCACGGTCGGGATCCGAATGTCACTCTGGTACAGGCCGCCTGTGGCGACCGGGCCGGCACTGTGACGCTCAGGATCAACAGTGCAAATCCGACCGTCTCTACCGTCTCCGAGCAGTTTGTCGGTGCCGCCCACGGCGCCGAGGGCTGGGCAGACCAGGTCTGGGATCGCGAGATCACGGTGCCCTGCACGACGCTCGATGCTCTGATCTCGCGCTATGGCGAGCCCGCCTTCATCAAGATCGATGTCGAGGGTTTCGAGGCCAATGTCCTTGCCGGGCTCTCGCGGCGGGTGCCGGTGATCTCGTTCGAGTTCACCACGATCCAGCGCGATGTCGCTGAGGGCTGCCTCGCGCTGCTCGAGACTATGGGGCCGTACCGCTTCAACGTTGCACTCGGTGAAAGCCAGTTCCTTGAACTCTCCGAGGAGGCCAGCGCCGAAGCAATGGGCGGCTACCTGCGTGATTTGCCGCATTCGGCGAACTCTGGCGATGTCTACGCTATCCTGCAGGGCTGAGCAGCGGGCATCGTCGCATTGCTCAAACTGCCGGCCCCCCGCCGGACCAGCACCGCTGCCGCAAGGAGACGAGCCGGCCCGGATGCCTGCCCTTCGTCGCCGCCAGGACGCCGAGGACGGAGTGGACCAGCCCGATGAGGAGCATCAGGGCTCCGGCCAGCAGAAGTTGTATTTGCACGCGTTCCCCGATGGCGCGAGTCAGCCGTGAACCACTGCCTGTCATCGGTTGAAACGACCGCCTGCTGAGCCTCCGTCTCTGCAGGCGCATGCTTTCATCGACTGCCCGCACGCCCTAAGAGGGAACCAGCCAGCTTGCATTCATCAGGCCTTCGCCATGCTGGCGTCGAAAGCCGTTTTCGAAGGATGGTCATGTTCAGCCTCGCCCGCCCAATCGCTCTCTCGCTCTCTCTCCTGCTTCTCGCCGCGCCGGTGCACGCCGCGGGCGATGTCGCTGTCGAGGTGAAGAACGAGTCGGAGCCGGTGCTTTGCGCCGAGAAGGACAACGTCACGATCAAGGCGATCTCGCCTGAAGTGCGGCGGTTCCAGATCGAGGCGGCACATCCGGCCTATATCGCCGGGCTGGTCCGCGATAACTGGGACGCTGACTGGACCGCCTGCGATATGACCGGCGACCCCGTCTTCACCGCGCCGACACCGCCGCGCCGGGTCACCTTCTACGAGAGCATCGATTATTGGCTCGTCGGTTACACCTTCCCGACCTTCTGGCGGCCGTCGGACACCACTTTCAAGGTTGGAGACCGGGTCGAGAAGGGCCTGCATCTCGTGCAGCTCTGGAAGCTCGGCAAGGACAAATCCTATGAAGTCCTCGTAGTCTATCCGCAGGACGGCTACTGGCGCGCCCGGCCGATGCCGCCGCAACATCTCGGCTTCTCCTCCTACGGCTCATCCTTCCTGTTCGGACCGATCGAACAGGATGGCGCACGGCCGGTGGTGAACATCAAGGAGATCGAGTTCGACCCGAAGACGACCTCCTTCAAGATGAACTTCAAGGATGGCTCGGCTGCGACGCTCAAGCTCGACAGCGTCGACGAGAACCGCATGGTGCTGGATGCCGTGCTCGACAAGCCGGTTACCGGCGGCAAGGCCTTTGTGGCGCTGCGCTCGATGTACGTCACCGAGTTCAACAACGACGTCGCCCGCATCGCCATACGCGAGCCCGGAGCCAAGGGCTGGCGCGAGGAACTGCTGATGCCCTTCAGCGGCGGCAAGGCGAGCGATATCTGGATGGGCCGCACGACCCACTCGCGTCACAATACCTCTTCGCCGGACATGGTCTTCCGCAATTTCTCCAGGGATACGAACCCGCCGGTGGCGCCTGCCAAGAAATAGCAGCGCTCCCGCGCTCCCTCGCGATGTCGCCGGGGCTTGCTGGTCATCCGGGCTGACTTCGCGACGAGGAGGCTGATCTCCCATCGGAACGCAAAGCGCCTCTGTTGCGTTCTCACATGACGCAGCGCGTGCGGCCCGATAAGTTGGCGCGCGTATCGTTTGCCTGAGGATGCCATGCCGCGTTTTGCCGCCAATCTGTCGATGATGTTCAACGAGTGGGAGTTCCTCGACCGCTTCAAGGCGGCCGCGGAAGCTGGCTTCGAGGCCGTGGAGTTCCTGTTCCCCTATGAACACCCGGTCGAGCAGGTGAGCCTTGCGCTCGCGGGGGCTGAACTCGAGCAGGCGCTGTTCAATCTGCCGCCGGGCGACTGGGCCAAGGGCGAGCGCGGCATGGCCGCCATTCCGGGCCGGGAGGCGGAATTCCGCGCCTCCGTCGAAACCGCGTTGACCTATGCGCATGCCACCGGAGTCAAGCGCCTGCATATGATGGCGGGACATGCCGATCCCGGGGATCCCGCAGCCCAGGCGGCGTATCGTGTCTCGCTCGCCTATGCCGCTGACAAGCTCGCCGAGCATGGCATCGATCTGCTGCTCGAGCCGATCAACGGCAAGGATATGCCGGGCTATTTTCTCAATGATTTCGATGCGGCCGCGGCTTATGTCCGCGAGTCCGGGCGGCCCAATGTCAGGCTGCAGTTCGATATGTATCACTGTGAGCTGATCCACGGCGACGTCTCGGGCAAGCTCAAGGCGCTCTATCCGCTGGTCGGCCATGTCCAGATCGCCAGCGCCAATGGCCGCCATGAACCGGACGCGCTCGGCCCGGATTATCCGCGTTTGTTCGCTGAACTCGACTGTCTCGGCTATACTGGCTTTGTCGGCTGCGAGTACCGGCCAAGGGCCGGGACGCTCGAGGGGCTAGGCTGGTTCTCCGACTGGAAAAAGCAGGCCTGAGCGATGCGCGCCGAGCCCTTTGCCTACCCGGTCCTCGTTGCTGATATTGGCGGGACCAATTCCCGCCTTTCGCTCGTGCAGCACGCCGGCGCGCGGCCTGAGCCGCTGGCGCGTATCCAGACCGGCAGTTATCCGACACCAGATGCAGCGCTGGCCTCGGTTCTGGCATCTCTCGATCCACGCCCTCGCTCGGCGGTTCTTGCGGTTGCAGGGCCGCTCGATGGACGTACTGCCCAGCTGACCAATGCCAATTGGCATTTCGACGGGCCTGGCATGGCCGCCGAGCTTGGGCTGGTGCAGGGGCTGCTGGTGAATGATTTCGAGGCGCTCGCCGCCTCGCTCGCTGTCTTGAAGCCGCAGGACATGGTCACCTTGGTGCCGGGGCAGCCCGAGGCGGAGGGAGTGCGCCTCGTGCT
Organism: Allobosea sp. 05T439; assembly: GCF_056396005.1. Lineage (NCBI taxonomy): Bacteria > Pseudomonadati > Pseudomonadota > Alphaproteobacteria > Hyphomicrobiales > Alloboseaceae > Allobosea > Allobosea sp. 05T439. The sequence continues at coordinate 328,701 of NZ_JBFTKP010000002.1, read as the reverse complement.
CGGACCCGGGACCGGCTTTGGTGCGGCAGCTCTGGTCAGCCGGAATGGCAGGGGCGCATTGATCCCGACCGAGGCCGGGCATATCGGCGTCGGGCCCGAGGATCAGGCGGAGGAGAAGATCTGGCCGGCGCTGGCGGCCGGTCTGCCGCGCGTCACGGTCGAGGCGCTCTTGAGCGGTGATGGCCTGGTGCGCCTGCATCGCGCCATCGCCAGCGAAACAGGCATGGAGGAGGCGCGGGTCAGCGCCGCTGATGTGACGACACTGGCGCTCGACGGCAACCCTGCCGCGCTGATGGCGGTCATCCGCTTCTGGCGCTTGCTGGCGCGTGTTGCCGGCGATCTCGCCCTTATCTTCAAGGCGACCGGTGGCGTCTATATCGCCGGCGGAATCGTGCCGCGCCTCCTGCCGCTCGCGGGGAATGCCGCGCTTCATGCCATGTTCAATGGCAAGCCGCCGATGGAGGAACTTGCGGCGCGCTTCGCCCTGCACGTCATCACGGCACCGGACGCTGCCGAGCAGGGGCTTGCAGCCATTGCGGAATCTCCGGCCCGCTTTGGTCTCGACGACAAAGCCCGATTGTGGTTTCCGTGAACGGCGGGTAGCAGCTACGCTTCGCGATCAGCGCAGAGCGCCGCATTCTCTCGTCAGGGCTTTTCCGCTCCTTGTCCCAGCTCTATGGCATCCAGGTTCTGCGCGCCTTCGCGGCATTCATGGTCGCCGTGCATCACGTCCAGCCGGACGCGCTTGCTTTGGCCCAGCGCTCGGGTGCGAGTTTCACGCCCTCCCATCTCGTGCACTGGATGGCTGGCGTCGATATCTTCTTCGTCGTCTCCGGCTTCATCATGGTGCATGCGTCCGGCGAGCTCTTTGGTCGCAAGGATGCGCCTCGCCTGTTCCTGACGCGCCGGCTTGCCCGCATCGTGCCGCTCTACTGGGCGGCGACGACGCTGTTCCTGCTGGCGGGATTGCTGCTCCCCGGTGCGCTCAATTCGGCTGCGCCCGATCTCGGGCAGATTCTGGCATCCTATCTGTTCTGGCCGGCCGTCTCATCTGCCGGTCTCGTCCAGCCCGTCTACTCGCTCGGCTGGACACTGAACTACGAGATGCTGTTCTACGTGCTGTTCGGCGCAGCGCTCCTCCTGCCGCGGGCCGCAGTCGTCCTGGTGGTGACGCTGGCGCTCGCGGTGCTGGTTGCGACCGAGGCTCTGTCTGGCCCCCTGCCATTGCCATTCGGCTTCTGGGGGCAGCCGATCGTGCTGGAATTCGCCGCCGGGATGGGGTTGGCCCTGTTGAGGCGGCAGGGCTTTCGGCTCACGGGTGGGCCGCGCTGGCTCGTTGCTGCCCTGGGCGTCGCGATCCTGCTGCTGGCAGCCTGGCTTCCCGGGGCAGACACGCCCTGGATGTCCTTCCTGCTGCGGGGTTCGGCTGCCATGCTCCTGGTCGCGGCGGCGTCATCCGGCAGCGGCAATTCGGCGCCATCGGCCCTTGTTCGCGGCCTTGCCGGTCTCGGCGATGCTTCCTACGCGCTCTATCTCGTTCACCCATTTGCGATCCGGGCGCTTCGCGAAATCTTTGCACGTGTGGCTCCGGGCTGGCCCGGCCTCTATGTCCTGACGGCACTCAGCGCCTCGGTGATCGCTTCGGTGCTGATCTATCGCTGGTTCGAGCGACCGGCGACGCGCTGGCTCAGGAAGCGGCTTGAGGCCTAATCGCGCTGCCGTTTCAGGCGCATTCCCTTCAAAGACTGGCCGACGATGCCGCCGGCCTTACGCCTCTCCTCGCGCTTGGCGACAATCGCCGTGACATCCTCCGGCTGCGGAAAATAGCCCCGCTCCATGACTTCGAGCGTGTATTCCTCATAGGTCAGGCCGAGCTCCTCGGCCCGCTCCTGACGTCGCAAAGCGATAGCGGGCGGCTTCTTCCAGGCCTTGCGCGACGCAAAGCGCCAGTCGAAATAGCGTCCGATCTCGCCCTTGCCCCATTCCGGCTGGCGCTGGGCCGTGTCTTCGAGCGGCGGGCCGCCATTGTCGCCGATCCTGGCATTGCGGGCTCTGCGGGAAGGAGGGCGGGTCACGGCAGTCTATCCATTAAGAGATACGTTTTGTATCCTATAATGGATATTGCATTGCGCAAGGGGCCGTGACGCCGTGGCGGAGTGACAGGCCGGGCGTGCCAGTCTATCCCGACCGCTCGACAATCAACGGGTATCGAATGGCTCCTCTGCTCCACCTGCGCGACGTCGCCCTGACCTTTGGCGGCCAGCCCCTGCTCGAAAGCGCGGAGATCGCAGTATCCCCGGGCGAGCGGGTCTGCCTGGTCGGCCGAAACGGCTCGGGCAAGTCGACGCTGCTCAAGATCGCGGCCGGGCTGGTCGAGCCCGACAGCGCCGAGCGCTTCCTGCAGCCGGGGGCGACTGTCCGCTACCTGCCGCAGGAGCCGGATTTCACCGGCTACAGGACGTCGCTTGCTTATGTCGAGGCTGGCCTCGGCCCTGGCGACGATGCCTACCGCGCCCGTTATCTCGTCGAGGAGCTGGGCCTGACCGGAGATGAGGACCCGGCCACCATGTCGGGCGGCGAGTCTCGTCGTGCGGCGCTGGCGCGTGTGTTGGCGCCGGAGCCCGACATCCTGTTGCTCGACGAACCGACCAACCATCTCGACCTGCCGGTGATCGAGTGGCTTGAACAGGAGTTGAAGTCGCTGCGCTCCGCCATGGTCCTGATCAGCCACGACCGGCGCTTTCTGACCTCGCTTTCGCGCGCGACGATCTGGCTCGATCGCGGCCAGACGCGGCGCATGGATCGTGGTTTTGGCGAATTCGAGGCCTGGCGTGACGAGGTGCTGGCGCAGGAGGAACTCGACCGGCACAAGCTCGACCGCAAGATCGCGCGCGAGGAGGACTGGCTGCGCTACGGCGTCAGCGCACGTCGCACACGCAACCAGCGCCGCCTCGGCGATCTCCATGCGCTGCGCGACCAGCGCCGCACGGCGCGCGGTGCGGTCGGTTCGGTCCGGCTCGAGGCCAGCGAGGCCCAGATGTCGGGCAAGCTGGTGATCGAGGCGATCGACGTCGCCAAGGCCTATGACGACAATGTTGTGGTCAAGAATCTCTCGCTGCGCGTGGCGCGCGGAGACCGGATCGGCATCGTCGGACCGAATGGCGCTGGCAAGACCACGTTGATCAACCTGCTGACCGGAGCGCTGCAGCCGGATTCCGGCAAGATCAAGCTCGGCGTCTCACTCGAAATGGTGACGCTCGACCAACGCCGTGAAAGCCTCGACCCGGCGACGCCACTCGGCGATGCTCTGACTGGCGGCGGCTCCGACCAGGTCATGGTCGGCGGGCAGCCGCGCCATGTCATCAGCTACATGAAGGACTTCCTGTTCCAGCCGATCCAGCGCGGCACGCCGGTTGGAGCGCTCTCGGGGGGCGAGCGCGGGCGGCTGATGCTGGCACGGGCCCTGGCAAAGCCATCGAACCTGCTGGTCCTGGACGAGCCGACCAACGATCTCGATCTCGAAACGCTGGACCTGCTTCAGGAGTTGCTGGCGGACTACCAGGGGACGGTGTTGCTGGTCAGCCATGACCGCGACTTCATCGACCGTGTGGTTTCCGCGACGCTGATCTCGGATGGGGACGGAATCTGGACCGAGTTTGCGGGTGGCTATTCCGACATGCTCGCGCAGCGTGGCCGCGGCGTCGGCGCGAAGGCGCGTGCTGTGGCGGAGAAGGCCGTTGCTCCAGCCGCCAAGCCGGCTGCTGCCGCGACGGTGGCATCCAGCAAGCGGAAGCTCTCCTTCAACGAGAAGCACGCACTGGAGACGCTGCCGAAGCGCATCGAGGCCCTTCAGGGGGAGGCCGCCAAGCTCAACACGGCTGTCTCCGGCGATCTTTACACGCGCGATCCCAAGCTCTTTGCCAAGGCAACGGCCCGGCTGGACGAGGTCACACGCGAGATCCACCAGGCCGAAGAGCGCTGGCTGGAGCTCGAGATGCTGCGTGAGGAGATCGGCTAGACCCAGGGTCCTCCGGCCTGTCTGTCGTGCGATCGGGCCGGCCATAGGATTTCGGTATCCGGGCAATCGCAAAAACGCATTTTTGGCCGGCCGCAAATCGTCCCAATGTCATCACCTCAAAGAAGATCACGAGGAAACAGCATGAGACTGAAGGGCAAGACCGCGCTGGTTACCGGCGCTGCGCAAGGGTTCGGCTTCGGCATCGCCGAAACCTTCGTGCGTGAGGGCGCGCGGGTGGCTGTACTCGATATCAATCGCGAGAAGGCGCAGGAGGCGGCAAAGGCGATCGGCCGCAAGGCATTTGCCGTCGCGTGCGATGTCGGCAAGGGAAAGAGCGTCGATGCGGCGGTCGCGAAGGTGATCACCCGGCTCGGCAGGCTGGATATCGTCGTCAACAATGCCGGCATCAGCCACCGTAACCAGCCAATGCTTGACGTCTCGGAAGCGGAGTTCGACCGCGTCTTCGACGTCAACGTGAAGTCGATCTACCTGATGGCCAAGGCGGTCGTGCCCCATTTCCGCGAGCATGGCGGCGGGGTGATCCTCAATATCGGATCGACTGCGGGCTTGCGTCCGCGCCCCGGGCTGACCTGGTACAACGGCTCCAAGGGGGCCGCGAACCTGCTCTCGAAGTCGATGGCCGTCGAACTCGCGCCTGACCGCATCCGTGTCAATGCGATCGCGCCTGTTGCCGGCGAGACGCCCCTGCTTGCGACCTTCATGGGGGAGGACACTCCCGAGAAGCGCAAGGCTTTCACCAGCACGATTCCCTGGGGCCGTTTCTCGACGCCGCAGGACATTGCCAACGCGGCGCTCTTCCTATGCTCCGACGAGTCGGAAATGGTGACGGGCAGCGTGCTTGCGGTGGATGGTGGCCGCTGCGTTTGAGCGGTTTCCTCTGCCAGACCTCTGAAGGGCGCCGCCATGCGGCGCCCTTTGTCATTGCGCCGCGGCTCTCTCCATGGAGAGCGGGGCGTCAAACCGGCTTGGCGTGAAGCGCAATTTCCTGACGCATCCTGACGGTGCCGTCGGGCTCGAAGCCACGTTGCTCGACGCTGATCGAAGGAGCCTTGGCATCGCCCTCGATCTTGATGAGATGCCAGCTCGCCATTTCGCCATGACCGAGCGGCCCGATCGAGGCCGAGGGCACGCCGACGATGGGGATATCGTGATCCGGCCCCGGCCGCCAGGCGAGTGAGAAGCGGTGGTTATGGCCGTGCAGGACGAGGTCGGCCCCCTTGCGTCTCAGCATCGACTCGAAAGCATCAGCATCGAGCAATTCGCGGGTGCGCCGCGCGCCGCCGAGATAGGGCGGATGATGGATGAGCACGACGCGGATCAACCCGGCCGCCTTGGCCCGGTCGAGGAGAATCTCCGCCTTGGCGATCTGCTCGCGCCCGACGCGGCCCGTCGCCATCAGAGGCAATGTCGGAATGCCGGTGTTCAACCCGATGAGCGCGACCGGCCCGCGCTCGCGATACCAGGGATACCCGATCGTGCCATCATCGCTGCTGGACCATGGGCCCAGCAGGGTCGCGAGTGGCTTTAGCGAGGAACGGGCATAGGCATCGTGATTGCCCGGCACGAAGCTGACATCGGTGCGCGCACCCAGCGTGTCGAGAAAGGTGACCGCGGTCTTGAATTCGTTGGGAAGGCCGATATGGGCGACATCGCCGGTGCAGGCGACATGATCCGGCGCCTGCGCGCGGATATCCGCGACGATCAGCGCCAGGATTTCCATGTCATGGGCGTGCCGGCGCTTGCGGCGCCAGTTGACATAGCCGGTCGCGCGCTTGCCGAGCAGCTGATGCAGTGAAAACTCGGCAAGCGGGCCGAGATGCGGGTCGGACAGGTGCGCGATCTTGAACACGCCCTGCGCTTGCCCTCAGAGCATGGCAGCCGTCAAGCGCATCCGCGCGTCGGCTCGCCTCAATCCGTTCCCGAACCCGATCAGGTTCGAGCCCAAGGACTCAGTTGAACGAGTCGGTGAGTTCCGAAACGATGCGCGGGTCGGTGAGGGTGAGGGCGGGCTTCCAGACGAAAGCGCGCTTGGCCCGGAGGCGAGCGGTGATGAAAGCGAGAAGCATTGTGGTAACCCCAGCGGTGATGGCGGTGGTTTCTACCTGCTTTGCGGCGCGTTTGTGACGTAACGGCAGTACAAACGGTGGTCTGTTATGCGTTATTTGCATAGGCAAATACGCGGTAGATGAGAGGAGCGCGAGGCGTGTCGCATGGGCCCGACCCCAAAACTGGCGGCGGAACAGGGCATGCCCGCGAGCCGCGCCCCATCTCGAGGCCCGTTCGCCGGCTGCTGCATCTGTATTTCTGGCTGACACGCGGCATGACGCTGGGCGTGCGCGCGGCAGTGCTCAGGGATGAGCGCGAGGTCCTGCTGGTGCGCCATACCTACACGCCGGGGTGGCATCTGCCGGGCGGCGGGGTGGAGACCGGCGAGACTTTGCGAGACGCGCTCGACAAGGAACTGCGTGAAGAGACGCTCGTCAGGCTGACCGGCGCGCCGCAACTTCATGGCGTCTTCTTCAACCGAACGGTGTCGCGCCGCGATCATGTCGCGATCTTCGTGGTACGGGAGTTTGTTGTGGACGGTATCAGGCAACCGGATCGCGAAATTGCCGAGGCCCGTTTCTTTCCGCTCGACGCGTTGCCGGACACCACCACAGCGGGAACCCGCCGCAGGCTCGACGAGATATTCGGCAGGCGTCAGCTTACTGCCGATTGGTGAGATCGGTTTCTGCGGGAGAGTGTGCGTGCTTAGGCTCGCCTCTCGCCAACCATGATCTCAACGCAAACAGTCCACGGCGTCGCCGATCCTCTCATCCGCCAGCGCTTCGCCCTGCCATCAGCGCTCGCGAAGCGAGACACGAAACAGCTCGTCATTTCCAACATGGACGCCCGCCCGTGCCTCTGCTACAGGCGATTCATGGCTGACCGGCAAGACCTCTCCATCCTGCGACGACCGGCGCGCTGAGCGCGCCCTTCCGCTCGGCTGCTTCACGGCGCCTGAGCTTCTTGCCCCGCTGCCCGTTCGCAGGTTTGCCGACGCCATGACTTCGCTTCCCCTGACCATTCGCCACGAACTCCCCGCCGATCATGCTGCCATCGAGCGCCTGCACGAGCGCGCCTTCGGTCCCGGCCGTTTTGCCCGCACGGCATTTCGCCTGCGCGAGGGCGTGCCGCAGGACCCGGCGCTATCCTTCGCCTCGCATGTCGGAACCTTCCTGGTCGGTTCGGTGCGGGTGACCCGCGTCTCGGCGGGTGGGCAGCCGGCGCTGATGCTGGGGCCGCTTACCGTGGATCCTGCCTTCGAGGGACGCGGTATCGGCGCTGCCCTGATGAACGCTTCGATCGAAGCCTCGCGGGCGGCCGGACACGACCTCATCATGCTGGTGGGGGATGCACCCTATTATGCCCGCTTCGGTTTCAAGCCGATCCCCCCGGGCCAGCTGACCTTGCCGGGACCGGCCAATCCCGCCCGCTTCCTCGCTCTCGAACTGGTCGAGGGCGTGCTGGCCAGGCGCAGCGGGGCGGTCATGGCGTTGCGTCCGGGCTCCGCCTGAAGCGCCGGCTGGTCTCGCCGAGCCAGCCGGCCACCAGAGCGCCAAACAGCAGCGCGAGGCCGATCAGCCCGATGAACACAGGCGAAATCGAAACGCCGCGCACGATGCCGGAATCGCTGATGCGCAGGCCGATCCAGTCCGCACCAGCGAACTGACTGCCCGAACGGACCGGAACGATGCGCGGCACGGACACGCTCGAGCCGCTGTCCTGGCCGATCCGGCGGGAGGAGCCGCCCGTCGCCTCGGCAAGCTGCTGAAGCTTCGCCGGGTCGCTGACGACCTCCATGAGTTCGCGCGGGTTCTCCGGGCCGACACTGGCAAAGGCCGTCAGATTATCCCCTGAGATGCGGTGCAGGCCGAATTCGGTGGTCGGGACGCGGGCGCTGAAGATGCCGGGCCGTCCGGCTTCCAGCTGAACCGTGCGCGACGTGCCATTGGGGTCGGTGACGACAATCGGGGAGGGGGCGTCGCCGAGCGTCTGGCGCTCGATCTCGATGGTGCGGCCGCGGGCGGTTGCGCGGAGCGCCTCTTCCTCGAGTTCGGGTTCCTTCATCAGCCAGTGGCCGAGGCGGCGCAGCAGGTCGAGATGCGGGCCGCCATCGCGGAAGCCTCGAGCCCAGAGCCAGGCATGATCGGAGAGGAAAAGCGCAACGCGCCCCTTCTGCTCACGGCTGAGCATGAGCAACGGTCTGTCACCCGGCCCGGTCATGATGGTCGAGCCTGTGCGGGCGCGGGCGCCGACCATGCGCAGCCACTCGCCCCAGCGCGGCGGCTCGACCTCCGAACCGGGGAGGTCGCGGGTGACCGGGTGGCGGCGGCCGGGTTCGCTGACGCGGGCGCGATAGGCCTCGTCGATGACGGTGCCATCGGGCAGGGCGGGCAGGATCTGTCCGAGCGGGGTCCGTGCCAGCGACTGCGAGCCGGAATACTCCGGACCGGCTGCGACCAGCAGGGCGCCACCCTCGCGCACATAGCGGACGATGTTGTCGAAGTAGAGCAGCGGCAGGATCGACTGGTTGGCGTAGCGGTCGAAGATGATCAGGTCGAATTCCTTGATCTTGACCTGGAACAGCTCGCGCGTTGGAAAGGCGATCAGCGAAAGCTCGTTGATCGGCGTGCCGTCCTGCTTCTCCGGCGGGCGCAGGATCGTGAAATGGACGAGGTCGACATTGGCGTCGGCCTTGAGCAGGTTGCGCCAGGTCCGTTCGCCGGGATGCGGCTCTCCGGAGACCAGCAGCACGCGCAGCTTGTCGCGCACGCCCTCGATCGTGATGACGGCGCGATTATTGGCAAGCGTGAGCTCGTTATCGAGCGGCGCCGCCTCGATCTCGACGACATTGGGCCCGCCGCGGTCGATCCGAACCGGCACCTGCACGATCTGACCCGAGGTGACCTCGCGGCGAGCGACGATCTCGCCGTCGCGGCGGATCGTCAGCCCGGCGCGGCCGGGGCCGCCCTTGTCGACGACGCGCAGGCGAATGACCTGATCCTTGCCGACGATGCCGAAGCGCGGCGCATCGACAAGTACGATCCGGCGGTCGATCTCGGCGTTTCGGCCGGTCGTGAGAATGTGCAGCGGTGCCTTGAGACCCAGGGCCTCGGCATTGGGAGGAGCGTCATGAGCGAGGCCGTCGGTGATGACGATGGCGCCGGCGACGCGCTCCGATGGGACATCCGCGATGCTTGCGGCCAACGCCTCGAAGAGACGGGTCCCGTCTCCCGAGCCCTGCATGTCGGTGACGTCGACGATGCGTGGCTCGACGCCCGGAACGCCGCGCAATTGCCGTTCGACATCGGCCAGGGTGGCTTCGGTCTGCGCGGTCCGGTCGGCGAGGCGGTTCGAGCCGGAGCGATCGACCACCACCGAGACGACGTCCTTGACCGGTTCTCTGTCCTCGAAGACGAGTGACGGGTCGGCCAGCGTGAGCGTCAGCACGATCAGCGCGAGCGCGCGCAGGATGGCGCTGCGGCCGGCGAGGACGAGCGCGGCGCCGGCAGCGAGAGCAGCCAGCAACGCGAGCCCGATCAGCAGTGGCAGAGGCACGAGCGGGGCGAAGGAGAGGCTCCACATGGTCTATTGCCCCAGACGCTCGAGCAGGGCCGGCACATGGACCTGGTCGGCCTTGTAGTTGCCGGTGAGCGCGTACATCACGAGATTGACGCCGGCGCGGAGCGCCATTTCGCGCTGGCGGGGATCGGAGCCGGACACCGGTACCAGCCCTTCGCCGCGGCGATTTACGGCCCAGGCTGAGGCAAGATCGTTCGAGGTGATGACGATCGGCGAGACGCTGTCGCCGGCCCGCGCCGGCCGACGCCCGTCTTCGCCGGCGGGCGGCAGGATCTCGACCCAGGTCGTGCCGGTGTCATAGCGCCCGACGAAACCGTCGAGGATGTAGAAGGTCTTGGTCAGCACGTGGTCGCGCGGGATCGGTTCGAGCTCGGGAATGTCCAGCGTCTGCAGCATCCGCTTGAGCTGATCGCCCTCGGGCGTGCTGCCCCCATCCGGGCGGGCGCTCATGGCATCGCGCGTATCGAAGATCACGAGCCCGCCGCCCTTCATATAGGCTTCGAGCTTGCGCAGGGTTTCGGGCGCCGGAATCGGGCGCCCGGCGACCACCGGCCAGTAGAGGATCGGGAAGAAGGCGAGCTCGTCGCGGGCTGGGTCGAGGCCGACCGCTTCGCCGGGTTCGAGTGCCGTGCGTGCGCCGAGCACGATATTGAGGCCTGCAAGCCCCGCCTTCGACATGTCATCGACCGCCTTGTCGCCGGTCAGGACATAGGCGAGGCGGGTGACCGCACCTGCGGCGAAAAGTTCGCGCGGGATCGGCGGGCGGGTGTCCTCCGGTGCCGCCGGGACAGGTTGGGCCAGCGCCGGAGCGGCCGAAAGGGCGGCGGCCAGCCCCAGCCCAAGCAGGAGCGTGGCGGCAGCAGCCTTGCCGGCGCGCGTCACGCGCAGTCGACCGCCGAGCCAGAGCGTCGCCAGCGTGTCGAGGATCAGCAGCAGCAGCGCGATGACCAGGAGCTGCGGCCGGATGTCCTGCGCGACCGGCTTGTCGATCGGCAGGATCGGCGCGCCGAGCGAGGCCAGATCGAGCGCGTGCAGCGTGTCGGCGGGAGCCAGAGCATTGACCGCGAGCGAACCGTCGGCCGGGCCGTAGATGCCGGGGGGGTGGGCCTGGGTGGCACGTCCGGTGAAGGTCCGCGGTACCGGTTGAGCCGTAGCCGGTGGTGCACGGAAGGAGCCCTTGCCGTCCAGCACGCGGGTCGGCGAGAGCGTCTCGACCTTGGCATCTTCGGCCTGGGCGTCGGCCGGGCCTGTTCCGGCCAGCGCCACCACCTTGCGCAGCATCTCGACGAAGAGGCCCGACAGCGGCAGGTTCGACCAGGTGGTGTCGGCGGTGACATGCATCATGGCGATCACGCCATCGCCGCGGCGTTCGCCGGTGACCACAGGCGTGCCGTCTTCGAGCGCAGCCCAGGTCTTGCGCGCAAGATCCGCATCGGGCTCGGCCAGAATCTGGCGATTGACGCGGACGTCGTCGCTGATCTGCGTGCCGAAGAACGGGCTCTCCCGGGTGAAGGGGGCGAGCTTGCGCGGAGTGTCCCACGAGAGGCCGCCGCCGAGCGTGCGCCCGCCGCGGCGCAGCCGCACGGGTGTCAGCTCGTCGGAGGCGGTGGCGAGGCGCACGCCGGCAAAGCGCAAGAGAACACCGCCTCGCTCGACGAAACTGCTGATCTTCGTCGCCGTCTCCGGGTCGAGGGCGCCGATATCCGCGAGAACGAGGACCGAGAGGTTTTGCGCGAGCAACTCGCCGACGGGGTCGTTCGAGCCGGGGCGCGGTTCGCGGATCTCTGCGAAGGGCGAGAGGGCGCGCGAGACGTAATAGGTTGGAGACAGCAAGGGCTGCGCCGTATCGGTGGTCGTTCCGGACACGATACCGACGCGGCGCCGTTTGGCGCGGTCGTCGAGCAGCGCCACTGCACCCGCGCTTGGTTCGCCCACGACCTCAAGCCGCGAAACGGCATTGCGCACCTCGATCGGAAGGGTGAGCCGGGCCACCGTCTGCGTTTCCGTTGGGCCAAAGCCGAATGGAGCATCCCCCAGTGGCAGGCCCTTCAGATCGAGTGCGCGAACCTGGCCGCTCGCGGGGGCGCCGGTGGCGGGCCGCAGCACCTTGACCGTCAGCGCGCCGGAGAGGTTCTCTGCTGCCGTCAGCGCGAGCTGGTCGGCGGGGATGGCGTGGATGGAAAGCCGACGTGCATCGGCTTCCTGCTTCAGGCGCGCCAGGAAGGCGCCTTCGTCGGTCAGGCCGAGCCCGTCGGAGACCCAGACGATTTCGGCGTCAGGCGTGGCGCGAAGAAAGGCCTCGATCCGGGGCAATTGGGTGGTGCGGTCGGGCGCGTGCGGCTGCAAGGCCAATGCACGCAGCTTGTCGAGCGCCGCGCGCGGCTCCGACAGCGTGACCTCGCCCGGCGTTTCCGCGAGCCCGACGATCGCCACCGCACGTCCCTCGCGGCCTGCAGCATTGACCCGCGACTCCGCCAGCGCCACACGCTCGGGCCAGTCGGTCGCCGCGCCGAAGCCGTTGTCGATCAGGAGCAGCACGGGCCCGCGCGTGGGCGCCGTTGCGACCGGTGGGTTCCAGACCGGGCCGGCAACGGCGATGATGGCGAGTGCCGCAATGGCCATCCGCAATGCCAACAACCACCAAGGTGTATGCGCCGGCATTTCACGCTTGGCGATCAGGTCGGCCATGATCTTGAGCGGTGGGAAATCGATGCGGCGCGGGCGTGGCGGCGTTACCCGCAGGATCAGCCAAAGCGCTGGCAGCAGCGCAAGCGCGGTCAGCGCGAGCGGGGCGGAGAAGGCGATGGGCAGCTGCGTCAGCATCGTTGGCGCCCTCCTAGCGGCCCTGGCCGCCGCGCGACGCGGCGATCAGGCTCGCAATCCGGAGTACGCCTTCGCTGGCGGGCCGGTCGGTCCGATGCAGGGTCAGCGTCCAGCCCGCCTTGCGGCAAGCCTCCCGAATGATCTCGCGATGGGCTTCGAGGCGCCGGCGATATTCCTCTCCCCAGGCCCCGGCATCGCCGACGCGCAGAGTGAGGCCGTCTTCGAGGTCGAAGAGCTCGGCCTGGCCGCTGAAGGGGAAAGTTTCTTCGATCGGATCGGCGATCAGCAGGATATGGCCGCGCGCGCCGCTGCTCGCCATGGTCGCGATGCGCTTGGCCAGGGACTGCGCCGGCGAAAGTCCGTCGGTGATGATGATGGCGTCGGCCAGGCGTGGAAGCGGCGCGTCCGGCGGCAAATCGGCGGTCTCGCCCTTGCGGTCGATCACGAGCGCTTGTGCCAAGGTCTCGACGATACGTCGCGAGGCGAGCGCCCGCGTCAGGCCGAGATGCCCGACGCGCTCGCCGCCTTCGACCAGGGTCTCGGCCAGGGCGAAGCCGGCAACAAGCGCGCGGTCGACCTTGGAGGCCATGGCGAGCGACGAGGAAAAGCCCATCGAGGCCGAGCGGTCGATCCAGAGCCAGATCGCATGCGAGGCCTCCCATTCGCGCTCGCGGACGAAGAGATGGCCGTCGCGCGCCGAGCGGCGCCAGTCGATGCGTGACGCGGCCTCACCGGTCACCAGAGGGCGGTACTGCCAGAATGTCTCGCCGGGGCCGGCGCGCCTGCGGCCGTGGATGCCATGCACGCTGGCCGAGACGCGCCGGGCCTCGAGGATCAGGCGCGGCAGGCGCGCCGCGAGATCGAGGGAAGCCTTCAGGACCGGCGGGGCCGGCTGGCGTTCGGATGGGCCGAGGACGCGCGTGCGCAGCATCACTGAAGTCCCTATCCCAATCGTTCCACGAGCCTCGCGATGACGCTCTCGACCGTCTCGCCATCGGCGCGTGCAGCGAAGGTGAGCGCAATACGGTGCTTGAGTACGGGGGTGGCGAGCGCGACGACGTCATCCACGGACGGTGCGAGCCGGCCTTCGACGAGCGCGCGGGCGCGGGCGGCAAGCGTCAGGGCCTGGCTGGCGCGCGGGCCGGGGCCCCAGGCAAGCTTGCTGGTCAGCGCCGGATCGCCATCGCCGGGGCGAGCCGAGCGCACCAGATCGAGAATCGCATCGACGACGTTCTCGCCAACCGGCAGGCGACGTACGAGGCGCTGTGTCGACATCAGCGTCTCTGCCGTCATTGCCTGGACCGGCTTGTGCTCGGTGGCACCGGTGGTCTCGAGCAAGATGCGCCGCTCGGCCTCGCGGTCGGGGTAGCCGACGTCGATCTCGAGCAGGAAGCGGTCGAGCTGGGCTTCCGGCAGCGGATAGGTGCCTTCCTGCTCGATCGGGTTCTGGGTTGCCAGCACGTGGAAGGGCGCAGGCAGGTCGTAGCGTTCACCGGCGACGGTGACGTGATGCTCCTGCATCGCCTGCAGCAGCGCCGACTGCGTACGCGGGCTGGCGCGGTTGATCTCGTCGGCCATCAGCAGCTGGGCAAAGACCGGCCCCTTGATGAAGCGGAAATGGCGCTTGCCGTCGACGCTCTCGTCGAGCACCTCGGAGCCGAGAATGTCGGAGGGCATCAGGTCCGGCGTGAATTGCACGCGTCTCGCGCTCAGGCCGAGGACCGTACCCATCGCCTCGACCAGCTTGGTCTTGGCAAGGCCGGGCACGCCGACGAGCAGACCGTGGCCACCGGCGAGCAAGGTGATCAGCGAAAGGTCGACCACCTCCTGCTGCCCGAAAATGACCTGGCCGATCTCGCGGCGGGCGGCGCCGATGGCGCCGAGCGCAGCTTCGGCCGCTTCGACGATCCCGGTATCGAGATTGACGGGCTGACCGGCCTCGCTCTTGCCATCCGTCGCACGGACTTGCGCCACCATGTCGATCTCCTTCACCCTCGTCGTCGCGCCTTGCGCTGCTTCACGCCCCGCAAGCTTCCCGAACCGATGACTGTGGACGGGCTATCCAACCGGCTCAAGGGGCTACAGGCTCTGGTGCACAGAACTCGGCTTCACGATTATGTAGAGTTCAAGGCGAAACGGGTCATGCAACCAATATGCCGCGGGCGGCGATTTCAGGTAGTTCGATGAACCATTCAACGCAGGCGATGGAGCGATTGCTGGTCGCGCTGAAGGACAGTCGCACGCGAGCCTTGCCGCCCGTCGAACGCTGGAATCCACCCTATTGCGGCGATATCGACATGCGGATTGCGGGGGATGGCACGTGGTTTTATCTCGGAACTCCCATCGGCAGGCCGTCGCTGGTCAAGCTCTTCTCCTCCGTCCTGCGTCGCGACGGCCGCGATTATTTCCTGGTGACACCGGTCGAAAAGGTCGGGATCAAGGTCGACGACGCGCCGTTCCAGGCGGTCGAGATGACGGTCGAGGGGACAGGCGACGAGCGCGCCATCGCGTTCCGGACACTGGTTGACGATATCGTGAGCGTGGGCCCGGAGCATGCGATCCGCTTCGTCCGGGACACGCATGACGGGCTCAAGCCCTATGTCCATATTCGCCGGGATCTCTGGGCGAGGGTTACGCGGGCCCTGACCTATGACCTTCTGGCCCTTGGCGAGATCAGGCCGGTCGATGGCGTCGGCATGTTCGGGCTGGCCGTCGCCGGTGCATTCTATCCGGCCGTGCCATCCAGCGAAATCGAAGGACTCTGATGCAGGCTCTGAAGCTGACGGCGGCAGAGATCGTCGCCCTTGCCGGGGCGCGGCTGCGCCACGAACCGCCGGACCTCGGCGACCTGATCAGCAGGCCGCGCGGCGACCATGATCTCCAGCCGGAAGCGATCGAGCCGCCGGACGAGGCGGCCGCGATCCAGGCCGCGGTGCTGATCCCGATCGTGCTGCGCGAGGACGGGCCGACCGTATTGCTGACCCGGCGCGCAGCGGCGTTGCGCAGCCATTCCGCCCAGGTCGCCTTCCCCGGCGGACGCGTCGATGCCGTCGATGGCTCGCCGGTGGTCACGGCGCTGCGCGAGACGGAGGAGGAGATCGGTCTCGCCCGCGAACATGTGCGCGTCGTCGGCTTTCTCGACGCCTATCTCACCGGCACCGGCTACAGGGTCGTGCCTGTCGTGGGGCTGATCGCGCCGCCATTCGCGCTGACGATCAATCCGCACGAGGTCGACGAGGCCTTTGAGACGCCGCTCGCCTTCCTGATGGATCCCGCCAATCATCGCCGCGAAGGCCGGGAATGGAAGGGGCGCTATCGTACCTACTATGCGATGCCCTTCGGAGATCACTATATCTGGGGTGCAACCGCCGGCATGATCCGTAACCTTTACGAGCGACTCTCCGGCTAGTCTGATTGGATGGCGCGCCCATGCTGCGTTCGGTGACCGAAGAGGTTCTGCTCTTCGTCCTGCCCTTTTGTATCTTCGCAAGCTATCTGATCGTCAGGCGGCGGAACCCCTTCGACGTCGAACACTGGGACGGGCACGTGTTCTGGCTGTCGGTCGTGGGGCTCGTGATCTCGATCGGCTTCGTCGCCTATACCGGTTGGATCGCTCCGCGCAGCCAGGGCGCTTATGTGCCGCCTCATATGGAGAACGGGCAGCTCGTCCCTGGCCAGTTCAGATGAACGAAGCGCAGCGAGTTCGGGTCGAGCGCTTTCTTCAGCGGCCGGGGGTGACGGAGGTGCTGGCTGCGTTCAATGGCGGGGGCGAGGAAACGCGCGTCATTGGCGGGGCTGTCCGCGACCTGCTGCTCGGAGAGCCGGTCGGCGATGTCGATCTGGCGACGACGGCATTACCGGAGGAGACGATCCGGCGCGCAGCGGCGGCGGGTTTCAAATCGGTTCCCACGGGAATCGAGCATGGCACGGTGACCATCGTCGCCCATGGCGTTCCCTTCGAGACCACGACGCTGCGTCGCGATGTCGAGACCGATGGTCGCCGCGCGAAGGTGGTCTTTGGGCGCGATTTCGCAGAGGACGCGATCAGGCGGGATTTTACGGTCAACGCGCTTGGGCTCGGGCGCGACGGCACCGTTCACGACTATTGCGACGGACTTGTCGACCTTGCGGCGCGTCGTATCCGCTTCATCGGCGATGCGAACCTGCGCATCCGCGAGGACTATCTGCGCATCCTGCGCTTCTTCCGGTTTCACGCGCGCTATGGCGAAGGAGCACTGGACGCGACGGGACTGGCGGCCTGCGCGGCCGGCCGGGCCGGGCTCGACGGGCTTTCGCGTGAGCGGGTGCGCGCCGAGTTGCTGAAGCTGCTCGTTGCGCCGCGCGCGGCC
The DNA here is from genome assembly GCF_056396005.1 of Allobosea sp. 05T439. NCBI lineage: Bacteria > Pseudomonadati > Pseudomonadota > Alphaproteobacteria > Hyphomicrobiales > Alloboseaceae > Allobosea > Allobosea sp. 05T439. The sequence goes on along the minus strand of NZ_JBFTKP010000002.1, from coordinate 311,865 downwards.
GACGCATTGTCGGCGATGATGGGAGCGGGGCTTCTTGTACCGGTGATCGGCGGCGTGCCCCGGCTTTCGCGCTTCGCGGCGATTGCGGCAGGCGAGCCCGCGGGAACAGTCTATCCGGCTTTCCGGCTCGCAGCGCTGGCGGTTGGCGTGCGCGAGGATGCGCTGCGCCTGCGGGACGGGTTGCGGCTGTCGAACGAACAATTCGACAGGATCGAGCGTATCGCGCTCGCCCTTGAGGGGCTCTCGGGGCGTGCGACGGATTGTTCGATCGCCCTGCTGCGGCACCTGGCGCATCGCGTCGGCGCGGATGCGGTCGCCGGCAGCCTCGTTCTGCTCACGGCCAACGAGAGTTCTCCGGGGCGCTCCAAGGTGCAGGCTGCAATTGCCGAACTCGGGCAAACGCCGCCCTTCCTCCTCAGTGGTCGCGATGTGCTCAAACGCGGTGTCGCCGCCGGTCCGGATGTCGGGCGCGTGCTCGATCAGGCAAGGCGCGACTGGATCGAAGCGGGATGTCCCGGCGAGCGGACCCAGCAGTTTGCCTTTGTCGAAAGCGCAATCGCGCAACGCGAGCGCTGAGAGCGCTCAGGGCCAGCGTACGGTTGGCGGCAGCGAGGAGAGGATCGAGGCGACATTGCCGCCGGTCTTGAGGCCGAAGATCGTGCCCCGGTCATGGAGCAGGTTGAACTCGACATAGCGACCGCGCCTGACCTGCTGTTCGTAACGCTCGGCCTCGGTCCAGGGCGTGCCGATATTGGCGCGCATGATCCGCGGATAGATGTCGAGGAAGGCCTTGCCGACCGCCTGGGTGAAGGCGAGATCGGCCTCAGGCTCGCCGGACCAGACATAGTCGTAGAAGATGCCGCCGATGCCGCGTGGCTCACCGCGGTGCTTCAGGAAGAAATACTCGTCGCACCATTGCTTGAAGCGGGGATAGTCGGCGACTGGGGCGAAGCTTTCGCAGGGCGCGCGCATCGCGGCGTGGAAGGCGATGGCGTCGGCGTCCTCCTGCGTGCGCCGATTGTCCAGCACGGGGGTCAGATCGGCTCCGCCACCGAACCACGGTTTCGTCGTCACCACGAAGCGCGTGTTCATATGCACTGTCGGAGCATGCGGATTCCAGGGATGGGCGATCAGCGAGATGCCCGTGGCATGGAAGCGCGGATCCTCGGCCGCGCCCGGAATCTGACCTGCAAATTCGGGCTGAAAGGTGCCGTAGACGGTCGAGACGTGGACGCCGACCTTCTCGAAGACGCGGCCCTGCATCATCGACATGACGCCGCCACCGCCTTCGGCGCCATCGTGGTTGCGACGTTGCCAGGGCGTCCGCTCGAAGCGGCCCGGAGTCCTTGCCTCGGCTGGGAAGGGGCCGGTGACTTCATCCTCCAGCGCCTCGAAGGCCGAGCAAATCTGGTCGCGCAGGGCCTCGAACCAGGCTGTCGCGCGCGGCTTCATGGCCTCCGCGAGGGCGAGGGGAGATGTCGTGGAGGCAGGGTCAGTCGCTCGGGTGGTCATCGATCCGTTTCCGTTCCGCTCGCCGCGAGGGTCTTCATCCGCGGTGACGAGGAATTTCGCGCCTATCTCGGATAAGCGTCCAGCTGCCGCAAGGCCTCTCCCATAACCACGGCTGCGGCAATTGCGACATTGAGCGAACGCAAACCCGAGCGCATCGGCACATGGACGCTGCCGTCGACGGTTGAGTAGAGCTCGGCGGGGACGCCCGCCGATTCGCGTCCGACGAGCACGATGTCGCCGGGAGCGAAGGCAAAATCGGTATGGGCGGTGGCCCCATCCGTCTCCGCCAGGATCAGCCGGTGGCCGCCCGCAAGCCGCCATGCATCGAAGGCCTTGAACGAATCATGCCGGGTGATCGCGGCGCGCTCGAGATAGTCCATGCCGGAACGCCGGAAATGGCGGTCCGAGACGTCGAAGGCCGCGGGTTCGATGATGTCGACCGCGATGCCGAGGCAGACGGCCATGCGAATCATCGTGCCCGAATTCTGCGGGATATCCGGCTGGTAGAGGGCGAGGCGCAACATGCGCTGCTGTCATGCGGTGACGTCATGACATGCGTCAAGCCTCTGGCCGCGACCTGACTGCTGCCCCATATGTCGCCAAGATTTCGTCGTCATGCCGGTCCATGGAGGGCGGTACGCCATGTTCGCCTCCCTGTTCCGTTTTCTCGAAAGCCGCATCGACGTCTTCGCGCCCTTTGACGAGGGCCAGACGCCGCCCAAGGGCGTGTGGCCATTCATGTGGCACCACATCAAGGGCGTGAAGGGCTGGATGGCCCTGATCATGCTCACCGGCCTCGGTTTCAGCGGTATCGAAGCGGCGATGTACCTGATGGTCGGCTGGTTCGTGGATCTGTTGGCGACCCAGTCGCCCGAGACGATCTGGCGCGATCACAGCACGGTGCTGCTCGGCGCGGCCTTCCTGCTCGTCGTGGTCCGCCCGCTGATCTATTTCGCCAATCATGCGATCGTGGACCAGGTCGTGGTGCCGCAGATCACCAATCAGATCCGCTGGCGCAACCATGTCTATACGCTTGGCCATGCGCTCTCCTATTTCCAGAACGATTTCGCGGGACGGCTTTCGGCGCGCGTGATCCAGGCGGGGCAATCGATCCGTGGCGCGACGATCGAGGTCATCGACGATCTCTGGTACGCGCTGATCTTCGCATCGGTGGCGATCGGCTTCTTCGGCTCGACCAGCCTCTGGCTGGCACTTCCGGTCATCGTCTGGTTTGCAGCCTATGTCGTGCTGCTGATCTATTTCGTGCCGCGCGCGAAGAAGCGCTCCGAGGCGAACTCGCTGGGGCGTTCCTCGACGACCGGGCGCATCGTCGATTCCTATACCAATATCCTGACGGTCAAGCTCTTCGCCCGCGCCGATGCCGAGCGCTCGTCGGTCCGCGACTCGCTGTCGCGCTGGAACGCCTCCTTCCTGCATTTGTCGCGGCTGATCACCGGTGTCAGCGTCATCCTGCAGACCATGAACAGCCTGCTGGTCGTGACGACGGCGTGGATTTCGCTGCATCTCTGGAGCCAGGGCATCATGTCGCCCGGAGCGGTCGCGGCCGCGATCGGCCTCGTGCTGCGGCTGGTGCAGATGTCGAGCTGGCTGATCCATCTGGTGCGCGGCGTGTTCGAGAATATCGGCTCCGTGCAGGAGAGCATGGAGACGATCGCCAAGCCGCATGACCTGACCGACGTGCCGGATGCCAGGCCCTTGTCGGTCGGCGAGGGGGCGATCCGCTTCGAGCAGGTGCGCTTCAATTATGGCCGCACCGGCGGTCTGTTCGAGGGGCTCAACCTCGATATCCGACCGGGCGAGAAGATCGGCCTCGTCGGCCCATCGGGCGCCGGGAAGTCGACGCTCGTCAACCTGCTCTTGCGACTCTATCCGCTGGAGGCCGGTCGCATCCTGATCGATGGGCAGGATATCGCCCGCGTGACGCAGGACTCGCTGCGCGCACAGATCGGCATGGTGACGCAGGATAACTCGCTGCTGCACCGCTCGATCGGCGATAATATCGGGTATGGCCGGATCGATGCGACCGAGGACGAGATCATCGAGGCGGCCAGGAGGGCATCGGCGCATGAGTTCGTCGCGACCCTCAGCGACCAGGATGGGCGCAAGGGGTTCGAATCGCGTGTCGGCGAGCGCGGCGTCAAGCTCTCGGGCGGCCAGCGCCAGCGCATCGCCATCGCCCGCGTGCTGCTCAAGGACGCGCCGATTCTGATCCTGGACGAGGCCACCTCGGCACTTGATTCAGAGGTCGAGGCGACGATCCAGGAGCAGCTCACGGCGCTCATGCAGGGCAAGACCGTGATCGCGATCGCGCACCGGCTCTCGACCATTGCGGCGCTGGATCGGCTGATCGTTCTCGACAAGGGGCGCATCGTCGATCAGGGCAGCCATGCCGAACTCGTCGCGCGTGGTGGCCTCTATGCCCGGCTCTGGGCGCGCCAGTCGGGTGGTTTCCTGGCCGTTGCCGACCCGGAGACGGTCACGGCCTGAGTCCCGCTGAGGGCAGGCCGCGATGCACATTGCCGCCGCCCGGAACAGTAGACTTCGTCCAAAGTGCATGCCAAAGAGCGCGGCGGCGACGTGCCGCCGCATTGCGGCTGCGAAGGGGCGCACCTATGAGGGGCGTCAGACGATAATTTACAGCCGTTCCAGGCTGGGCGAAGAGCAGAGGAATCGATCGTGGCTCACGCGACCGAGACGACCCAAACCACCCGCCGCGACTTTCTGATGCTGGCGACCGGCGCTGCCGGTGCCGTCGGTCTCGGTGCTGTTGTTGTTCCGCTCGTGAGCCAGTTGGCTCCGGACGCGCAGACCATTGCTGCTGGTGCGCCGATGGATGTCGATCTCGGCCCGATCGCGGAAGGCCAGGCCATCAAGCTGTTCTGGCGCGGCAAGCTGATCTTCGTGCGTCACCGCACCAAGAAGGAGATCGACGAGGCGCGTGCGGTCAATGTCGCGACGCTGCCCGATCCTCAGACCGACCAGGCCCGCGTCAAGGAAGGCCACGAGCAGTTCCTCATCGTTTACGGCAATTGCACCCATCTTGGCTGCGTGCCGCTCGGCAATTCCCCCGGCGATCCGAAGGGCGACTACGACGGCTGGTTCTGCCCATGCCACGGTTCGCACTACGATTCGTCGGGCCGCATCCGCAAGGGGCCTGCGCCGCTCAACCTGCCGATCCCGCCCTATGCGTTCAACGCAGATACGAAGATCCGAATCGGCTGAGCTATGCGCTTCTCCATGATTTCCAATGATACCGAGAAAGCCTTGAGGCATTCGTCATGAGTGGTCATAGCACCTACGTTCCGAAGACCGGCTTTGAACGCTGGCTCGATGCCCGTCTGCCGATCGTTCGCCTCATGCACGATTCGGCCGTGTCCTACCCGGTTCCGCGCAACCTGAACTACCTTTGGACCTTCGGCGGCATCCTGGTGTTCATGCTCGTCGCGCAGATCGTGACGGGCGTCATCCTGGCGATGCACTACACGCCGCATGCGACCATGGCCTTCAACTCCGTCGAGCACATCATGCGCGACGTGAATTTCGGCTGGCTGCTGCGTTACCTGCACTCCAACGGCGCCTCGATGTTCTTCGTCGCCGTCTATGTCCACATCTTCCGCGGCCTCTATTACGGGTCGTACAAGGCTCCGCGCGAGGTGCTCTGGATCCTCGGCGTCGTCATCTTCCTGCTAATGATGGCCACCGCCTTCATGGGCTACGTGCTGCCCTGGGGGCAGATGTCCTTCTGGGGCGCCACCGTCATCACCAACCTGTTCTCGGCGCTGCCGGTGGTTGGCGAGACGATCGTGACCTTCCTGTGGGGCGGCTATTCCGTCGACAACCCGACGCTGAACCGCTTCTTCTCGCTGCACTATCTGCTGCCGTTCATGATCTTCGGCGTCGTGATCCTTCACATCTGGGCGCTGCACGTCGTCGGACAGAACAACCCGACCGGCGTCGAGGTGAAGAACGTCCAGAAGGACACCGTGCCGTTCACGCCCTATGCGACCATCAAAGACATCTTCGGGATGGTCTGCTTCATCTTCGTGTTCGCCTATTTCGTGTTCTATCAGCCGAACTTCATGGGCCATGCCGACAACTACATTCCGGCCAACCCGGCGGTGACGCCGACACATATCGTGCCTGAGTGGTACTTCCTGCCGTTCTACGCGATCCTGCGCGCCATTCCCGACAAGCTCGGCGGCGTTCTGGCGATGTTCGCGGCGATCGCGGTGCTGGCCTTCCTGCCCTGGCTCGACACCTCCAAGGTGAAGTCGATGAGCTACCGGCCGGTCGCCCGGGTCCTGTTCTGGGCGTTCCTCGTGGTCTGCATCGTGCTCGGCTATCTCGGCGCCATGCCTGCCGAGGAGCCCTACGTGACCTACTCGCGGATCTTCACCGCGCTGTATTTCGGCTACTTCATCTCGCTTGTGCTGGTCGGCATCTTCGAGAAGCCGGCGAAGCTGCCGAACTCGATCGCGGACTCCGTGCTGGCCAATATCAAGGGTGGCTCGGGCGCGAGCCTTGCGGCTGCCACCGCCTCCGAACCGAACGCCAAGGGCTGACGAAAGATGAGCACCACCCCGTTTCGCCTTGCCCTGGCGGGGCTCAGCTTCGGCCTTGCCCTCACTGCCAACGCGCTGACGGCCCAGGCCGCCGGCGACCGTGTGATCCCGCCGCAGCAGAAGTGGTCATTCTCGGGTCCGGTCGGCAAGTTCGACCGTGCCCAGCTCCAGCGCGGCTTCAAGGTCGTCAAGGAGGTCTGCGCCAGCTGCCACGCGATGAGCCTGATCCCGATGCGGACGCTGTCGCAGCCTGGTGGCCCGGAGTTCACGCCCGGGCAGGTCACCGCGCTGGCGGCGACCTATCAGATCAAGGACGGCCCGAACGACCAGGGCGAGATGTTCGATCGTCCCGGCCGTCCGGCGGACCGTTTCCCGTCGCCGTTCCCGAACGAGCAGGCGGCGCGGGCCGCCAATGGCGGAGCCTACCCGCCGGATCTGTCGGTCCTGGCCAAGGCCCGCACCTATGAGCGCGGTTTCCCGCAGTTCATCATCGACATCTTTTCCCAGTATCAGGAGCAGGGGCCGGACTATATCGCGGCGCTGCTGGCCGGGTACAAGGAACCGCCGCAGGGCTTCCCGCCGCTGCTGCCGGGCCAAAACTACAACACCTATATGCCGGGCCACCTCATCGCGATGCCGCAGCCGCTCCAGGACGGGCAGGTCGAGTATCCGAAGGGGCCGGACGGCAAGTCGCCGGTTCCGGAGACCGTGGCGCAGTATGGCAAGGACGTCGCGGCCTTCATGGTCTGGATGGCTGAGCCGCATCTCGAGGCGCGCAAGCGCATCGGCATGCAGGTCATGCTGTTCCTCATCTTCTTCGGCGGTCTGCTCTATTACACCAAGAAGAAGGTCTGGTCGCGCATGCCGGATGGCTCAACCGCGCACTGACCACCTCTGAGAATGGGAAAAGGCCCCGGAAACGGGGCCTTTTTCGTTTGGCCTTGCGCGGCTGCGGCTGTGCAGCGCCTTTGTACGGCCGTCACAGAAGCCTGCTCCTGTCCGGCCAAACTGAAAGGAAGCGATCATGAGCGAAGCTGTGCTCGGAATCATCGGTGGGTCGGGCATCTACGACCTGCCGGGCCTGACCGATCTGCGCGAAGAGCGTGTCACGAGCCCCTGGGGCGAACCCTCGGATATCCTGCGCATCGGCCGGATCGGCCAAACCAAGATCGTCTTCCTGCCGCGCCATGGTCGTGGTCACGTCCTGCCGCCCTCCGAGATCAATTACCGCGCCAATATCGACGTGATGAAGCGCGCGGGGGTCACCGATCTCGTCTCGCTCTCAGCCTGCGGGTCCTACAAATCCGAGCTCTATCCCGGCCTGTTCGTGCTGGTCGACCAGTTCATCGACCGCACCGTGCGTCGCGCCAGCTCCTTCTTCGGCAAGGGCTGCGTCGCGCATGTCCCGATGGCGCGCCCGGTCGGTCCGCTGCTGCAGGCAAGGCTCGCCGATGCCGCTACGGCCGAGGAGCTGCCCTTCGTGCGCGGCGGTACTCTGGTCACCATGGAAGGCCCGCAATTCTCGACCTATGCGGAGTCGCTGACCTATAAGGCGCTCGGCTACGACCTGATCGGCATGACCGCGATGCCCGAGGCCAAGCTCGCCCGTGAGGCCGAGATCACCTACGCGACCGTCGCGATGGTGACGGATTTCGACTGTTGGCACCCGGAGCAGTCCTCGGTGGATGTCACCTCAGTCGTGGCAGTGCTGAAGGACAATGCCGAGAAGGCGCGCCGGCTGGTTGCGCGCCTGGCCGCGGATTTCCCTGCCGAGCGCGAGCCCTGTCCGGCTGGCTCCCATCACGCGCTGGACGGCGCCATCATAACGGCGCGCGAATTTCGAGATCCGAGCCTGGTGGCTAGGCTCGACGCGGTTGCGGGCCGGGTCCTCTGACTGCTGCCTGACATTGGAGGGGGCGCCGGGCTGGGGCTGGCGGTTCCCTTCGCGCGGCCGCGGCGCTAAGAGAGCGCGTCGCCACAGCGAGCTGTTTCCGCATGGACCGTGATACCCTCCTCGACCTGAAGAACGCGATCCGCTCGATTCCGGATCACCCCAAGCCGGGCATCATCTTCCGGGACATCACCACCCTGCTCGGCGATGCCCGGGCCTTCCGACGTGCGGTCGACGAGCTCGTCCAGCCTTTCGCCGGGCTGAAGATCGCCAAGATCGCCGGCATCGAGGCGCGCGGCTTCATCCTCGGCGGGGCGGTGGCCCATCAGCTCTCGGCCGGCTTCATCCCGGTGCGCAAGAAGGGCAAGCTGCCGCACGAGACGGTCAGCATCAGCTATTCCCTGGAATACGGCACGGGCGAGATCGAGGTCCACAAGGACGCGGTCTCACGGGGCGAGCGCGTCCTGCTCGTCGACGATCTGATCGCGACCGGGGGCACTGCGGAAGGGGCGGTCAACCTGCTATCCTCGCTTGGCGCGGAGGTCGTGGCGGCGTGCTTCATCGTCGATCTGCCGGATCTCGGGGGGGCGGATCGGGTCCGCCGCCTCGGCGTTCCCGTGCGCACGCTCGTCTCCTTCAGCGGACACTAAGCCCATGAAGATCGGCGGCAAGGCCTACCGGACGATCTGGCTCGCGCAGGATGGCTGGCGCGTCAGCGTGATCGACCAGACCAAGCTGCCCTTCCGTTTCGAGACCGTCGCGCTTGGGAGTGCCGAGCAGGCCGCCGAGGCGATCCGCAGCATGGTGGTGCGCGGAGCACCGCTGATCGGCGCTACAGCCGCCTATGGCGTCGCCCTGGCCATGCGCGCGGACCCGTCCGACCAGGCGCTGGAGGTGGCTGTCGCGCTGCTTGGTGCGACCCGCCCGACAGCGGTGAACCTGCACTGGGCACTGGAGCGGGTGAGCGCCAGGCTGGCAGGCCTGGATCCAGCTTCGCGCATGGCAGCGGCCTATGACGAGGCTGCTGCGATCTGCGACGAGGATGTCGCGCTCTGCCGCGCGATCGGTGAGCACGGACTTGGCGTGATCCGCGGCCTTGCGGCGGGCAAGGCTCCGGGCGAGCGCCTCAATATCCTGACCCATTGCAATGCCGGCTGGCTTGCCACGGTTGACTGGGGCACGGCGCTGGCGCCGATCTATCTGGCGCATGATGCCGGCCTGCCCATCCATGTCTGGGTCGACGAGACGCGGCCGCGCAACCAGGGCGCGGCGCTGACGGCCTATGAACTCGGCGCCCATGGCGTGCCGCATACCGTGGTCAGCGACAATGCCGGCGGGCATCTGATGCAGCGCGGGCAGGTCGACATGGTCATCGTCGGTACCGACCGGACGACCGCGACCGGAGATGTCGCCAACAAGATCGGCACCTATCTCAAGGCGCTGGCAGCGCATGACAACGGCGTGCCTTTCTATGTCGCTTTGCCGTCCCCGACGATCGACTGGCGGCTGTCGGACGGGCTCGGCGAGATCCCGATCGAGGAGCGTTCGGCACGCGAGGTCACCCATCTCGCAGGCCTGGGCGAGGATGGCGAGGTCGGCCAGTTTCGAGTGGTGGCGCCTGGCAGCCCCGCCGCCAATCCCGCCTTCGACGTCACCCCGGCGCGCCTTGTCACCGGCCTCATCACCGAACGTGGTGTGGCCCCTGCGAGCTCCGAGGGGCTTGCTGGTCTCTTTCCTGATCTGGCGCGCGGAGCTGCGACATGAGTGAAATGGCGCTTCGCGCAGAGATCGTCGCGGTCGCCCAGGCGATCGACAAGGCCGGGTTCTGCCCATCGAAATCCGGCAATGTCTCGGCCCGCTTCGAAGGCGGATTGCTGATCACCCCGTCCGGCCTGCCGTATGCGCAGACAAGGCCGGAGGATCTGATCCATCTCTCGCAGGACGGCACCATCCTGAATGGCTCACGCAAGCCTTCGTCCGAATGGCCGTTCCATGTCGAGATCTACAAGGCGCGCCCGGACGCCCAGGCGATCGTGCACACGCATTCGCCGCGTGCCACCGCGCTGTCGTCGGCAAGGCGCGGGATTCCGGCCTTCCATTACATGATTGCGCTATGCGGTGGGGCCGATGTGCGTTGCGCGGAATACGCGACCTTCGGCACACCCGAGCTTGCCGAGAACGCGGTGAAGGCGCTTGAGGGGCGCAAGGCGGTGCTGCTTGCCAATCACGGCGTCATCGCGCTTGGACAGACACTCGCGGGCGCGCACACGATCGTCGCCGAGGTCGAGAATCTCGCCGGGCAATATCTCGACCTGCTCGCCTCCGGCTTGGAGCCGGTCATTCTTGACGAGGCCGAGATGTCGCGCGTTTCCGCGAAGTTCGCTGGCTACGGCAAGGTCGGCTGAGGACCAGAGGCGTTCTGGGGGCGCGGCCCGGCATGGTCGGGCTTGGCCCCGGCCACATCGCCTGGGACGCTTCAGATCGCGCCGCGGATTAGGCCGGCCTGCGCTCGATGAAGACGCAGCCCTCGAAGCTGAAGACCTCCTCTCCATGCTGGTTCACACCGGCATTGCGATGGAAGAACAGGCCCCATTGCGGGCGGCTGGCGCTGGCGCGGGTTTGAATGACGGTCGAGCTATAGGTGATCCTGTCGCCGACAAAGACCGGTCTGGACCAGCGCAGATTCTTGAAGCCGGGGGAGGGGCCGAGGCGTGGCGCCTGTCCGGGCGTGGCCGCGAGCTGGCGTTTGCGGTGAGCGACCATCGTTGCCATCCAGACCGAGGCCGTATGCCAGCCCGAGGCGGCCAGGCGCCCGAAGGAACTGCTGCGCGCCGCAACATCGTCCATGTGGAAGGGCTGCGGATCGAAGGCACGGGCGAAGGCGACGATTTCCTCAGGTGTGAAGACGAAGCTGCCGAGTTCATGGCTCTCGCCGATCTCGATCTCCTCGAAGAAGGGCGCCGGCTGCGTCTCGCCAGCGGGAATTTCGAGCAGGCTCAGCGCTGCCGGCTGCACATAGCGGGGCGGGTGGGCCAGCCAGTCGCCCCTGGGTTGAGCAAAGCCCGAGCCCTTGCGACCGAACATGATCCAGTTGGTCTGCTCGAGGACCGGCTCGTCGCGCAGGTTCAGGAGCTCGAACCGGAACTGCACCAGGCCCATCTCGGGGCGTGAGCGCGATTCCTTGGTTTCAATCACGCTGCGCCGTGCGCTGAGGACATCCCCCGGCAGCACGGGCCGGAGCCATTTGACCTCTTCGATGCCGGGGGCCCCCATCGAGGCGGCCTCCAGGACGAAGTCCTCGGCGAGCAGCCGCATCAGTAGCGAGCAGCTATGCCAGCCGGACGCGATGAGCTGGCCGACGAAGCTCTGCCTCGCGGCCGCCGGATCGGTGTGGAAATCCTGCGCATCGTAGCGCGAAGCATAGGCGATGATGTCGTCCTGCGAAACGGCGACCCGGCCGCTCTGCTTCACCTCTCCGACGACGAAGTCCTCGAAATAGCGCATAGGTCGCTCGCGGTCCGGCTCAGTTGGCGAAGCGGAAATGCAGCACGTCGCCATCGGCGACGACATATTCCTTGCCTTCGAGCCGGAACTTGCCGGCTTCGCGCGCACCGCTCTCGCCCTTGTGGGCGATGTAGTCGTCATAGGCGATGGTTTCGGCCCGGATATAGCCCTTCTCGAAATCGGTATGGATCACGCCGGCGGCGGCGGGGCCCTTGGTGCCGTTCTCGATCGTCCAGGCGCGGGCTTCCTTCGGGCCCACGGTGAAATAGGTGACGAGGTTCAGGAGCGCATAGCCGGCGCGGATGACGCGGTTGAGACCCGGCTCGGCGAGGCCGACCGCGTCGAGATAGTCCTTCTGCTCTTCGGCCGGCAGGACGGCGATCTCGCTCTCGATCTTGGCCGAGACGACGACGGCGACTGCGCCCTCCTCGGCAGCGCGGGCCTTCACTTTCTCGGAGAAGCCATTGCCCTTGTCGGCGCTGGCTTCCTCGACATTGCAGACATAGAGCACCGGCTTGGACGAAAGCAGGCCGAGCATCTCGAAGGCCTTGCGTTCCTCGGCTGCGACCTGGACGAGGCGTGCCGGCTTGCCGTCGCGAAGCAGGACGAGGCAGCGGTTCATCAGGTCGGCCAGTTCCTTGGCCTCCTTGTCGCCCGACTTCGCCTTCTTCTCCAGCGGCTGCACGCGCTTCTCGAGGCTCTCGAGATCGGCGAGCATCAACTCGGTCTCGATGGTCTCGATATCGTCGATCGGAGAGATCTTGCCCTCGACATGGGTGATGTCACCATCCTCGAAGCAGCGCACCACATGGGCGATGGCGTCGCATTCGCGGATATTGGCGAGGAACTGGTTGCCGAGGCCTTCGCCCTTGGAGGCACCGCGCACGAGCCCGGCGATATCGACGAAGGTCAGGCGCGTCGGAATGATCTCCTTCGAACCGGCAATGGCGGCCAGCTTCTCCAGCCGGTCATCGGGTACCGCGACGTCGCCGACATTCGGCTCGATCGTGCAGAAGGGATAGTTCGCCGCCTGTGCCGCAGCCGTCTGCGTCAGTGCGTTGAACAGGGTCGACTTGCCGACATTCGGCAGGCCGACGATACCGCATTTGAAACCCATGATGGCTGGTCCGTTGCGTCGCCGCCGCAAAGGGGCGGTCGCGAGATGATGATTGGAATGTCCAGGGCCTTATTGGGGTCCGGGCGGCAAAAGACAAGATGGCAGGGGCCAGGGACGGCTCACGCGAACGTGCATGGCGAGGCGCTGCGCAGGAGCGCAGGACTTCGCGAGACGGCGATCTGTCTGCGCCGGTCCATTCGACGGAGCTCTTCCATGCGCGCGCTCTCTGCCAGTCTCTTCGCCGCAGCTCTCGTCCTGACCAGCAGTATCGTACAGGCTCAGGCGCCGGCGACACGGGTGCGTGGCACGATCGAGAAGCTCGAAGGCTCGGCGCTGACAGTGAAGACGCCGAGCGGCGAGGACGTCGCGGTCGCCCTGGCCCCCGGCTACTCGGTTGGCGGGGTGGTCAAAGCCAGCCCAAACGACATCAAGAAGGGCAGCTTCGTCGGCGTCGGTGCGCGGCCGCAGGCTGACGGCACGCTTCTCGCCGTCCAGGTCCTGATCTTTCCCGAGGCGATGCGCGGGACGGGCGAAGGGCACAGGGCCTGGGGAGTCTTGCCAGACAGCACCATGACCAATGCGACCGTGGCCGAGACGGTTTCGCGCGTCGATGGCGCCAATCTCGTCCTGACCTATCCCGGTGGGGAGCAAAAGGTAACGATCACGCCCGAGGCCAATATCATCATGGCCGCACCCGCCGAAGCGTCCGAGCTGTCGCCGGGGGCACAGGTCGCGTTCACGGCGACGCGCCAGCCCGGCGGCGGTCTTCTTGCCAGCCGAGTCACGATCGCGAAACAGGGCGCCCAGTTGCCGCTCTGATCCATCGCCCGAAAAGTGGATTGCGGTTTTCGAGAAAGCCGATGCAAACACGGAAAGGCTCGTTCATCGGACCCGATACGAGATCGGGTCCGATGAACGAGCCTTTTAGTCCTCGGCCTTCTCGCCGAGGCGCTTCACCGCGGCATGGCCGCGCGCGTCCATGAAGAGATGCACCTTGTTCTGGAAGCCAGCATCATCGCCCGCGGCGAGCAGAGTGGCGTAATCGGCGCAGGCCGTGCAGAGATCCTCGACCCAGGGCTGCTCAGCCTTGCCGAAATCGTTCAGCACATAGGCATGGACGAGGGCCTTGTCGCCGGGATGGCCGATGCCCATGCGGACGCGGCGGTAGTCGTTGCCGATCGCGGCCGTCATCGAGCGCAGCCCGTTATGGCCGGCATTGCCGCCTCCGAGCTTCACGCGCAGCTTGGCCGGAGCGAGATCGAGTTCGTCATGGAAAGCGATCACGTCGGCGGGGGCGATCTTGAAGAAGCGAGCCGCCTCGCCGACCGCGCGGCCGGATTCGTTCATATAGGTCTGCGGCTTGAGCAGGATGACCTTCTCGTTACCGATCGTCGCCTCGCAAGCCTCGCCCTGGAAGCGTGAGCGCCAGGGGGAGGCCCGGTATGTGCGGGCAATCGTCTCGACCGCCATGAAGCCGATATTGTGCCGGTTGCGGGCATAGCGCGCGCCGGGATTGCCGAGACCGGCAAAGATCAGCATGGCAGGTCACTCCGGCAGTCGGGAGGGGCTGGCGGTCCTGCGCCTCCCTCTAAAGCAAGACGGCCGGGAAACCCGGCCGTCCAAGTGGTCTCGCGAAGGCAGCGCCGAAGCGCGGCATCCTCAGGCCTTGGCGGCCTCGGTGCCTTCGGCTGCGCCCTCGGCAGCAGCATCCTCGATCACCGACGGCGCCACGATCGTGACCAGCGTCAGGTTCTCGCGGGTGGTCAGGCTGACGCCTGCCGGCAGCTTGATGTCGTTGACATGGATGGACGTGCCAACGCCCAGGCCAGCGACGGAGACGTCGAGGGACTCGGGGATGTTCTCAGGCGCGACGTCGATTTCGACGTTGTGCTCGACGATCTGCAGGGTGCCGCCGGACTTCAGGCCCGGGCAGGCCTCCTGATCGACGACGTGAACCGGAACCATGACCTTGATGGTCTGGCCGGCTGCGACGCGCAGGAAGTCGACGTGAATCGGGAAGTCCTTGACCGGGTCGAGCTGGTAGTCGCGCGGAATGACGCGCGTCTTCTTGCCGCCGACATTGATCTCGAAGATCGTGGTCAGGAAGTGGCCGCCATAGATCATCAGGCGGGTCTGGTTGGCGTTGAGCGCGATCGCCTGCGGGGCTTCGCCCGCACCATAGATCACGGCAGGAGTCTGGCCTTGACGACGAACTGCCCGGGCGGCCCCCTTGCCGACCTGGGTGCGCGCCGAAGCCTCGATTTGCTTCACGGCGGTCATGATGATGGTCCTCGTTTTCTTGATAAAGACACGGCCGCCCGATGGCGGCCGTCTTGGTCTCGCGCCCGTGCCTCCAAGGGTGTCAGTCGAGCGCGAGGAGGCTCATAGGCGAAAAAGCGGGAAAGCTCAACCCGGGGACGGGCGCTTCCGCTCAGGCGGCGACCAGTCCCAGCCGCTCGTCACGCCGGCGCAGCAGGTGCATCAGCGGCAGCGCCAGCAGTACCATCCAGGCCTTGCCGATGATCTGGCCCGACAGGAAGTCGAGGCTGCCGAAGGCGAGCCAGAGGAAGACGATGCTGTCGATGACGAGGCCGACAAGGCTCGATGCGATCACGGCCGTGACGAAGCGGCGCCGCTGCAGCGGCGTGTAGACGGCGAAGTCCGCGAGCTCCGAGAGAAGGAAGGCCGCGACCGAGGCGACGACGATCGCCGGCGGAGCAAGAAAGCCTGAGATCGCGGCGCCGACGAAGATCGCGCCCAGTCCGACCTTGGCACCGAGGCGGCGCTGGACGATGTCGCGCAGCACGAGCGCGAGGCCGATCATCAGCACGCCGCTCGGCGCCTTGATGCCCGGCGCGACCGGCACGAGGCAAGGACCGTTCGGCACGCAGACCGTGCCGACATTGCCGAGCATCCAGTTCGCGGCGGGGATGGTGAGCGTGAAAAGGACGAGGGCGACCAGCCCTTCGGTCCAGCGCTGCTGATCAGGAGTCATAGGATGGTCCAGTGTCGTCCGGTGAACAGAGAAAGCCAGCATAGCCCTTCGCCCGCAGCTCGCAGGCGGGGCAGGTTCCGCAGCCATAGCCCCAGGAATGGCGTGTCGTCCGGTTGCCGAGATAGCAGCTATGGCTGTCCTCGACCACCAGATCGAGCAACGTCTCGCCGCCAAGCTCGCGGGCCAGCGCGAAGGTCTGCGCCTTGTCGCGCCACATCAGCGGCGTGTGCAGCACCAATCGCCGGTCGAGCCCGAGATTGAGGGCGACCTGCATCGCCTTGATCGTGTCATCGCGGCAATCGGGATAGCCGGAATAATCGGTCTCGCAGACGCCAAGCACGATGTGCCTGCAGTTCCGGCGATAGGCCAGCGCCGCGGCGAAGGTCAGGAAAATCAGGTTCCGTCCCGGCACGAAGGTCGTCGGCAACCCGGTATCGGCGAAGGCGATCTCGCTCTCTCGCGTCAGCGCGGTCTCGGAAATCGTGCCGAGCGCAGCGAGGTCGATGATGTGGTCCGGCCCGAGCCGCTCCGCATAGGCCGAGGACAGGGTGGGCAGCTTATCGCGAATCGCGAGCCGGCATTCCAGCTCGACGCGGTGGCGCTGGCCGTAATCGAAGCCGACGGTTTCGACCGAGCCGAAGCGTGCAAGGGCCCAGGCGAGCGTGACGGTCGAATCCTGCCCGCCCGAGAACAGGACGAGTGCGCGGCCTTCGCCGGTCGTGGCAGCCGTCATCATACCATCCCGTTCAGTCGAACAGGCTGGAGACGCTCGATTCGCTCGCGGTGCGCTCGATCGCCTCGCCCATCAGGTTGGCAATGGAAATGACGCGGATGTTGCGCGCCACCTTCACTGCCTCGGTCGGCATGATCGAATCGGTGATCACCAACTCCTTGAGCTTGGAATTGGCGATGCGTGCGACTGCGCCGCCCGACAGCACGCCATGGGTGATGTAGGCGTAGACTTCCCTGGCGCCTTCCGCGAGCAGCGCTTCGGCGGCGTTGCAGAGCGTTCCGCCGGAATCGACGATATCGTCAAGCAGGATGCAGGAGCGGCCCTCGACCGAGCCGATGATGTTCATCACCTCGGATTCGCCCGGCCGGTCGCGGCGCTTGTCGACGATGGCGAGCGGAGCGTCGATGCGCTTGGCCAGTGCACGGGCACGGACCACGCCACCGACGTCCGGTGAAACGACCATGGCGTTCTTGTAGTCGAGCCGTTCCTTGATATCGCGGGCCATCAATGGCGCGCCGAACAGGTTGTCGGTCGGGATGTCGAAGAAGCCCTGGATCTGTCCGGCATGGAGATCGAGCGTCAGAACGCGGTCGACGCCGGCATGGGTGATGAGATTGGCGACGAGCTTGGCCGAGATCGGCGTACGGCCCGAGGCACGGCGATCCTGCCGGGCATAACCGAAATAGGGGATCACCGCGGTGATGCGCCGTGCCGAGGAACGGCGCAGGGCATCCGTGATGATCAACAGCTCCATCAGGTGGTCATTGGTGGGGAAGGAGGTCGATTGGATGACGAAGACGTCCTGCCCGCGAACATTTTCCTGGATCTCGACGAAGACCTCCATGTCGGCGAAACGCCGGACCTGGGCCTTGGCAAGGGGGATTTCGAGGGAGGCACAAATCGCTTCGGCGAGCGGCCGGTTGGAGTTTCCGGCGACGACTTTGAACGAAGAGGGCATGCCGTGGCGCACCGTGAGGACTGGCGGGGGCGGGAGTCGTGAGACCGGCTGAATTCGCAGCGCTCATAACAGCGCCATGACAATGAGTCGACCGCTGCACTGCAAAAACAGTGCGCGAATCACGCCTCACCCCACTGCGTTCAGCGGGATGCCTCGCTCAGGAGCGCTTGCCGCTGGTCGCAGCAGCCGTCTTGGTTTTCGCCTTGTCCTTATCCTTGGCGCCGTCCGCGGCAGGTTTGTCCGGCACCGGAGCGGTCACGAGGAAACTCGCGATCGCGTCCATCGAATCCGATGCTGCCTTGGCGACGATGGTCTGGTCGATGCTCGACCAGGGATCGCCGCCGCCGCCGCGCCTGCCGAGGCTCTCGCCCTGCACGCGCTGGGCGCGCTTCTTGCTCTCGTCATAGACGTCCCAGACGAAGGCCAGCGCAGTCTGGCCGTCCTCTGTCGGCTGGGCGGTCAAATAGCCGCGAACCCGGAAGCGCGCGGGTGCGTTGCCGGCGACGATCTCCATCTTGCGTTCCGCCGCCGCCTCGCCGAGCAGGCTCGCAAAATTCGTGGTGACCTGGTCGGGCGCACCGGAGATGCTCTGGACCGAGACCGGGACGCCGGGCGCATCGACGCGCGGACGCGCGGCCGTGCTGGTGGTTTCCTGGCAGCCTGCGAGCGCAAGCGCGAGAGCTGGCCCCAGAACGAGGCCACTTAAACGACTAAACATGACGCCTCCCGCTTTTTGCGTACGGGTTTGCTGAGGATTCCCTGCGTGACTCTTGTAGGGTCAACGGATCGCGAGGTCCAGATCGGGCAAGTTCAGGTTTTCTGCGCCTTTATCGCCGACGAGATAGGTGCGGCCGAGGCACATCGCGGTCTCGCTCGCCGAATCCATCAGAATCATATGGGCGAACATCACCATGCCCGGAACGATCGGCCAGTCGTTGCTCTCGTAGAACATCGGCCAGTCCATCCAGCTCGGCGTGAACTTTGCGCCAAGCGAGTACCCGCAGGCATTGAGTCGGTGGCTGGAAAGACCGTGTTCGTCGAAGACCCGGGCATGGGCGGAGAAGACATCGCCTGCGGTCCGCCCCGGCTTCAGTTCAGCCTCGCAGGCGAGGAGCGCCGCCTTGGCGGCTTCATGATAGCTGAGATGCAGCGGGCGGGGCTCTCCGACCACGACGGTTCGCATGATCGCAGCATGGTAGTGCCTGTCGACGCCCGCGAATTCGAGCGTGATCTGGTCCTGCGCGTCGAGCGTCCGGCGGCCCGACTTGTAGCGGCAAAGCAGGGCGTCGCGGCCGGAGCCGATGATGAACTCGTTGGCCGGATAGTCGCCGCCACCCGCGAAGATCGCATCGTGCTGTGCGGCCAGGATCTCGCCCTCGTCGGCGCCGGCCCGGATCAGGTCGAGCGCCGCCCTGTCGGCGGCGTCCGAGAGAGTGGCCGCGCGCCGGACACGGGCAATCTCTGCCGCCGATTTCACGGCGCGCAGCCGTGTCACGATCGTAGAGCTCTCGACGAGAACGCTGATATCCGCGAAGGCCGCTTCCAGCTTGCGGCCGTTTGCCGCGACAAGGCCGTAGGATTCAAACTCCACGCCGATGCGCTTGCCGGCCAGGCCGAGATCCTGTGCCAGCATGAGCAGGTCACGCGCAGGATTCGCGTCGCGGCCATCCTTCCAGATGCGGATATCGGCCAGATTTGAGGTGTGCTCGGCCTGGCGCAGATCGGCAGAGCGGGTCAGCAACGCCATGCTGCCATCAGCCTTCACCACCAGGCACTGGAAGAAGCAGAAGCCGAAGGTGTCATAGCCGGTCAGCCAGAACATCGATTCCTGCTGGAACAGGAAGAGCGCATCGAGCCGATCGGCTTGCATGGCTAAGAGCAGGGCATCGCGCCGGCGTGCGAATTCGGCGGGTGAGAAGTGCAGGGCCATGGCTCGCGAATCCCCTGTGCTGACGTGGTCCTCATGTTTAGGCCGGGCTCGCTCGGGCTCAAAGGACGTGGACGATGTGCCGCTGCGATTGCGGGCGAGGCCTTCGTCGCCCATATCAGGCGTGCTATGGAGCGCCGGCATCCGGCCCTGGAGATTGATGATGGCCACGACCTCGAACCGCATACTCGACGATCTCGCTCGTCTGGTCACCGACGCCGCGGGAGCCGCCCAGGGTGTGCGCCGTGAGGTCGAGACGGTCGCCCGCACGCAGATCGACCGCCTCCTGCGCGAGATGGACGTCGTGACACGCGAGGAGTTCGAAGCCGTGCGCGAGATGGCGGTTCTGGCCCGTGAAGAGAATGACAAACTCGCCGCACGGCTGGCTGCACTCGAGGCTGGACGCGACAAGGGCTGAGCCGGCCCGTTTTCCGGCTGTGGACAGCAGCCGGTAGGGATTGAGCCCAACCCCCGAATCCGCCGAGCCTGCATCAGGTGTTGGGAGCGTCGTCGCGCCTGCGCTATCGTCGAAGGAGAGGTGATTCGCCGGTCGTATCCGCTTGGGGTGCGTTTGGCGGTCAGGAGGCCATGTAGCGGCTTCCGCAGTCTTGTTGCGTCCCGCGCTTCCCCGTCGCCGTGTTCCCGTTCTCGAACGAGCTGGACCCGCATTCGCGCGGGGAGCTGGCAGTTGGACCCTGGGCATGATGGACCTTGACCTGGACGCAGAAGCCGAACGGCCTGCCAATCCTCTCGACCTGATCGAGCGCCTCGCCGCACTCAATAACTGGACGTTCGACCGCGACAGCGATGACGAGCTCTCCGTCTCCGTCACCGGAGGCTGGTCGGACTATCATGTCGCGATCACCTGGCTCTCCGAAGTGGAGGCGCTCCACATCGCCTGTGCCTTCGATCTCAAGGTGCCGGAGCGGCGGCGCGGCGAGGTGTTGCAACTTGTCAGCCTCGTCAACGAGCAGCTCTGGCTCGGCCATTTCGACCTCTGGAGCTCGGAGAACGTGGTGATGTACCGCCACGCGCTCCTGCTTTCGGGCGGTGCTGAGCCGACCGACGAGCAGGCCGCCGCCCTGATCAAATCGGCGATCGACGCCTGCGAGCGCTATTTCCAGGCCTTCCACTTCGTGGTCTGGGCCGGCAAGAGCGCGCGCGAGGGGCTCGAGGGGGCGATGCTCGAAACAGTCGGGGAAGCCTGAGACCCTGCTTTCGTCATGCCCGGGCTTGACCCGGACATCCGTTGCCGCTTCTGGTCGTGCGATGCCCGGTTCCGGGCTGCGCAAGACGTCACATATCGTTCCTCGTGAGGCCTCCATGTCCCGTTCCTTGCCGCAAACCCTTGTCCTCATTGGTGCGGGCAAGATGGGTGGCGCCATGCTCGAGGGCTGGCTGCGCATCGGCATGGATCCGACCGGAATCACGCTGATCGACCCCAAACCCTCGGACGAGATCGCGACGCTGGCGGCCGAGAAGGGCATCGCGCTCAATCCTGAGCCGCGCTCGGTGCCGCCGACCGAGGTTCTCGTGCTCGCGACCAAGCCGCAGATGCTCGATACGGCAGCGCCCTCGGTCCAGGCGTTCATCCAGCCGCAGACCCTGCTGATTTCCATTCTGGCCGGCAAGACACTCGGCGATCTCTCGGCGCGTCTGCCCAATGCCACGGCGATCATTCGCGCGATGCCGAACCTGCCGGCTTCCGTACAGCGCGGCGTCACTGCGGCTGCCGCCGGCAGGGGCGTCAGTGCTGATCAACGGGCGATGGCGGATGCGCTGCTCGGGAGCATCGGAAAGGTCGAATGGCTCGCGACCGAAGATCTGATCGACGCGGTCACAGCCGTTTCGGGCTCCGGTCCCGCCTATGTCTTCCATCTCGTCGAGTGCCTGGCGGCAGCTGGCGTCGCAGCGGGACTTCCGGCCGAGACGGCCGAGCGCCTGGCGCGGGGCACCATCGAAGGAGCAGGGGAGATGCTCTATCAATCGCCGCTGTCGCCGGCGACCTTGCGCCAGAACGTGACCTCGCCTGCCGGAACGACGGCGGCAGCACTCGAAGTGCTGATGGCCGATAACGGACTTGCGCCGCTGATGCGCCGCGCCGTCGCTGCCGCCAAACGTCGCGCCGAAGAGCTTTCCGGCTGAACGGCCTTTCCTCGGCCGTGATCCAGACCTACCTTTCCGTCATCGCTTTGCGAATGGAGAGGTCCGATGGCCCGCAAACCCGCTTCCCCCAAAGCTGAAAAGCCTGCTGCAGGCGCGCCGCCCGCCGACTCGCGGAAGGCGGTGGTGGACGCGCTTTTCAATCTTGCGGCCGCGCGGCCGTGGGACGAGATCGAGCTTGGCGATATCGCTGGCGAGGCCGGCGTCGCGCTTGCGACATTGCGCAACCTGTTTCCGTCCAAGCTCGCCATTCTCGGCGGGCTGACCCGTATCGTCGACGATGCGGTGCTCGCCGGCCAGTCCGATGACCTCGCAGACGAATCCTACCGCGAGCGGACGTTCGACCTGGTCATGCGCCGCCTCGATGCTCTTGCCCCTTACAAGGCCGGCCTGCGGCGCGTGATGCCGGCGCTGCGGCGCGATCCCCTGGCACTCGCGGCTCTCAATCGCGGTGCGGTCAATTCCTGGCGCTACATGCTCGCCTCGGCGGGGATCCCGACGGAGGACGCGCTGGGAGGGGTGCGCGTGCAGGGCGCGGTGCTGCTGATGGCACGTGTCGCCGATGTCTGGCTCGACGATGACGAGCCCGAACTCTCCCGGACGATGGCCCGTCTCGATCGCGAACTGAAGACTGCGAGCTGGGTGATGTCGCGGGCCGAGGATATCCATCGGCTCACGGCTCCGTTGCGCGGACTCGCCCGTGCCTTCTGCGGAGCCCGTCCGCGGGTTCGCCGCCGGGAGCGTGGCGAGGATGGCCGCCGGGGCGAGGATAACGAGGATTTCGCTCCCGCCATGTAGCATCGCCGCGCGCCAGCAAAATGAGGCGAGAACGGGGCAGAATTAACAAGGCCTTAGTTGTTGCCCGGGGAGTGTGAAGAATCACACCTCGCGAGGCTCACTCGATGCCGTTTCTGAAGAAGCTTGCTGCCTTGTCCATCGGCCGTTCGTTCGGTCTCATCGCCATTCTCGCGGCCGTCCTCGCCATCGGTGGGGTGAGCTTCACGCTCGTCCAGGCCCGCAGCGAGATGATCGCCCTCAAGCGCGCCGAGATGAAGAACGCCGTCGAGGCGGCTGCATCGACGGTCAACAGCTTTCTGGCGCGGGCTGATAAGGGTGAGTTGAAGGAACCCGAGGCGAAGAAGATGGCGCTCGATGCCATTTCCGCAGCGCGCTTCGACAACGGAAACTACTATTTCGTCGTCAATTTCGACGGCATCAGCGTTCTGCATGCCAATAAGAAGATCGAGACGACGGACATGATGCCGTTGAAGGATGCGGCCGGAAAGTTCTTCGTCAAGGAGATGGTCGAACTCGCCAAGGCAAAGGGCACCGGATTTCTCGACTATTTCTGGCTGAGGACGAGCGACAAGGAGCCTTCTCTCAAGATTTCCTATGTCGTCTCCGTGCCGAAATGGAACTGGGTCGTCGGTTCCGGGCTGCATGTCGACGATGTCGACGCGGCCTTCCGTGGCATGATGCTCGATGTGGCCAAGGTCCTGGTTCCGCTTGGCCTGCTCATGCTTGGTCTGGTCGTGTTCCTGAGCCGCCGCTCGTCGAGCATGCTGACCTCGCTCGCGGATACGATGAACGAACTTGCGACCGGCAATCTGCAAAACCCCATCGCGCATCAGGAGCGTGGCGACGAGATCGGCAGCATGGCGCGTGCTCTCGTCGTCTTCCGCGATGCGGCTCTGGCGAAGGAGGAGATCGAGGCCGACAAGCAGCGCGTTGAGGCGCAGGCGAGCGCGCATCGCGATGCCGCCGACCTGGATCGTCGCCGCAACGAAACCGAGCGGGCCCAGAGTTCCGCCCAGCAGGAAACGGTTGTCCGTGCGCTCGGGGCGGGTCTTGAACATCTCGCCGAGGGGGACCTGACCTACCGGATCGCGGATGTCTTTGCCGCCGACTACGTCAAGCTCAAGGACGACTTCAATGGCGCGATCGCCCGGCTGCAGGAGACGATGCGCCAGATTGCGACCAACACCGAAAGCATGAAGGCAGGCTCGGGCGAGATCAGCCAGGCGGCCGATGACCTCGCCAGCCGGACCGAGCAGCAGGCCTCATCGGTGGAGGAGACGGCAACCGCGCTCGACGAACTCACCGCCACCGTACGGCAGACCGCCGAAAGTGCGCGCCTCGCAAGCCAGGCGACCACTCAGGTCAAGACCGAGGCCGAGCAGTCGACCCAGATCGTGCGCGACGCAGTGTCGGCCATGGGCGGCATCGAGAAGTCTGCGGACGAGATCTCGCAGATCGTGGGTGTCATCGACGAGATTGCCTTCCAGACCAATCTGCTGGCACTGAATGCCAGCGTCGAGGCGGCGCGCGCGGGCGATGCCGGCAAGGGTTTCGCGGTCGTCGCGTCCGAGGTCCGGGCGCTGGCGCAGCGTTCTGCCGAAGCGGCCAAGGAGATCAAGGGATTGATCACTGCTTCGACAGTCGAGGTGGACAAGGGGGTTGCGCTGGTCGGCCAGACCGGCAATGCGCTGCAGCGGATGGCCGGCGAGATCACCCGCGTCACCGCGCTGGTTGCCGAGATTGCGTCGGCAGCCCAGGAGCAGGCTGCTGGACTCCAGGAGGTCAACAGCGCCGTCAACGAGATGGACCAGGCGACGCAGCAGAATGCCGCCATGGCGGAAGAGTCGACGGCCGCGGCGCATGCACTGTCGCAGGAGGCTGATCGCCTCGCGGCTCAGGTCGCGCGCTTCAGGCTTGGCGGAGACGTTGCCGGCTTGCAGGATATGGCACGCAAGATGGCGAGCGTCGTCCCGCCCGCTCCTCGCGCAGCGGCCCCGAGCCGCAAGCCTGCCCCTCACCACGGAGCGGCGCCTGCCCGCAAACTCGAGCCGAGCGCGCATGATCGCGCCTGGGAGGAATTTTGAGTACGACGTCCGAACCGCCGGAGACGATCAGCTTCGACGATTTCCTCAAGGTCGACATTCGTGTCGGCACCATCGTCGAGGCACTGCCTTATCCCGAGGCACGCAAGCCGGCCTTCAAACTGGTGATCGATTTTGGCGGCGAGATTGGTCTCAAGAAATCGTCGGCGCAGATCACCACGCACTATCGCTGCGAGGATCTTCCGGGCCGGCAGGTCCTCGCGGTGGTCAATTTCCCGCCGCGCCAGATCGGAAAATTCATGTCAGAGGTCCTGACGCTCGGCATGCCTGATGGTAACGGCGAGGTGGTGCTGATCGGGCCCGGCCTCGCTGTCCCTAATGGTGGCCGGCTCTTCTGACGAGGGCTCAGGCAGCGGAACGGTCTCGCTGCCACGTCCCGGTTTCCAGTGTGGTCGGCGCCGGTTCGGCTGCCGACCAGTTGAAGGGCAGTGCGCGCTTGCGCCGCCAGGCGCGTGCGATGCGAAAGCGCCAGAGCCGCTGCGAGCCGCTTAAGGTTCCGAGCTCCGGGCCGCTCCAGACGATCTCCGTTTCGCCCTGAAGCTGAATGATGTCGCCCATCGCGAAGTCGGGAATGAGCAGCGCGGCGCGCGGCTCCAGCAGCAGATTGCCGAGTGTGTTGAAGTAGCTGTTGCCGGTGAAATCCGGGATCGTCAGGACGTCGCCGTCGATCCGGACAAAGCCCGGCCGGCCGCCGCGATGCGAGATGTCGACACCCGCGGCCGATCCGCCCTGGGGCCCGGACGAACTGGCGATGAACAGGGTATCCACGGCTCCGATCACGGTCCGGGCAGCCGCGTCCAAACGGGTCAGTGGCTCCGCCACCTCCGGCGAGCGGGCAATCGCTGTCGGGACGCGGGTCTGGATGTATTTCGCACAGTTCCCGAAGCTCTGTGAGACCTCGACCGAGAGACTGTCGGCATCGCGGGCGGCAATGATGCCGTTGGCGCGGTTACGTCGCCTCGTCGTGAAGTCGAGGCCAAGCAGGCCGACGGGACGGTCCGTTTCCAGCGCTGCGGCCGCCGGATCGGCTGCCGAGGGCAGCGCGGCGATGCGCAAGCGGGTTGGCGCGGGGCTTTGCACGAAGCCGGCTTCTCCGCACAGCACGGTTGCGATCGGCCAGCCATCGCGATCGAGCCCGCCGACGAAAAGATAGGGCAGGAGCGGGAAGAAGGTCCTGTGCTGGTCCGGCATGAGGGGGCGGATGCCGGCTCCCCGCGAGAACAGGCCCGCGCGGGCCTGTGCATCGAGCTCACCTCGATGGAAGGGGGATTCGTCCATGGCGCATCATCCCTTGGCGGGAAGCGGGGAGGGCGGAATCGGCTTGAAGAAGGGCAGAGCCTCGATCCGCGCGGTCCAGGCTCTCACTGCCGGGTAGGGCTCGAGCGAGATGCCGCCTTCCGGAGCGTGCGCCACATATGAATAGCAGGCAAGGTCGGCCAGCGTTGGCTGTTCCGCCGCGAGGAAGGCGCGCTCCGCCAGGTGACTTTCCATGAAGGTGAGCAGCCGCGAGGAGATCCGTTCGGCGCGGGCGGCATCGTCCTTCAGTCCAAACTGGGTGATCAACCGCGCGGTCGAGGGACCGTGCATGACCTCTCCGGCTGCGATCGAGAGCCAGCGCTGGACCTGGGCCGCGGCGAGTGGCTCGCTTGGCAGCCAGGCGCTGTCCGGAGCGTAGCGCTTCACCAGATAGACCATGATCGCGTTGCTGTCGGCCAGTACCAGCGCCCCATCCTGGAGCACCGGGATCTGGCCGAGCGGATTGAGCGCGAGAAAGGCTTCGCTCCTGCGCACATCAGCCGGAGCGGAAGCGAAGCGATAATCGAGTCCGAGAGCCAGCAGCAGCAGCTCGACGCGATGGCCGTGGCCAGAGAGCGGCGTGCTGTGAAGGGTGATGCCGGTTGGTGACATAGGGTGACCTCCAGAGGTGAGGTCGCAGTCTGTTTGTTTCAGTTCTTGAGCGAAACGCACTATCTTTGAAAGTCAGAATTCCATGGATAGGAACATTGATTGGACCGCCTCGACGAATTGGCGATCTTCGTCGCCATCCTTGATACCGGCAGCCTCGCGGGTGCGGGCCGGCAGCTGCGCCGTTCGCGCCCGGCGGTGACGCGGGCTCTTGCCGGGCTCGAGGAACGCGTCGGCGCACGCTTGATTGCCCGTACCACGCGCCAACTCACTCCGACGGATGCCGGGCGTGCGCTCGCGACCTCCGCGAGACGGATGCTGGCCGACTACGAGGCGTCGATGTCGGGTGTCGCCGCGGCCCCGGTTCGTGGCCTGCTGCGGGTCACTGCCCCGCTGGCCTTCGGCCGGCGCCATGTCACGCCCTTGGTGACGGAGTTCCTGGACCTGCATCCCGAGGTACAGGTCGAACTCGTTCTGGCCGACCGCAATCTCGACATGATCGATGAAGGGCTCGACGTCGCAATCCGGATCGGTCCATTGCCGGATTCGCGGCTGGTCATACGCAAAGTCGGCGAGGTCAGACGCCTCCTGGTCGCGGCTCCATCCTATCTCGCAAGCCGTGGCATGCCGTCGCGCCCCTCGGACCTGCTGCAGCATGACACCATTGCCAGCGTGGCAGCAGGGCAGGGCATGCTCTGGCGTTTTGGTGGATCGGCGCGCGGGTCGAGCGTTGCCGTCGCGCCCCGGTTCATCGTCAACGAGATTGAATCGGGCCTGATTGCGGCCCGCGCCGGTCGCGGGCTGGCACGGCCGCTTTCCTATCAGGTGGCAGATGACATTGCCGCGGGAACATTGGTGCGACTGCTGCGTGAGTTCGAGCCGGCCCCGCTGCCTGTGCATCTCGTTGTCCCGAGCGGGCAGCTTCTGGCAGCGAAGGTAAGGGCCTTCCTTGATCAGGCGGCCGCGTATTTCCAGCGCCTCGGCGTGATCCGGCCCGAAGGCGTGTCGTGAGGTCCAGCGAAGCCCGCGATGGCCGAGACGACAGCGCTCCCCCGCGAGTCCACGGGGCGTGATGTCGCGCAGATCAGACCGGAAGTCGGACGGTGGCGCGCAGGCCGCCCAGCGGTGAGTCCGCCAGGATGATGTCGCCGCCATGGGCCCGGGCGATGTCTCGGGCAATGGCAAGACCGAGGCCTGTGCCGCCGCTGTCGACATTGCGGGCCTCATCCAGCCGGAAGAACGGACGAAAAACATCCTCCCGCAAGCCGGCGGGGATGCCTGGGCCGTCATCGTCGATCATCACGATCAGATAGCGGGCGTCGTGGGTAGCACGAATGGCGATGCGATCGCCGAAGCGTGCTGCGTTGGAGACGAGATTCGTCAGCAGGCGGCGGATCGCGTCCGGCCGAATCACGACCAGCGGGTCGCCGACGACTTCGAGCTCGGTCTGATGGCCTTGCCGTTCGGCATTGACCTTCAGATCTTCCAGAAGGGCGCGGATATCGGTCTCGACCGCAGCCTCGCCGACGTCGCCGCGAGCGAAGGCGAGATAGTCCTCGAGCATACGGCTCATCTCGTCGACATCCTTCTCCAGCGCGTCGATCTCCGATGAGCGTTCGAGCAGTGCGAGTGAAAGCTTGAAGCGAGTCAGGATCGTGCGCAGGTCGTGGCTGACGCCGTTGAGCATGGTCGTGCGCTCGCCGACCGAGCGTTCCACGCGGCGCTTCATTTCTATGAAGGCGTTGCCGGCACGCCGGACCTCGCGCGCGCCGCGCGGCCGGAAATCGGAGTCGCGTCCCTTGCCAAATGCCTCCGCAGCGTCGGCCAGGCGCAGGATCGGCCTGATCTGGTTACGCAGGAACAGCACGGCGATGGTCAGCAGGATCAACGATGTGCCGATCATCCAGATCAGGAAGATATGGCTGTTCGAGGCATAGGCCTGACTGCGCCGCGTCAGTACCCGCATCACATTCGGCCCGAGCTTCACCCTGATCTCGATCAGGCTGGAGCGGCCGACCGTATCGAGCCAGAAGGGGCGTGCGACCTGCTGGCTCAGTTCCGTCGAGAGCGCACTGTCGAGCAGCGAGAAGAACGGGCGGGGGCCCGGTGGCGGCAGATCGGCGTCCGGGATGATGTCGACATCCAGGCCGAGGCGCTCCAGTGCGATGCGACTGAGCACGCTTGCCTGCGCATCCTGCGGATAGCTCTCATAGACGTCGATCAGCGCCGCGATGTCGGCCGAGACGGCCGAGGACAGGCGTTGCGTCACCGTCTGCCAGTGCCGCTCCATGAAGACATAGGCGATGACCGACTGCAGCAGCACGACCGGCGCAATGACGATGACGAGGGCGCGCGGATACAGGCCCTTCGGCATGTAGCGGCCGATCATCCGCAGCGGCCGACCGCCGAGCTTGAGCACGGGCCTGAGCATGCGTGCGAGCCCGACCCGCACATGTTCCACCGCGGCCCCGACCCGCCGAAGGCCGAGGCCGACGGCCTGAGCCAAGCGCATGCCACGCGCGCCGATTTGCATCGATTCAGCCCCGATCCGTGACCAGCCGGTAGCCGACACCCCGAACGGTCTGGAGATAGAGCGGGTCTGCCGGGTCGCGCTCGATCTTGCGGCGCAGCCGGTTGATCTGGACGTCGATGGTGCGGTCATTGGCCGCCGAGCCCTGCGCCGCGAGCTGTTCGCGCGGAACATGCTCACCCGCGCGCTCGGCCAGGGCCGTCAGGATCTCGCGCTCGCGCTCGGTGAGCCGGATCGTTTCCTCGCCATGGCGCAATTCGCCGCGGGCGAGACCATAGATGAAGGGGCCGAAGCGGACGAAATCAGGGTGGCTGCCCGATTGCGGAGCATCCACGACGATGGTTCGCTTGAGGATGTTGCCAAGCCTCAGGATGAGCTCGCGCGGCTCGAAAGGCTTGGTGAGATAGTCATCGACGCCGATTTCCAGCCCGTTGATGCGGTCGGCGCTGTCGGCGCGCGCGGTCAGCATCAGGATCGGGGCATTGGAACCGCCGCGGAAACGACGGGCAAAGTCGAAGCCGTTCTCGCCGGGCATCATGATGTCGAGCACGATGGCGTCGAAGACGAGATGGGCAAGGCGCGAATCGGCCTCGGCCGCATTGGCGGCAGTGGTGACACGGTAGCCGTGATCGCCGAGAAAGCGCGCCAGCAGGTCGCGCAGGCGGCGGTCGTCATCGACCACGAGGATATGCGGGGCCTCGTCGGGGACCGGCTTCAGGGCCTTGGCTGCGGTCATCGGGCTTGGTCCTCTTCGTAGCCGGAGCGCGATCCCCGCCGCCGGGAGACCAGGATCCCCCGGTTTGGCGACGGTGCCATGTCCGGCTTGGATGCTCTTCGCCGCGCAGCTCACACCGGCGCAGCGAGAAAGCCCAGTACCTTCTTGCGTTCGGCGGGATCGATCAACCCCGCGAGATAGCGCGCCACCTGCTCGCCTGCCTCGGGGCCGACGGCGCTGAGCGCCGCATTGATCCGTTTGCCCTGGAGACGCGCCAGCCTCACGGCCAGCTCCTTGCCGGTCTCCGTCGGATAGAGGTTGCGCTGGCGCTTGTCCTGCGTGCCCATGCGGGACTCGACGAAGCCGGTCTCGACAAGCTCCTTCAGTACGCGATTGAGGCTCTGCTTAGTAATCTGCAGGATGTCGAGCAGTTCGGCGATCGTCAGGCCCGGGCGCCTCTGCACGAAATGCAGCACGCGGTGGTGGGCCCGGCCGAAGTCGTAATCCGCCAGGATGCGATCGGGGTCGCTGACGAAATCGCGATAGGCGAAGAAGAAGAGCTCGATCAGGTCGTAGGGTACGTCCTCGGCGGGCGCAGGCCGGGGCGCATCGGTCGATCGGACTTGCGTGTCAGTCACGAGGCGCTCCATATTTTACGTCAGCTATGTTGACA
The DNA here is from genome assembly GCF_056396005.1 of Allobosea sp. 05T439. Taxonomy (NCBI): domain Bacteria; kingdom Pseudomonadati; phylum Pseudomonadota; class Alphaproteobacteria; order Hyphomicrobiales; family Alloboseaceae; genus Allobosea; species Allobosea sp. 05T439. The sequence continues at coordinate 281,759 of NZ_JBFTKP010000002.1, read as the reverse complement.
TATCTCAGACGGAAGATTACCGGTCAAGCATCCGGGGCGACTGATTATGTCGCTTTCGGTTGCTGCAGCGCAGTAATTGTTCAGTGCTTGCGCGCCCTACGGCCTTGTGGCCCAGTTCGGCGCATGAAGACTCGCAGAGGAGTTGCCCCATGTCTGTCATTCCTTTCGACCAGCGCGACGGCGTGATCTGGTTCGACGGCAAGCTCGTGCCGTGGAAGGACGCCAAGGTGCACGTACTGACCCACGGGTTGCATTACGGCTCCTGCGTCTTCGAGGGCGAACGCTCCTATGACGGCGTCATCTACAAGTGCACCGAGCATTCGCAGCGCTTCCACAAGTCGGCCGAGATCATGGATTTCACGATCCCCTATTCGGTCGCCGAGATCGACGCGGCCAAATATCTCTGCCTCAAGGAGAACGGCCTCAAGGATGCCTATCTCCGCCCGGTCGCCTGGCGCGGCTCGGAGATGATGGCCGTGTCCGGCATGAACAACCGCATCCATACCGCGATCGCGGTCTGGGAGTGGCCGAGCATGTTCGACATGGCCCAGAAGCTGAAGGGCGTGCGCCTCGACGTCGCCGATTACCGCCGTCCCGACCCGGCCTGCGCGCCGGTCCATGCCAAGGCTGCGGGACTCTACATGATCTGCTCGCTCTCCAAGCACAAGGCGGAGCGGGCCGGCTATGCCGACGCGATGATGCTCGACTGGGAAGGCAATGTCGCCGAATGCACCGGCGCCAATATCTTCTTCATAAGGGATGGCGTGGTTCACACCCCGACCGCCGACAGGTTCCTGAATGGCATTACCCGCCAGTCCGTGATCGATCTGTGCCGGGCGCGCGGTTTCGAGGTGGTCGAGCGGCGCATCCGCCCGGAGGAACTCGAGGGCTTCTCGGAATGCTTCATCACCGGCTCGGCCGCCGAGGTGACGCTGGTCTCCGAAATCGGGCCCTACAAGTTCATCACCGGCAATATGGGCAAGGTGATCATGGAAGATTATTCCGCTGCGGTGAGGCCAGCCTCCAAGGCAGCTTGAGCGATCGAACAAAGGCCCGGTCGAGAGACCGGGCCTTTTGCTATTTGGCGAGCTTCACGTCGCTCCGATAAAGCGTCGGCCAGTCCTCCGGGTCCACGCCGCGGCATTCCGGCATCTCGCTCAAGGCGGTCAGAACGAAGCCCGAGCCGGTCCAGGCATATTTGCCGGCACTGCCGCAATCCCCGATGCCGCGGGCCTTGCCGAAGAAGCCGACCTGTCCGGTCGCTGGGTCGAAGCTGGCATTGATCAGGAGATTGTCGCTGTTGGCGCCGGGCTGAGGGAAAGCGACCTTCCTGGCCTTCGCGACATCAGTGCCGGTCACGCTCCAGAAGCCGGTCGTGACATTGTAGGCGCCGCGCGAGCAGAGCAGGCCAACCAGCTTCGTAGAGGCGTCAAGCGACCAGACGCTGTCGGAATCCGAGTCCGCGTCGCCGCCGTCGTCGCAAAGGTCGGGGTCGCGCTGCTTGAGGTACTTGCGCAGCGCAACCACCATGGCCTTCGTCGCCTTCGCGTCGGGCGCAGGAAACCCGGCAGTCGCCCGCGCGGCGATTACAGGCAGGGCCGGCGCCGCAGGCACGGTCGTGGCCGGGCCCTTGCGGATCAGTGCACTCGTACCGCCAAGCCTGCCCTGTTGTTCGTCGATCCAGAGCATGGCGGCGACCGAACCCGCGAGCGAGATGTCATAGCTCTTGCCGGCAAGCTTGGCCGTCAGCCGGGTCGCCTTTCGCGCTGCGGCGACGAGGGCCTCGGTATCGGCGTCGGACAGCAGAAGGGTTGCGCTGTCCTCACCATCGCGACGGGCGGCCAGGCTCTTGCCTGCGGCAGGAAAGGGGGCGCCATCCAGAAGCAATTGTACGGTGAGCGGCGCCTTGAGTTGCTCGCCTCTGAGACGGAGGGAGAGCGAGGCTGCGCCGGCCGGTCCGGCCGAGCGCTCGAGCTTCAGGAAGCCGATATCGCTCGCTGCTTCCGCTGGCAGCGACAGGGCCGTGCAGCCTTGAGATTGTCGCATGCGCCGATCCAGTCAAGGAAGGTCCTGGTGCCGGTTTCGGCGGCTTGCGCGTGGCCCAGGCCGAGCAGAGTGGCTATGCCGACTGCGGAGATCAGCGGGGGCTTCGGTCGGCCAGACATTCATTCAGTTCCAGCGTGCTGCGGCGGTATCATCGTCGGCCTTGGCTTCGACCCATCCGCCGATGGTGCCGTCGCTCAGGTGCTCGCGCTTCCAGAAGGGAGCCCGGGTCTTGAGATAGTCCATCAGAAATTCGGCTGCCTCGAAGGCGGCGCGGCGATGGCGTGATGCGGCGACCACCAACACGATCTGCCCGCCCGGCCTGATCAGCCCGTAACGATGGATGGCGACCAGACCATTGAGCGGCCAGCGCTCGACTGCCTCCGCTGCCACGCGCCCGATCTCGGCCTCGGCCATGCCGGGATAATGCTCGAGCTCGAGCGCTGCCAGTTTGCCACCTTCATCGCGACAAAGCCCGGCGAAGGTGACGACGGCGCCGATATCGGTCCGGTCGCGGGTCAGCGCCGCGACCTCGGCGTTGAGGTCGAAATCCTCGCGCTGGATGCGGACGACCGGAGTCATGGCGTGGGCCCGGCTTGCCTCAGCCGCCCGTCATCGGCGGGAAGAAGGCGATCTCTCGGGCGCCTGTGAGGGAGGCTTCCGGCTTGACATGGACATGGTCGATGGCGGCGCGCACGATCGCGGCATTCTCGAAGGCCATCTCGTAGCCTTCGTCGCGCCCTCTCAGCCAATCCACCAAGTCAGCCACGGTCCGTGCCTCGTGGGGCACCTCCACGGTTTCTTCCGCAACGCCGATGCGTTCGCGGACCCAGGCGAAATAGACGAGCTTCAGGGTTCGGGTCTCGGCCAGACTGTCGATCATGATGCGCGCTCATCCTCATCCACCAGATGGCGGATTCCGGAGTTAAGATAATCCCACCCGGTATAGATGGTCAGGATTGCCGCCAGCCACAGCATGACGATGCCGATCTGCGTATTATACGGCAGAACCTTGTCGCCGGCGGGGCCGGCAACGAGGAAGCCGAGCGCCAGGAGTTGCGCCGTAGTCTTCCATTTCGCCACCTTGCTGACGGGAACGCTGACCTGCAGCTCGGCCAGGAACTCGCGCAAGCCCGATACCAGGATCTCGCGGCAGAGGATGACGATGGCCGCCCAGAGCGACCAGCCATAGATCGTGCCGTCTGCGACAAGCATCAGCAGCAGGGCACAGACCAGAAGCTTGTCGGCGATCGGATCGAGCATCCGGCCGATCGCCGAATGCTGGCTCCACGCCCGGGCGATCCACCCGTCGAGATAATCCGTCACAGCCGCCGCGACATAGATCGCCAACGCGATCCAGCGCATCCAGTCGTCGCGCGGCCAGAATAGCAGCGCCACCAGCGCCGGAATCGCTGCGATCCGGCCGTAGGTCAGCAAATTTGGCAGGGACCAAGGGCCCCGCCGCCTGATGGCATCTGGAAGAATCGTCACGGGAAACACCAAAGCAGCGCGCTTGTGACAGCGTCAACACGCAATCCCGCGAGGCGTGTACGAGCCCTACGCATCGTGAAAGAAATCGTGCACCGCCTTGGCGGTGGCGGCATTGACGCCGGGCGTGCGCATCAGGTCGTCGAGCTTGGCGCGCTGGATCGCCTTGACCGTGCCGAAATGCAGCAGAAGCGCCCGCTTTCGCGAAGGGCCAATGCCCGCAATCTCGTCGAGCGGGTTCTTGGTGATGTCGCGCTTGCGTCTGGCGCGATGCGTGCCGATGGCGAAACGATGCGCCTCGTCGCGCAGGCGTTGGATGAAATAGAGGCCGGGGTCGCGCGGTGGCAGCTTGAACGGCTCCTTGCCGGCCATGAAGAACGTCTCGCGCATGGCGTTTCGGTCGGCGCCCTTGGCAATGGCCACAAGTGGAATATCGGTGACACCACATTCGGCCATGATCAGGCGCGCGGCCTCGAACTGGCCCTTGCCACCATCGACGATGACGAGATCGGGGCGCGAGGGAAAGGCGGTTTCGTCCTGAGCCTCGGGGGGCGGGGCAGGAGATTCGGCCGCTGCGAGATCGACGGCGTCGCCGCCCTCCGCTGCCACGCTCTCCTTCGCCAATCGCGAGAACCGCCGCTTCAGCACCTCCCGCATCATGCCGAAATCGTCGCCGGCAATGGTGTCGGAGGAGATGTTGAAGGTGCGGTAATGGCTCTTCATGAAACCGTCCGGGCCGGCGACGATCATGCCGCCGACCGCGTTCGTCCCCATGATGTGGGAGTTGTCGTAGACTTCGACGCGGCGCGGCGGCCTTGGCAGCCCGAAGGCTTCGCCGAGCGCGACAAGCAGACTCTGCTGCCCGGCATTGTCGGCGAGCTTGCGGGAGAGGGCCTCATGCGCGTTCTTCCGGGCGTGGGCGACGAGATCGAATTTCTCGCCACGCTTGGGCGCCGCGATCTCGACCTTGCGGCCGGCGCGAGCCGAGAGCGCTTCGCCGATCAGTTCGATCTCCTCGACCTCATGCGAGAGCAGCACGAGGCGTGGCGGCGGCTTGTCGTCGTAAAACTGGGTGACGACGGAGGCCAGGACTTCGGCGGGCGTGAGGCTTTTGTCGGCGCGAGGGAAGAGCGCCCGATTGCCCCAGTTCTGGTGGTTGCGGAAGAAGAAGATCTCGACGCAGAAATGCCCGGCCTGCTCATCGATGGCGAAGACATCCGCCTCCTCGACGCCCTGGGTGTTGATGTCCTGGCCGGCCTGGACCGCAGAGAGCGCCGCCAGCCGGTCGCGGTAGCGCGCCGCCTGCTCGAATTCGAGAGCCTCCGCCGCCGCCTGCATCCGCTCCGACAGCGTCCGCTTCACGGTCGAGGAACGGCCTGACAGGAAATCGCGCGCCTGATCAGCCAGTGCCTGATAATCGGCATGCGAGATTTCGCCCGTGCAAGGCGCGGCACAGCGCTTGATCTGGAAGAGCAGGCAGGGCCGCGTTCGGTTCTCGTAATAGCTGTCGGAGCAGGAGCGCAGCAGGAACGCCTTCTGCAGTGCGTCGATGGTGCGCTTCACCGCCTGGACCGATGCGAACGGCCCAAAATAATCGCCCTTGCGTTGGCGCGAGCCGCGATGCTTGGCGATCTGCGGGGCAGGGTGGTCGCCCGTCAGCAGGATATAGGGAAAGGATTTGTCGTCGCGAAGCAGGACATTGTAGCGCGGCCTGAGCTGCTTGATCAGGTTGGATTCGAGCAGCAGCGCCTCGGTTTCCGTCCCCGTGGTGACGAATTCCATGTTCGCCGTCTCGGAGATCATCCGGGCGACGGCGTTGGTATGGGCAAGCCCGCGCGCATAGGCCGTGACGCGATTCTTCAGGCTCTTGGCCTTGCCGACATAGAGCACCTCGCCGGCCCGATCGAACATACGGTAGACGCCGGGCTTGTTCGGCAGGTGCTTGGCGAACCCGGCGATGACCTCGATGCCGTGCTTCAGTTCGGAGGGGGCTGTCTCGCCGGCATCGACGGTTGCGTCGGGGAGCGGGAGGCTGTCCTCCTCGTCCTCGATCTCGTCTTCCGGCAGGTCGTCGGTGCGCTGGCGATTCATGAGCCCGATGTAAGATGCCCGAGGCGTTTCGTCATGTCAGGAGCGTGCTCCGCCCTGTGGCAAAATGCACGGGTGAGGTGGTGCTCCCGGAGCAACGTTGCTCCCATATGAATTGACCAATCCAAACGACGCGCTCGAGGGAGGACGAAACCCCATGCCCCAACAGGATAATCTCAGGATCGTTCTGGCCGCTCGCCCGGTCGGCCGGCCCCGCCCCAGCGATTTCAGGCTCGAGCACGCTGCGATTCCGGAGGCTTCCGACGGCCAGGTGGTTCTGCGCATCCTCTATCTCTCGCTCGACCCCTATATGCGGGGGCGCATGAGCGATGAGAAATCCTATTCCGCTCCGGTGGCGATCGGTCAGGTGATGGAAGGCGGCACCGTTGCGGAGGTTCTGGAGAGCCGCCACCCCGACTTCAGGCCAGGCGATATCGTGCTTTCACATTCCGGCTGGCAGTCCTACGCGGTGGCCGACGGGGCCCATCTGCGCAAGATCGATCCGGCCGCCGCGCCAATCACGACCGCGCTGGGCGTGCTCGGGATGCCAGGCTTCACCGCTTATGCCGGCCTGTTGACGATCGGCCAACCCAAGGCGGGGGAGACCGTGGTCGTGGCAGCCGCCAGCGGGCCTGTGGGATCGGCGGTGGGGCAGATCGCGCGGATCAAGGGCGCGCGCGCCGTCGGGATCGCGGGTGGCGAGACGAAATGCGCCTTCATCCGCGAGACCTTCGGATTCGATGCCGTCGTCGATCACAGCGCTCCCGATTTCGCCGACCAACTGGCAGCGGCCTGTCCGAATGGCATCGACGTCTATTTCGAGAATGTCGGCGGCAAGGTCTGGGACGCGGTGTTTCCGCTGCTGAACGGCTTTGCCCGGATTCCTGTCTGCGGGCTGATTGCGCAGTATAACAGCACGGGCGATTTCGAGGGCCCGGACCGGCTGCCCATCGTCATGCGCCAGGTCCTGACCAAGAGTCTGACGATCCGTGGTTTCATCCAGCGTGAATTCGTCGCGCAGCGCCCGGCCTTCGAACGGGAGGCGTCCGGCTGGATCGCCGGAGGCGCCTTGAAATACAAGGAGGACATCGTGGAGGGCCTCGCCCAGGCGCCTGAGGCGTTCATCGGTCTGCTCGACGGGAAGAATTTCGGCAAGCTCATCATCAAGGTCTGAGCAGGGCAGGCGGGGTGCATACCGGCGCCCTTTTTGCTTGACCACTTCGCCTCCAGCCGGCCATGTCGCGGCAGGTTTTCCTTCGCGCAGTCCTCCCGAGCGTCCCTTGGGTCGCCCGGGATGACGCGTGGTGGGCGGTGCGCAACCGCCTGAGCGAGACTGCGACTTCCGCCACCGGACCTTTGCCCATGCCCGTATTCGCCATCCCCTTCCCGGTGATCGACCCGGTCGCGCTGCAACTCGGACCGCTGTCGGTCAAATGGTATGGCCTCGCTTATGTCGTGGGGCTGATCGGCGGCTGGTGGTATGCACGCCGGCTGGTCTCGTCTCCTGCGCTCTGGGGGAGCTCGAAGCACCCCGCGGCAGAAGAGCTCGACGACATGCTGCTCTGGGTCGCGCTCGGCGTGGTGCTCGGCGGGCGCATCGGCTTCGTGCTGTTCTACGACCTTGAGCGCTATCTCGCCCGGCCGCAGGACATCATCGCGATCTGGCAGGGTGGTATGTCGTTCCATGGTGGGTTGCTGGGGGCGGCGACGGCGCTGTTCCTGTTTGCGCGCCGGCGCGGGCACCCGGCGCTGAGCGTCTTCGATCTCGCCGCCGCCGTCGTTCCGATCGGGCTCTTCCTTGGGCGCATCGCCAATTTCATCAATGCCGAGCTCTGGGGCCGGCCGGCACCGGGATTGCCCTTCGCCATGGTCTTTCCCAATGCCGGGCCGTTGCCGCGCCATCCGAGCCAGCTCTATGAGGCGCTGGGGGAGGGGATCCTCCTCTTCATCCTGCTCGCGCTCGTCGTCCGGGCTGGCGGCTTCAAGCGACCCGGCCTCGTCGCGGGTGTCTTCGGCATGGGTTATGCGGTCGCGCGCATCGTCTGCGAGTTTTTCCGCGAGCCAGATCCGCAGCTCGGCTTCCTGTTCGGCGGAAGTGTCGATGCGCTGAGCGGGGGCATCACCATGGGCATGCTGTTGTCCGTGCCGCTCTTCCTCGCCGGGCTCTATCTGGCGCTGCGCTCCAGACGGGCTGGCGCGTGAATGCGCTCAAGGCGGAGATCATCCGCCTGATCCAGGACGAGGGCCCGCTCAGCGTCTCGCGCTATATGGCGCTCTGCCTCGGCCATCCCCGTCACGGCTACTACATGACCCGCGACCCTTTCGGTGCCGAGGGAGACTTCACGACGGCGCCCGAGATCAGCCAGATGTTCGGGGAACTGATCGGGCTGTGGGCCGGTGCGGTCTGGCGGATGATGGGCGAGCCTGCGAGCTTGCGCCTCATCGAGCTTGGACCGGGCCGCGGCACGTTGATGGCCGATGTGCTGCGGGCCGCGCGGATCGTTCCGGGTTTCCGCGAGGCGGTCTCCGTGCATCTCGTCGAGATGAGCCCCGTGCTGCGGCAAGCCCAGGCTCGGACCTTGGCTTCCGCGACCGAGCCGGTCTGGCACGACAGCATCGGGACTGCGCTGAAGGGGCCGACGATCCTGCTCGCCAACGAGTTCCTCGACGCGCTGCCGCTCGATCAATTCGTGCGCGTGGGAGATGGCTGGCGCGAACGTTTGGTCGGAATCAATGCCGCACGCGAGCTGGCATTCGGGCTCGCCCATGCGCCAGAGCGTGCACTTGGGATTGCCGCCCCGGAGGGAAGCATCTTCGAACAGCCGACCGCAGCGCTTGATGTCGTGACGACGGTGGGCGGCCATCTCGCCGAGCAAGGCGGCGCTGCGCTGTTCATCGACTACGGTTCCGGGCGTTCAGGCTTCGGAGATACGCTTCAGGCGGTCCATCGGCATCGAATGGTTGATCCGCTTGCCGATACCGGTGAGGCCGACCTCACGGTTCATGTCGATTTCGAACGGATGGCGCAGGCTGCGTGGCGGGCCGGGGCTGCGGCGCATGGACCGGCGACGCAGCGCGATTTCCTGCTGGCGCTCGGGCTGGCGGAACGTGCGCAGGCGCTCTGCGGCAGAGCACGGCCGGAGCAGGCGGAGGCGATCCAGGCGGCTTTCGCACGGCTCACCGCCATTGGCGCGACCGAGATGGGTGAATTGTTCAAGGTTCTGGCATTATCGGATTCACGACTGCCGCTGCTGCCCGGATTTGACCTTCATCAGATGCCAGAGCAGGGCTGACGCCTGAGCCGGAACCCGCCATGTTCATCACTTCGCCCGATCTTTCCGCCGAACACGGCATTGCGCATGCCTTCTTCACCCGCGAGGGCGGTGTATCCTCGGGCATCTACGCCTCGCTCAATGGCGGCCTCGGCTCGGACGACGACAAGGCGCATGTTACCGAGAACCGGGCGCGGATGGCGGCTCACCTCGAGGTCGAGCCCACGCATCTCGTCAGTGTGCACCAGGTCCATTCCGCGGATGCAGCGCTCGTCACCGGCCTGTGGCTCGGGGAGAAGCCGAAGGCCGATGCCATGGTGACCACGGCTCACGGCGTGGCGCTCGGCGTTTCCACCGCTGATTGTGGACCCATCCTCTTCGCCGATAGCGAGGCGGGCGTCATCGGCGCCGCCCATTCCGGCTGGAAGGGGGCATTCACGGGGATTGTCGGCGTGACTGTGACCGCGATGGAAAAGCTCGGCGCGCGTCGCGAACGCATCCTGGCGGTGCTTGGGCCAACGATCAGCGCCAAGGCTTATGAGGTTGGGCCGGAATTCATCGAGCGCTTCAAGTCGGAGAATGCGACCTATGCGCGCTTCTTCCACGCCTCGGAGCATCCTGCGCGCGCCATGTTCGATCTGCCTGCCTTCATCGCTTTCAAGGCCCAGGAGGCCGGCATCGGCCGCTTCATCGACCTCGGCCTGTGCACCTATGGCGATGAACAGCGCTTCTTCAGCTATCGCCGCACGACGCATCGGCAGGAGCCGGATTACGGCCGGCTGATCTCGGCGATCACGTTGACGCGACCGAAATAGGCCGGCTTTCGGCCGGTTCAATCTCAGGTTGCTTCGAGAAACGGGCGGAGTCATCCTCCCAAGGCCATGCATCATGGCTTTGGGGGTCTCATGGAACAGCTTCTGATCAGCCTCGTCGCAGGCGCGCTGGGTGGCAATGCTGCGGGTAAAGCCTCGTCCAGCTTCGATCTCGGAACTCTCGGAAACACCATCGCCGGTCTGGTCGGCGGCGGCGTTCTTGGCCAGTTGGTACCCATCGTGTTGCCAGCCATCACGGCGGCGGCGGCGGGCGGCAATCTCAGTGTCGGCGGTATCCTGACAAACCTGATCGCTGGCGGCGCTGGCGGCGCGATTCTGACCGCCATCATCGGCGCGATCAAGAACAAGGCCGCAGCCTGAGCGTTACAGTGGCGACGTCGCGCGCCTCGCGCGGCGTCGCCATCCTGCGTGACTGACGAGCCCGGCTGCCTGTCGGCTCAACGTCTTGCAGATGACGTGGGGTGGGGCGTCAGGTCACGATATCAGGGGTTCGCCAGGCCAGGTGCTGGCCGTTGTCGACGGCGATCATTTGCCCCGTGACCGATCGGGCGCGGGCGAGATAGAGCACCGCCCCGGCGATATCCGCCGCGTCGACCTTCCTTTGCAGCAGCGATCCCGCGGCCTCGCGTGCGAGCAAGGCCTCGCCGTCCTGCGGATTCGGAAAGGTCGGCCCTGGCCCGACGGCGTTCACGCGAATCCGCGGCGCGAGTGCCTGCGCCATCGTGGTCGTTGCCGTGAGAAGCGCCGATTTGGTCAAGGTATAGGAGTAATACTCCGGGGTCGGCTTCCAGACCCGCTGATCGATAATGTTGACGATGCAGCCTTCTCGATCCGCGGGAAGATGATTGGCCATCGCGCCGGAGAGCACAGAGGGCGCGCGCAGATTGGTCGAGAACTGCCGGTTCCAGGTCGGCACATCGATCGTGCGGATGTCATCGACCAGAAAACTCGAGGCGCTGTTGACCAGAAGGGTCACCGGCCCAAGCGCTGCTTCGGCGGCCGGAATGATGGTGTCGACCGCCGCGGGATCGGCCAGGTCGGCAGCGACGGTGATCGCCTTGCCGCCCCGACCGCGCACGTCCGCTGCGAGCGCTTCGGCCTCGACGTGCGATGTGCGGTAGTGGATCGCAACCGCGTAGCCCGCATCCGCAAGGTGCTCGACGATGGCGCGTCCAATCCGGCGTGCTCCACCGGTGACGAGCGCAACCTCAGCCATTGCGTGCATCTTTATCGGAGTGACGCTTGAGGCGCCGTTCCCAATGTTTGGCTGCGCGCAAATAGCGGTAGAAGGCGTAGTTCATCGCGGTCATGAAGCCATAGACGCCGCGCAGGGCGTGACGCCGGCCAATATAGGCCTTGACGAAATTGGCCGGGAACTCGGCGACCAGCCGAAATACCGAAAGGGTTTCGCCGCGCTTGTCGAGATCGTCGGCCTGTGCGTCGCTGTAGTTATTCAATTTCGCCATCTGCTCGCCGAGCGAACGCACGGAGTAATGATGCACCGTGCCCTTCAGCCTGCCGATGCGGGCATCCGGAGAGAGATCGACGCGGTCGTGAACCGGCGAAGGCGAGTAGCGTCCCTTGTCCTTCCGGTAGAGCCGAACCGGCGACAAGGCATAGGTGAAACGATGCGGCGCGCGCTCGCCAGGGAATATCTCGGCGATGCGCGTCCTGTAGGCATCCGCAGGCGGATCGCCATGAGCGAAGAGCGCCGCTATCTCGACGGCCATCTCCCTGGGCACGACTTCGTCGGCATCCAGGTTGAGGAGCCAGTTATAGCGGCACTGGTCTTCCCCGAAGCGCTTTTGCTGACCGTAACCCGGCCACGCATTGAAGATCACGCGGGCACCGCATTGCTCGGCGATTGTCTGCGTGCCATCGGTCGAGCCTGAATCGATCACGACGATGTCATCGCTCAACTCTCGCACGGCGGCGATGGTGCGGCCGATTCTGTCGGCTTCATCCCGAGCAATAATGAATATAGAAAGCGGCGGCACCGGCCTGGTCCATTCCGTGGAGTGTGCTGCAAGGCTTAAGCACGCGAGCCCGGAACGAGCAAGCGAAGGACCGTGACAGATTGTGGCCGCATTTTGTCTGGAACCTTAGGATATGTCGCGCGTTCCCTGCTTGCTTCCACTATATGGTCAACGCGTTGTTAGTATTCGGTTTACCATTCACAGTGGCTTAATAATAATTAACGCGTGTTGAACAATTGGTCTTAGTCATCCCCATTCGTGCCGCATTTCTGCCGCGGTCTGCAATGTACCTGTGCTTTAGCCGCAACAGACATCGACGCCGGCGCGGGCTATAAAGGCGTCATCGACATCACCGCCGGGCCACGCCGGCACCAGCGACGACTAAAGGAGTCTAAAATGAAGAAGTACCTGCTTACGAGCGTCGCGGCCCTCGGCCTCGTCGTTGCCGGCGCCGCCTCTGCTGCCGACCTGCCGTCCCGCAAGGGCCCGGTTGCCGCCCCGATCTACCTGCCGCCAGTGTTCACCTGGACCGGCTTCTACGTCGGCGTCAACGCTGGCTATGCTTGGGGCCAGATCGACTCGACCACGGGCGCTTTCACCAACAACCTCGGCAACTTCAGCGATCCCGATGGCTTCACCGGTGGTGGCCAGATCGGCTACAACTACCAGATCGGCCAGTGGGTCCTCGGCGCTGAAGCCGATTTCCAGGGCGCTGACCTGAAGTCGACGTCCGTCAACCTGGCTAACAACCTCCGCGCCTCGACCGAGGTCAACTGGTTCGGCACCGTTCGTGGCCGCGTCGGTTACTCCTTCGACCGGTTCCTGCCGTATGTCACCGGCGGTTTCGCTTACGGCAGCGTGAAGAACAAGGTCTCCAACGGCGTGTTCGCTGGCAGCAACGACAACACCCAGTACGGCTGGACCGTCGGTGCTGGTCTTGAGTACGCCTTCACCAACAACCTGACGGCGAAGCTCGAGTATCTCTACGTCGACCTCGACAAGGAGTCGTTCAACGTTCCCGGCGGCACCTTCACCTCGAACGTCGAGACCAAGTTCTCGGTCGTCCGCGCTGGCCTGAACTACAAGTTCTAGTCCGATCCCCTCACGGGGCTCAGAATGAACCCGGTGGCTTCGGCCACCGGGTTTTTTGTTGTGCGAGACAAGATCATCGGACCGGATATCGTATCCAGTCCGATGATCTAACCCTTTCCCTTTGCATCGGCTTTCCTGAAAACCGCAATCCACTTTTCGGGCCGATGCTTTAGCTCGGAGTCGGTCAGCCCTTGAATCGGGTGGTTTCGAAGGAGGGCACCTTCGCCGCGAAATCGTCGAGCCAGGCGACCAGCTTGGGGTGAGCTGCCCGCCACCTTCCGTCGAAACGCAGATCGAGATAGCCCAACGCGCAGGCCAGTGCGATTTCACCGATGCGGGGTTTGCCAGACCAGGCTGGCGGCGCTGCCTCAAGTGTAGCGAGCGCCCGCGCGACCTTGCCGGCCTGATTCTCGACCCAGGCGGCATTGCGCATCTCGGGCGTCCTGAACCGGCCTTCATAGACCTGAAGCAGGGCCGCATCACAGATGCCGTCTGCCAGCGCTTGCAGGCGCAACTGCGCAAAGCGCGCTTCGCCTGACGGAATCAGGCCGCCACCGGCGAGATGGTCGAGATACTCGGCGATGACGCGGGAATCGAACTGTGCCGAGCCGTCCTCGAGCACCAGCGCCGGAATCTTGCCGAGCGGGTTCTGGGCGCGCAACGTGTCCTTGGGATCGGTGGTATCCGCCGCGACGATCTCGATGCGGCCCAGGAGATCGAGCTCATGGGCGGCAATTTTGACCTTGCGGCCGAAGGGGGAGGCTGGGGAGGTGCGCAAGGTCAGCATCGGTCATATTCCGGTCAGTTCTGGAGATGTCAGCCGTCCGGGCGGATCGGCTCGCAACGGTAGCGCGGCCGCGGGCCTTGCGCGAGGCGTTCGCACAATGCCGGCAACAGAAGGAGAGCTTCCTCCGCCAGTTTCCAGGGCGGATTGACCACAAGCAGACCGGTGGCCCCGAGACCTCCCGCGGCTTCGGGGCGGTCGACATCGATCTCGAGCCTGAGCAGGCGACCGATGCCGGCATCCTCGATCGCATTCACGAGGCCGTCGGCGGCCCGGCGCTCCTTGACCGGATACCAGAGCGCGTAAATGCCGGTCGGCCATTTGCGGTGCGCGGCAATGAACTCGGCCGCCATCGACGCGAACTCGTCCTTCTCCTCGAAGGGCGGGTCGATCAACACGAGTCCGCGTCGTTCCTTCGGCGGGACATTGGCGCGCAGCGCCGTCCAGCCGTCGATCGCCAGCGCCTTGCAGCGCGAATCGCGACCGAGCATCGCGGCGAGCTTCTTGTAAGTGGTTGGATGCAGTTCGGCGGCGATAAGCCGGTCCTCCGCCCGCATGGCGTGTCGGCAGAGCCAGGGCGAGCCGGGATAGCTGCCGGCGCCATGGCTTTCCCGTGCGACCGCGACAGCTTCGCGCCATGGTGCCAGCAACGCCTCCACGCTGGAGGCGAGCGGCGACTGGTCGAGCCGAGCCACGCCGTCCTTCCATTCATGCGTGCGCAGCGCTTCCTCGGAGCCGAGATCGTAACGGCCGGCACCGGCATGGGTGTCGATGACGCGATAGGGCGTATCCTTGGCGCCGAGATGAGTCAGGATGCGCATCAGCACGACATGCTTGAGGATGTCGGCGAAATTTCCGGCGTGGAAGCTGTGATGATAATTCATGAAGCGGTCTTAGCCGCCTCGCAGCGCTCTGTCAGCGTTGAGCTTTCACGGTGATGTCGCGCGTGCGGCAGCCGGAACGGTCGACCTCCTGGCAGGTGCGGAAATTGCGCAGGTCCTTGCTGAAGCAGATCCTGACTTCCTGCAGCACACCGCGTTTGCAGGCGATCGACATCATGTCGCTGCGCAAGCCTGGATTCGCCGCAGCGAAGGCGCGCTCGAGATCGATCGCGGTCCAGCTCTGATCGCGATCCGCCTTCTGCAGCGCCGGAGGAATCGCGACCTTCTGGCGGGCGCGCCGGACATCCGAAAAATAGTCGTTCGGGCTCGAGCCCGAACAGGTGCCGTGCTTGCGCCATTCATAGCGGGCGAGCCCCTCGGACGGGAACAGGCCGTCGGCCTGGTCGAGGGCGATGCGAGAAGGCGTGCGGCCGGCCGGTCCGCAATCAGTGGGGTAGCCGCGCTCGTTCTGCGGCCAGAGGCCATGCACGACGAAGCCGAGATTGGCGCCGCTCTCGCATTGCTCGCGGGCGTGCCCGCGTCCGCCGTCCAGTTCGCAGAAGCCCGGCGACCATGACAGGGCGAGAACGTAGAAGTCGAAATCACCGGGAACGCCGCCGCGGCCATATTGCCCCTGCGCTTGCGCGCCCGGGGCCATAAGGCCAAGCAGCGCCAGCATCGAAAACCAGGCGCGCGGCAGTCTCACAGCCGGAGGTTACTTTTCGGGGCCGGGCCGGGCCATCTGGCAATTGGGCGCGTAGGAAAGACCCCGATCGAGGCCGTTGACGCACCAGTTGACGTTCCAGGTCAAGCCGAAGAGGCCGAGATTCTCGCGCACTGAGTAGTCGATGCGGTGCAGCGAGCCGTCATTCAACGCGATCCGCCCCGTGCAGAAGCGGCGCGGGATGAAATCGTCGCCCCAGGGTCGGAAGCCGATGGGGCGGATGCGATCATAGGCGACCGCCTGCAGCGGCCCCCAGAATTTGGCCTCTCGCGAATTGAACCAGCTTGTGATCTCGCTGAGGACGGCGGGATCCTCGCAGGCCGGCAGGTTGCCATACATCGGAATGATGCGTGCCTCGGCCCGATCCGCCGGGTCGACATAGCGGCGGCTCGTGGCCTCGACGCTGATGGTCGCAGCAAGGCAAGTCGCTGCGACGAGGGTGGTTTTCAGCAGGGCGCGGCGCATAGGGGCAAGCCTCGTGCAGGCTGGGTGAATCTGATGCCGCACGATGACGTTCGGACGGGGGAGGGTCAAGGTGATTGGCGCCAATGAAGGGCAACCGGACCGCGACTGTGTCATTTTCGATCCGGCTGCGTAGAGCGCGTTGCTGCTCAGAAGGAGGCCTCCAGCATTGCGACATAATCGGCGGCAGCCGCCGCGCGCGGGTTGCTTGCCGTAGAGTGATCCTTCACCGCAGCTTCGGCTATGGCCGGGACGACGCTGCGCGGGACGCCCATTTGCGTGAGGGAGGCCGGCATGCCGAGGCGCTGGCTCAGGTCGGCGATCCAGTTGGCGAGGTCGGTGTCGGGAGCGAGATCGAGCGCACGCCGGATCTGCACGTATTTCAGGCCGCATTCCGGCTCGTTGAAGCGCAGCACTGCCGGCAGCAATACGGCGTTCAGCGTGCCGTGGTGAAGCGAAATGTCCTTGAGGCCACCAAGCGGGTGGGAGAGCGCATGCACCGCGCCGAGGCCCTTCTGGAAGGTCAGGCCGCCCTGAAGGGCCGCCATCATCATCTCCTTGCGGGCTTCGCGATCGGATCCATCGGTCACGGCCCGCTCGATATGTGCGACTGCGCGCTTCAGCCCGTCGAGTGCGATCGCCTCGGCGGGCGGGTTCTCGCGCGGGCTGAGATAGGTCTCGATGCAATGGGTGATCGCATCCATGCCGGTTGCGGCGGTAAGCCAGGCAGGCAGGGCGAGCGTGAGCTCGGGGTCGCAGATCGCGAGCCTTGGAATCAGATGTGGCGAGATGAAGCCGAGCTTGCGCCCATCCTTCAGGGTGATCAGCGCGGCGCGCCCTACCTCGCTGCCGGTGCCCGAGGTGGTGGGGATCGCGATCACCGGCGCGACGGCTGCGGTCACTTTCGGAATGCCGCCGAGGATCGCCGCATAGGTTTCGAGTGGTCCATCATGACCTGCGAGCAGCGCCACGCCCTTGGCGAGATCGATTGGCGAGCCGCCGCCAATGGCGACAAGCCCGTCGCATCCGTTTTCGCGATACAGCGCCAGTGCTGCGAGCACGGCCTCCTCTGTCGGGTTGGTCGGCGTGGCATCGAAGATCGGGGCGGCCTGCAAGGCTGGAGAATGCGCCTGAACCGTGCCGACGAGACCGACAGCGACGACGCCCTTGTCCGCAATGATCAGTGGCTTGCGCATGCCCAGCGCGGTGAGATCGGCATCGATGCCGGCGACCTCGCCGAAGCCGAAACGGGTCGTGGTGAGATAGGTGATCAGGGCCATGGGCGTCCTCGTGGGGCTGGCCTCGTCTCGTCTAGCGGCTCGGCCTTATTGAGATGAGCTCTTGGTGTGGCATGGCCGCCGCCAGGCGTCGACTGCAGAGCCCGCGCGGGGAGGGCGAGGCGAATGCATGAGAATGTCCGGGCCTGCCTCGTCAGCGGGAGCGCGGCGCGCCTCAGGGCGGGTCGAGCATCTCAGTGGCCTTTCCCGCCCGCCGTTCGAGCACCATCAGGGCGAGGCCGGCAACCACGATGAGGCCCGAGCCGATCAGCATCGAGAGCGACGGCCAGTCGCCAAAGATGAACCAGCCGAAGATCAGGGCCCAGACGATCAGCGTATACTGGTACGGCACGACGACAGAGGCCTCCGCCAGCTTGAGCGAGCGTGTGACGCAGAGATGTGCGGCCATGGCGACGATACCGAGCAAGCCGAGCAGCCCGATATGGGCGACGCTCGGCGTCGTCCAGCCGAAGGGCAGCAGGATCAGCCCCATGACAAAGGCGCCCAGCGTTTGCCAGGCCACGAGCGTCACATCCGGCGTGCCGCGCAATTGGCGGCCCATGATCATCATGGCCGCGAAGGAGACGCTGCCGACGAGCGCGATGATGGCCGGAAGGGTCAGGCTCTGGCCAGACGGGTTCAATGCAACGGCGACACCGATGAAGCCGACGACGACGGCGAGCCAGCGCCCGGCATCGACCCGTTCTCCGAGCAGCAGCGCAGCCAGGATCACCGCCCAGACTGGAGCGGCGAGCCAGAGTGTCATGGTGTCGGCCAAAGGCAGGTAGGATACCGCCCAGTAGAACAGCGCGACTTCGCAGGAGCCAAGCGTCACGCGCAGCACCTGCAGCCACGGCCGCTCCGGGCGCAATGTGCGACCAATGCCCTGCTTCACCACGAACGGGGCGATCAAGATCAGCGCCGCGACGCTGCGCAGCAGCACCACCTGGCCGATCGTATAGGTTGCGACCAGCCATTTCCCCAGCACGTCATTCACGGAGAACAGCAGGATGCCGAGCAGCATCATCGTGATGCCGGTCAAGGTGGCGTTTTTGGTGGGCATGGTGGTCTGCAGAAATACCTATCGGCTGGGCGTTTCCTGTCGCCTTTCGCGCTCCGCGAGGCAAGTGGTGCCACGCGCAGGGGTTGTGCGCGCAGGGCAGAGGGGGGAGGCGTTAATTTAATTATTGACTTAATTAAGCGAATGACTAATTAACGATGCATGGACCGCTTCATCGCTCTCGCCGACCCGACGCGCCGCCGCATCATCGAGATGCTCGGTGAAGGTGCCCTGGCGGCCGGTGAGATCACAGCGCGGTTCAGCATCAGCGCGCCGGCGATCTCGCAGCATCTGAAGGTGCTGAAGGAGGCTGGCCTCGTCAGGGTCGAAGTCAGCGGCCAGCGTCGCATCTACCGGCTCGATCCTGACGGGCTCGATACATTCGATCTCTGGGTGAAGAAGGTCCGCGGCTTCTGGGGCTCGCGACTCGACATATTGGGGCAGAAACTGGCGCAAGCCGACAGTCATGAGGGAGAGACGGATGAGTGAGTATGGCACTGTTCTTGAAAGTGGCGCGGTGCGGTTCGAGCGGCTCCTGCCGGGGCCGGTCGAACGCGTCTGGGCCTATCTGGCGGAGTCCGGCAAGCGCGGCACCTGGTTGGCCTCTGGTGATTTCGACCTGCGCGTCGGCGGTGAGACGAAGCTTCTGTTCAAGCATTCGGAGATCACCGATGAGCCGCCGCCCGAGCGCTATCGCGAGGTGAATGACAAGGGATTTCTCGCGACCGGGACGATCACCCGCTGCGAGCCGCCACATGCGCTTGCCTTCACCTGGGACGGGGACGGCAATCCCCTCTCGGAGATCACCTTCGAGCTCAGTCCGAGGGATGGCAAGGTGCTGCTGGTGCTGACCCATCGCAAGCTCGCCGACCAGGCTGCGATGACGAATGTCTCCGGCGGCTGGCACATGCATCTCGGCCTGCTCGAGGACCAGCTTGCGGGGCAGACGCCGCGTGGTTTCTGGTCCCGGCAGGCGAAGCTCGAGAGTGAGTACGCCGCACTCTTTGCGAGCCTGCCGGAGTAGGGCGGGGCCTCATGCGGCCGGCGTGCCGGGCACGGGCCGCTCTCGAGGCGGCGCGGCCCGCGTCGGGCAAGGACGCTGGCCGCGCCCGATCCGCTGCGCGGCGTGTGTTGGCGTACATTGCGAGCTTGATCGAGGTCCAGCGATCGTACTCGTCGCAAAGTGGGTTCCGCCTGCGGCTCGACGATGGCAGTCAGATCCACGGACTGGCGGTTGCCGGCTATCTCAGCCTATCCGGCGCCCCCCCAACCGCCTTGGCGGCCAGCTCCAGGCCAGGCTCAGCTTCTGAGACGCGGCGGGCGGTCGTTGCGCGGTTTCACATGCCGCCGGCGCCCGACGGAGAACCGCCGCGCGCGCTTCTGGCAACCATTGCGACGATCGTCTCGAAGAGCTCGTCCTGAGCCTGCGCGGCCGTGATGTCTCCCGCCGCGGCGGCAGAAGACAGGGCCTCGGCTGAACCGAGCAGCGCCCAGAGGCCCGCTGGAGCAATCGTACCGGAGCCGGCGAAGGGCGCGAGCGCGGCTCGGCACTTCCCCATGAAGATCGCTTCGTAATCGCGCTTGAGCTTTGCGAGCTCGGGCGCGCCGGCAAGCGCCGCGATCACGCCAGGGATCTCACGGCCCTGGAGGAGCACGCAGTCGACATAGGATGACGCGATGACCGCTGCCCTGCCTGCCAAGGTCGGTTCGCTCGCGTCGAGCGCGGCATCCATGAGTGCTGTCTGGCGCGCGTCGAACTCCTGGTAAAGCGCTGCCAGCAGCCCGCTGCGTGTGCCGAAATGGTCGTAGACGACGGGTTTTGTCACCCCTGACCGCTCGGCTAGCCGCCCCAGCGTCAGTGCCTCCGTTCCCTCCTCCCGGATCAGCCGCCACGCGACCTCCAGAAGCTGGCGATAGCGGTCTTCCCTCGCCAGGCGGCGACGCGGCGGCAGAGCTGGTGGGTGATCGTTCGGTCCGGGGCTTGACATATTTATATACCAAAAGTAACTTACTAAAAGTATATATCACTCGGGTTCCCCCCGCAATCACTCAGCCGGAGTTCTTGAAATGCACGCGCTCATTGTCGTCGCCCATCCTGATCGTGCGTCGCTCAGTCATGGCGTCGCTGCGCATGTCGGGGAGGGAGTGTCCCTGTCCGGGCCGGGCAATTCCTTCGAAATCGCCGATCTCGCGGCCGAAGGTTTCGACCCACGCTTCACCGAGGCCGATCTCGCAGTGCACCGTCGCGAGGTGCTGCCACCGGCCGACATTATCGCCGAGCAGGTGCGGATCGATCGCGCCGATGCCCTTGTCCTGGTCTATCCCGTCTATTGGTGGTCGATGCCGGCGCTTCTCAAGGGCTGGATCGATCGCGTCTTCGCCAATGGATGGGCCTATGACGAAGGCCCGGATACACCGATGGTGAAGAGGCTCGGCCATCTCCCGGTCCATCTGGTCGCCATCGGTGGCGCCAGCCTGCGAACCTATGCCCGACACGGCTATTTCGGCGCGATGAAGACCCAGATCGACCACGGAATCTTCGATTATTGCGGCGCCCCTGTCGTGACGTCCGAGCTCCTGCTTGGTTCGGGGCAGGATGATCGGGCCAAGCATCTGGCGGCGGCGCGCGCCATTGGCGGCACTCTCTTCAAAGCCTTCAGACCTACCGGGGCACAAGTTGCTGCGTGACGGCGTAGCAGGCTGCTGCCTGGCGATGATCTCCACCATTCGAGGGGCGTTCGCGGCTATTTCCCCCGACGAAATCCAGTATGAGGCTCGGCACGCGCCTACAAGCTGGCCGCGGCCCGCGCGGCCTGGTCGTACTGGCCTGACAGCGAGCGCATGGTCGCTGCGATCTCCGAGAGGCGCACCGGATCCATGCCGAGCGCCAGCACGGATTTGACCAGGAGCTGCTCGCGGATCTGGGCGTAGCGCCGGCAGGCATCCTCGCCCGCCGGGGTGATTGCGACGGTCTTTTCCTTGCCCTTGCGCCCGCTCTTGATCAGCTTGAGCCGCTCGAGCTTCTTGAGTGCGTAGTTCACGACATAGGTGTCCTCGATATTGAGGACGAGGCAGATATCGGCGAGGCGCTTCGGCTTGCCGCGGTGGTTGACGTTGTGCAGCACCAGCACATCCACCGGCGTGAGATCCGGAATGCCGGCCGAGGTCATGGCGCGGAGCATCCAGCGCTGGAAGGCGTGCACTGTCATGCTGAGCGCAAACTCGAACTCGGAGAGCGCCGGCATCGCGCCCGAGGCCAGGTGGCCGGACGAGACGATCGGGCCGAGCAGCGCGTCGGCCAGCTCAGCCGGTGGTTTCGGGGGCGGGGGGGCCGATGTGGACATCGTCTCTGGCGCTCTCATGCAAGGCAGCCGTCGTGGCGCCGGACGTGCGAACGGCCGCACGAAGCGGCCGTTCGTGAGGGATTGGGCCGGTCGGGCTCACATCCTCTTGTAGGCGTCGATCACGGCCTGGCCGTCGGCGCCGGCCTTCTTCAGCCAGTCGGAGGTCAGGGTTTCGCCGGCCTTCTTGAAGCCGGCGGCGAGTTCCGTGCTCGGCGCCTGCACCTTCATGCCCTTGGATTTGAGCTGGTCGAGATACCAGCCGGTCTTGGCCTCCCAGGCCTTCCAGCCGCGCTCCTCGGCCGCCGCAGACGCCTTGAGCAGCGCATCCTGCGTCGGCTTGTCGAGGGCGTCGAAGGCTGCCTTGTTGACGAAGGTCGCATCCTTCGGGATCCAGGCCTGCACGTCATAGAAATGTGTCAGCGATTCCCAGACCTTCGAGTCGAAGCCCGTGCCGCCAGACGACATGAAGGAGTTGACCACGCCGGTGGCGAGCGCCTGGGGCAGCTCTGCGGCCTGGATCGTCACCGACTGCATGCCGAGCATTTCGCCGAGCCGCGCCGTGCCGACATTGTAGGAGCGCCATTTCAGCCCCTTCATGTCGTCCGTCGAGTTCAGGTCCTTCTTGGCGTAGACGCCCTGCGGCGCCCAGGGGACCATGAAGAGGAGCTTGATGCCCTGGCTTGCGAGCTTCTTCTCGATCGCCGGCTTCGAGGCCGCGTAGAGCTTCTTCGATTCCGGGAAGCTGGTCGCCAGGAACGGTACGACGTCGATGCCGAAGATCGGATCCTCGTTCTCGTGGATCGACATCAGTACTTCGCCCATCTGGGCCTGGCCGGTCTGCACGGCGCGCTTGATCTCGGGCGCCTTGAACAGCGCGGCATTGGCATGGACCGTGATCGTCAGCTTGCCGCCGGTCGCCGTCTCGACATCCTTTGCAAAGGCGACGAGGTTTTCGGTGTGCGGGTTGTCTGTCGGGTAGGCGTTCGGGAGGTTCCATTTGGTCTGTGCCGAGACCGCTGTCGCGGAGAGCGCCAGAGCGCCGGCTGCGACACCGGCCGCAAGAAAGCCCTTAATGAAGTCGCTTCGTTTCATGATGGTGTCTCCGTCCCCTTGTTGTTGACGCTGCATCATCCCGGAAAGGCCAGTTGCGGCAGGATCATCACGATTTGCGGGAAGATCGTAATGATCGCGACCGCCACGACCAGTAGAAAAAAGAAGGGTAGGGCGGCGAGCGCCACCGTATTGGAATCCTTGCCCGACATGGTCTGGAGCACGAAGAGGTTGAACCCGACCGGAGGCGAGACCTCCGCCATCTCGACGATGAGCACCAGGAAGATGCCGAACCAGACCAGGTCGAAACCGGCCTGCTTGATCATCGGAATGACGATGGCCGTGGTCAGCACGATCATCGAGATTCCATCAAGTGCCGCGCCGAGCACGATGTACATCACCGTCAACGCCGCGATCAGCGCGTAGGGCGAGAGATGCAGGCTGTCGACCCATTCCGCCAGGGCAGCCGGGATGCCGGTATAGGCCATCGAGGTCGACATGAAGGAAGCGCCGGCCAGGATCAGCATGATCATGCAGGTGATGCGGGTGGTGCCCATCACGCTGGCCCAGAAGGCTTCGCGGGTCAGAGACCCCGACCACCAGGCGACGCCGAAGGAGCCGAGAACGCCCCAGGCCGCACATTCGGTTGCTGTCGCCCAACCCATCAGCAGCGAGACGAAGACGAGCGCGATCAGCAGCATGCAGGGGATGAGATTGGCCGATTCCCGCAGCTTCTCGCGCAGGGGCATGCTCGGCTCCGGCGGCGGCGCCTTGTCCGGGTTCAGCATGTGCCAGACGATGATGTAGCCGGAGTAGAGTGCCATCACGAGCAGGCCCGGCAGGAAGCCGGCGAGGAAGACCTGGATGATCGAGACATTGGCCGCGACGGCATAGACGACCATGGTGATCGAGGGCGGGATCAGGATGCCCAGCGTGCCGGCGCCGGCGAGCGAGCCGAGGCTGACCGTCTCGTCATAGCCCCGCTTCTTCAGCTCCGGCAGGGCGATCTTGGCGACGGTGGCGCAGGTCGCGGCCGAGGAACCGGAGACCGAGCCGAAGATGCCGCAGGCCAGGACGTTGACATGCATCAGACGGCCAGGGAGCCAATTTAGCCACGGGGCGAGGCCGCGGAACATCTCTTCCGAAAGTTTCGTACGGTAAAGGATTTCGCCCATCCAGATGAAGAGCGGCAAGGCGGCAAGCGTCCAGGAAGCGCTGTTGCCCCAGATCGTCGTCGCGAGCACCGAGCCGGCGGGGATGCCGCCGCCGACGAATTGCATCGCGACCCAGCCGCAGGCCATCAGCGAGATGGCGATCCAGACGCCGCCGGCGAGGAAGACAGCCAGCAGGATGAGCAGCAGTCCAGAAATCTCGATCATCGCCATGGTTCAGACCCCGCTCTGCATCGCGCGCTCGACGACTTCTTCGTCGCTTTGCGGGGGCGGCTTCTCATAGCGGGGCTCGTTGCCACGCAGGACGACGTGAACGAACTCATCGACGAAGGCGATGAAGAGGATGACCAATCCGCCGGAGAAGCCGAGTTGCGGAATCCAGAGCGGCATCGGCACGACGCCGCCGGCAACATCGTTGAACTCATAGGATTGCCAGGTCATCACCACAGCGTGCCAGGCAAAGAAGCCGGTGAAGCCGAGACCAAGCACGAGCGAGAAGACCTCGAAGGCCCAGCGCGTGCGCCCCTTGAAACGATCGATCAGGAGGCCGACCCGGATCATCTCGCCGGATTTGAAAGTATGCGCGAGGCCGAGAAAAGCCAGCGCTGCCATGCTCCAGGACGCGAAATCATCGCCGGCAGGAATGTTGAAGCCGATTTCGCGTCCGATGGAGAGGCCCATCATCAGGACGAAGATGGCGACCAGGAAGAAACCCGCCGCGTAACCTGCAAAGAGATAGAGCTTGTCGAGGGCCGTGCGGATCATCGAGCGCCCCACGCCATAGGTGTCGGCCGCAGCGGGGCCGCCGCGCGGGACCGCCGGCGCGTGCCGAGTCCGATTGCCAGGGTCGATCCTGTCATCGCATCCTCCCTCGACCGGCCCGGCCCCTCAGCCATGTTCCGGTCACAATTGCGATCGTAGCCGCCGAATCCGCCTTGTCAATATTTCATCGACGATTTATCGATGAATTGTCGAAACGAATTCACGCCACGCTGGGGAGAGTGTCATGACGGCGAGCCATTGGGATTTCTGGATCGACCGCGGCGGCACCTTCACCGACGTGATCGGCCGCGATCCGGCAGGCAAGCTTCACGCCAGGAAGCTGCTCTCGGAGAATCCGGGCGCCTATCGCGACGCCGCCGTCCAGGGCATCCGCGACCATCTCGGCCTCAAGCCCGGCGAGATCATCCCCGCCGGACGCATCGGCGAGGTGCGCATGGGCACCACGGTTGCGACAAATGCCCTGCTCGAGCGCAAGGGCGACCGTACGCTGCTCGTCACCACGAAGGGTTTCCGCGATGCGCTCCGCATCGGCTACCAGGCGCGGCCCGACATCTTCGCCAAGGAGATCATCAAGCCCGAGCAGCTCTACGAGGCGGTGGTCGAGATCGCGGAACGCGTGCTGGCCGATGGCGCGGTCGAACGGGCTCCGGACGAGGCCGCGATCCGCACGGCCCTGCAGGAACAGTACGATGCCGGTTTCCGCGCCGTGGCGATCGCCTTCATGCACGCCTATCGCTATCCCCAACATGAGCAGGTGGCAGCGCGCATCGCCCGAGAGATCGGCTTTCCGCAGGTGTCGGTCAGCCACGAGGTCTCGCCGCTGATCAAGCTGGTCGGGCGTGGCGATACGGCTGTGGTTGATGCCTATCTCTCGCCGATTCTCGGGCGCTATGTCGCGCAGGTTTCCGAAGAGCTCGACATCGGGCGCACCGGCGCACGGCTGATGTTCATGATGTCGTCCGGTGGCCTCACCGCGGCAGAGCTGTTCCAGGGCAAGGATGCAATCTTGTCGGGCCCCGCCGGGGGCGTCGTCGGCCTGGCCGAGACCGGGCGTTCGGCCGGGTTCGACAAGGTGATCGGCTTCGACATGGGTGGCACCTCCACCGATGTCGCGCATTTCGATGGCGAGTATGAGCGCGCTTTCGAGACCGAGGTCGCCGGCGTGCGGATGCGCGCGCCGATGATGCTGATCCATACAGTTGCGGCTGGTGGCGGCTCGATCCTGCATTTCGACGGCGCGCGCTTCCGCGTCGGCCCGGATTCGGCCGGCGCCAATCCGGGGCCGGCCGCCTATCGACGCGGAGGCCCGCTCGCGGTCACCGACGCGAATGTCATGGTCGGCAAGCTGATCCCGGCCTATTTCCCGGCGATCTTTGGCGAGCAGCATGATCAACCGCTCGATGTGGACGCGGTCCGCGCCAAATTCGCGAAGCTTGCGGCTGAGGTCGGCGACGGCCGCAGCGCTGAAGAGGTCGCCGACGGCTTCATCCAGATTGCCGTCGCCAATATGGCCGAGGCGATCAAGAAGATCTCGGTGCAGCGTGGCTATGACATCACCCGCTATGCCTTGAACTCGTTTGGTGGTGCAGGCGGGCAGCACGCCTGCCTCGTCGCCGATGCGCTCGGCATCAAGACCGTGCTGCTGCACCCGTTCTCCGGCCTGCTCTCGGCCTATGGCATGGGGCTCGCCGAGATCCGCTCGACGCGGACGGCCGCGCTCGACGTACCGCTCGATGCCGAGGTCAAGGCCGCGATTGCGGAGGTGGCCGAGCGGCTGGGTGCCGAGACGCGCGCCGA
Organism: Allobosea sp. 05T439; assembly: GCF_056396005.1. Classification (NCBI taxonomy): domain Bacteria; kingdom Pseudomonadati; phylum Pseudomonadota; class Alphaproteobacteria; order Hyphomicrobiales; family Alloboseaceae; genus Allobosea; species Allobosea sp. 05T439. The sequence continues at coordinate 255,633 of NZ_JBFTKP010000002.1, read as the reverse complement.
GCTGATCGGGCAAGGCGTGCCGGATGGCGAGATCGCCATCCATATCCGAGCCCATATCCGCTATGCCGGCACCGATACGGCGATCGCGATTGCGTCCGGCAGCCGGGCCGAGATGCAGGAAGCTTTCCAGGTCGCGCATAAGGCGCGCTTCGGCTTCATGGACGAGACCAAGGCCTTGGTCGTCGAGGCGGTCGAGGTCGAGGCCGTTGGCGGGGGCGCCAGGTTCGAGGAGGCGGCGGCAGGCGAGCGGGCCGGTGAACCGGCGGTTGCCGAACGCACGCGCCTGTTCTCGAAGGGGCAGTGGCACGAAGCCGCGATCGTGCGGCGCGAAGCGATGGCTCCGGGGCAGAGCGTCGCGGGACCCGCCATCATCATCGAAGCGAACCAGACCGTCGTCGTTGAGGACGGCTGGAGTGCGAAGCTGACGGCCAAGGACCATCTCGTCCTGCATCGCAGCAAGGCGCTGGTGCAGAATGCCGCGATCGGCACCAAGGCCGATCCCGTCATGCTCGAGATCTTCAACAACCTGTTCATGTCGATCGCCGAGCAGATGGGCGTGACGCTGCAGAACACCGCCTATTCCGTGAACATCAAGGAGCGGCTCGACTTCTCCTGCGCCGTGTTCGACTCGACCGCGAGCCTCGTCGCCAACGCGCCGCATATGCCGGTGCATCTCGGCTCGATGGACAAGTCGGTCGAGACGGTGATCAGGAACAACCCCGTCATCCGGCCGGGTGACGTCTATTGCCTCAATGCGCCCTATAATGGCGGCACGCATCTGCCCGACATCACGGTCTGCACCCCGGTCTTCGATGCCGAAGACAGGAACATCCTGTTCTGGGTGGCGAGCCGTGGCCACCATGCCGATGTCGGTGGCGTGGCGCCCGGCTCGATGTCGCCGCTGGCGACGCATATCGAGGAAGAGGGCGTCTATATCGACAATTTCAAGATCGTCGATCAGGGCCGCTTCTGCGAGGAGGAGCTGGTCAAGCTGCTGACTGGGGCGCGCTATCCCGTCCGCAACGTCGTGCAGAACGTCAACGACCTCAAGGCGCAGATCGCCGCCAATGAGAAGGGCGTGGCGGAGCTGAAGAAGATGATCCGCTCCTTCGGCCTCGACGTGGTCCAGGCCTATATGGGCCATGTCCAGGACAATGCGGCCGAGAGCGTCGCACGGCTGCTCGCCAAGCTGCATGATTGCGAGTTCACTTATCCGATGGATCAGGGCTGCGCGATCAAGGTGAAGATCACGATCGATCGTTCGAGGCGCGAGGCGACGGTCGATTTCACCGGCACCTCGCCGCAGCGCGAGGACAATTTCAACGCGCCTGCGCCGGTGACCCGTGCGGCGGTGCTCTATGTCTTCCGCGTCATGGTCGATGACGCGATTCCCATGAACGCGGGCTGCCTGCGACCGATCAGGATCGTCGTGCCGGAAGGCTCGATGCTGGCGCCGCACTATCCGGCGGCCGTCGTTGCCGGCAATGTCGAGGTCAGCCAGGCTGTCACCAATACGCTGTTCGGTGCGCTCGAGGCGATGTCGGCCTCGCAGGGAACGATGAACAACCTGACCTTCGGCAATGATCAGTATCAGTACTACGAGACGATCTGCTCCGGCTCGCCGGCGGGGCCGGGCTTCAATGGAACCTCCGGCGTGCATGTCCACATGACCAATTCGCGCCTGACCGATCCGGAGATCCTGGAGACGCGTTTCCCCGTCGTGCTTGAGGATTTCCACATTCGCCCGGGCTCGGGCGGCAAGGGCGAATGGAATGCCGGCGATGGCACCAGCCGCACGATCCGCTTCCGCGAGCGGATGGACTGCGCGATCCTCGCCTCGCATCGCCGCGTGCGCCCCTTCGGCGTCAAGGGCGGTGAAGCGGGGCAGCTCGGCAAGACGATCGTCCGCCGGCTTTCCGGAGCCGTCGAGGAACTGAAGCCGAGCGACCAGACGCTGCTCGAGGCGGGCGAGGCCGTGACCGTGATCACGCCGACGGCGGGAGGCTATGGAAAAGCGAAGGGCTGACGCTTAGGTCCTGTCTCCACACGGGAGATGGATATGCCTCAGACCTGGATGATCACCGGCGCCAATCGCGGCATCGGCCTTGCTCTTGCTACCGCCCTGGTGGCGCGTGGCGACCATGTCATCGCCGCCGCGCGCGATCCGGCAAGTCCCGGCCTTGTGGCGCTGGTCGCCAAGCATGGCGGGCTCGTCACGCCGGTCACCCTCGATGTGACGTCCGATGCGAGCGTCGCCGCTGCCAAGGCTGCGCTCGCCGACCGACCGATCGATGTCCTGGTCAACAATGCAGGCGTCTACGGCCCGCGCGACAAGCAGGGCGCGCTCGACATGGATTTCGACGCCTGGCGCGACGTGTTCGAGGTCAATGTCTATGCGCCGCTGCGCGTGGCGCAGGCATTCCTGCCCAATGTCGAGGCCTCGCAAGGGCGCAAGATCGCGACGATCAGCAGCCGCATGGGCTCGATCGCCGGCAATCCCTCGGGGGCGCTCGCCTATCGCTCTTCGAAATCGGCCGTGAACATGGCCATGGTCGTGTTCGGCAACGCCGTGCGCGAGCGCGGCGTCAGCATCCTGCTGTTCCATCCGGGCTGGGTGCAGACCGACATGGGCGGTGGCGGAGCCGACATTCCGCCGACAGAAAGCGCCGCCGGCCTGATCGCAACGATCGACCGGTCCGGCATCTCCGACACCAACAGCTTCCGGACCTGGAAGGGCGAAGCGATCGCCTGGTGAGGCCTGAGGCGGCGGATCAACTGGCGCGCGACGAGCCCAGCCAGAGGCCGCCGCCAATCAGGAAGCCGCCGCTGACGCGCGAGAGCAGGCGCACGCGCTTCTGCGACAGCAGCCGTCCCGCCCGCCCCGAAAGCAGCGCATAGCCGCTGTCGCTGACCGCGGCGAAGAGCATCGCGGTCAGCCCCATGATCGCGATCTGCGTGACGTGATCGCGGGCGGGGTCGAGAAATTGCGGGAAGAAGGCACCAAAGAAGAGCAGTGTCTTCGGATTACTGAGCGCGACCAGGACGCCTTGCAGGAAGAACCCGCCGCGCGGTGCTCGGGCCTGCATGGCGCCATCCTCGACGCCGCCGGCCCGGACCATCTTCCAGCCGAGCCAGATCAGATAGGCGGCGCCGGCGAGCCGCACCCAGTCGAACCAGTGGCCCATCGCCGCGATGACCGAGCTCAGGCCGATGCCGACGATCGCGATCATGATCGCGAGGCCGAGCTGGGTTCCTGCCGCATTCAGGAGCCCGGCGCGGGCACCATGCTTCAGGCTGTTGGCGATGATCAGTGTTACGGTCGGGCCCGGCACGATGACGATGACGAAGCAGGCAACGAGATAAGCGGCAAAAAGCTCGAAGGACATGGCGGCAGTCTCCATCTCGATTGCTGAGTCATCTCAGCCTGGGGCCGATGAGTCGAGCCCCCTCGTGCCGCTGGCGAAAGGGACCAGGAGAATGTCGGCCTTTGCCTTCACTGTTCTGCCGCTGGCGCCCGAGCGCTGGCCGGATCTCGAGGATCTCTTCGGTCCGAAGGGGCCCTGCTATGGCTGCTGGTGCAACCATTTCCGCATGCCCCAGAAGCAGCGCCTGCCGCTATTGGGGGAGGGGGCCCGGCAATTGTTCGAGCAACGGGTTCGCGAGGGGCCGTCCCCTGGCGTCCTGGCCCATGATCACGAGACCTGTGTCGGCTGGCTCCAGGTCGGCCCTCGGCGCGACATTCCCGAATGGAACAATCCGCGGCGCGCCTCGACGCCGCTGCCGGATGCGCCGGCCGACGATGAGCGCGTCTGGGCGGCGTCCTGTTTCTTCGTCCGCAAGGCGTGGCGGGGCAGGGGCGTCACGGCGGCGCTGCTCGACGGCGGGATCATTTTCGCGCGCGAGAACGGGGCCCGCCTGCTCGAGGCTGCCCCCATGGACCATGAATTCAAGCGTAGCAGCGAGGGCCTTTATGTTGGCGCCGAGCGGGTCTTCCTGCGAGCCGGCTTCGTCGAGGTCGCGCGGCAGAAGGAGGGGCGGCCGCTGATGCGGCTCGCACTCTGAGCGATATCACGCTTCATCGAGAATGAACTCGCGGATCGTCGCGAACGCGGCCTCTGGGTCGTCGCCGACGATGCCGTGGCCGCAACCAGCGAAACGCTTGAAACGAACCGATTCGGGCGGAAGGCACGCTGCAATCGTCTCGCTGAAGGCAATCGGCGTGATGGGGTCTTCCTCGCCCCCCATAACGAGGACTGGGCAATTCACGGCTCCCAGCGCGGCGCGAAAATCGAAGCGGCCCTGTTCGTTGTGCGGGCCATTGAACCAGACGCCTGTCTCGTTGCGCGAGATGAGCCTCTGTATCCAATCGGTCGAGCCGGTTCGCGGTCGCGCTGCGTAGAGCGGAAAGCAAATCTCAGTATAGGGCGCACGTGTCTCAGGCGCGGGCGCCGACCAGTAGTTTCGGGCCGCCTGACTGGCTCGTGGACCACCGACCCGTTCGAAGGCTGCGTAGACCGCCGGGAAATCGAACTTGGCGGCCGTGGAAATCAGGATCAGCTTGGCGGCATGCCCGGGATGGCGCGTCGCATAGGCCTGCGCGACAAAGCCCCCGAATGACGTGCCGAGGATGATCGGTCTTTCGATGCCGAGTGTGTCGCAGAGCACCTTCAGGTCATCGGCCCACTGGTCCAATGTCCAACTCTCACGCGGGCCGTCTTCGCTGCGGCCGCAGCCGCGATGATCGTAATAGACGATCTGGGCGATATCGCTAAGTCCGGAGAACCCGGGTTTGTAGATGCTGTGGTCGGCGCCTGGACCGCCATGAAGCAGGATCAGCGTTGGCTTTTCCCGCATGGCCGGGCCATCGGGCGCGAGCCCCGCACCTTCGATGTCGACATAGAGGCGCACTCCGTTGACAGTGACACGCATCGGTTCGATTCCCCCAGCCGCATCCAAGCCTCGAACTGTAAGGGGCGGATGATCGAACTCAATTGTTTCCAGCCTTATGTTGGGAGTTTCCGATGATCCGCATCACGCTTGCCGGCTGCACCGGCTGGGTCGGCAAGGCGCTTGTCGCTGCAATCGACTCCGCGTCCGACCTTGAGCTTGTTGCGGGTGTCTCGCGCAAGGCAGCAGGCAGCGATCTCGGCGAGGCGGCCGGGCAGCCAGCCAATGGCAAACCGGTTTTTGCGACCGTGGCGGAGGCGCTCGCCGTGCCGTCGGATGTCCTGATCGACTATACCAAGCCCGACAGCGTGAAGGACAATGTGCTGGCAGCCGTTGCGGCGGGGCGCCATGTCGTCGTCGGCGCGTCTGGCATGACCGGCGAGGATTATGCGGAGATCGAGGCCGCTGCGCTCAAGGCCGGCGTCGGCGTGCTTGCCGCGGGCAATTTCTCGATCACCGCGACGCTGCTGCGCCGCTTTGCCCGCGAAGCGGTGAAATATGTGCCGGATGTCGAGATCATCGACTACGCCTCCGCGTCGAAGCCGGACACGCCGTCCGGAACCGGGCGCGAACTCGCCGAGACGCTTGGTGCCGAGCGTATGGCTGGAACCGCGAAGCCGGTTGCGGAGCTCGGCGGCGCCCGCGAGACGCGTGGCGCCGCAATCGGTGCGCCGCATGCGGTACAGGTCCATTCGCTGCGGATGCCGGGCTTCGTCCTTTCCTGCGAAGCGGTCTTCGGCCTCCCGGACGAGCGGCTGGTGATCCGGCATGATGCCGGCACCTCTGCCGCGCCTTATGTCGGCGGCACCTTGCTGGCGGCGCGGCGGGTTGCGGATCAGATCGGGCTTCGGCGTGGCTTGGACAGCCTAATGGCCTGATCAACGGGCGTTGCCGTTATTTTTTGCACGCGCGGCGGCTTCGACAGCTCGGTCCGTATCCGGCTAACTTGTTGATTTTTATCACGTTCCTCCTGTCGTGTTAACCTAACGTTCGTTCGCATCTGCGAAGGGAAGGGCGCGCTACGACGAGGGGGCAACGCGATGCGGCAATTGGGGCTGACTGCGAAGATCACCATGCTGTTTGCGCTCATGGGGATTGCCGCTGGCCTCGGGTTGTTCAGCGCGGTTCGGGGCTTTGACGCGGTCCGCGAAATCGATCGCGATGCTTTCTCGAGCATGGCCTTGGTCAACCGCGCGGCGCTGCTCTCGAATCGCGTGGCGCAGGCCTCGCTGCTTAGCCGCTTCGATGACGCGGCCACGCCGCGTGCGATCGAGACCGCGCTCGATTCTCTTGATGGAGCTGTGGAGCTGGTCGATGCCGCACGAGCCAGTCTGATCTCTTCGTTGCCGCGCGAACTCCGCGACGCCAATCCGACCTTGGATGCCCGGATCAGGACGTTCATTTCATTCCAGCGCGACATCGTCACGATGGGGCGCGAGGTCTCGGCAAAGGCCGCGCTCATCGAGGCCTCGGCCGAGGCGGCGCGCGAGAATGTCCGCCAGATCATCCTCGTCACGTCGAAGCTCGCCGATGGCCTGGACAGGCGTGCGCAGCTCGGCGCTGCAGAGGCTGCGGGGCTAGCCCACGCGCTGCGCCTGCGGGTGATCGCGACGGCGGTTGGTCTCCCGCTCGCCTGCGCGCTGCTGGCGATGTACCTGCTCAGGACCCAGCTCACCCGCCCCCTGCGCGATCTGATGGCCGCTATCGCCACCGCGACGGCGACCTCTGCCGTCATCGCGGTGCCGCATGTCCGGCGTCGCGACGAGATTGGCCAGCTTGCCCGCACCGTGCGGGCGCTGAGCGAAGTGCGGGCGACCCTGGTCACCCGCGATGCCGAGGCCGACCGGGCTCTGTTCCACCAGAACCAGCGAACAGAGGAGCTCGGCCGCATCGCCGAGGAATTCGAACACCGGATTGGTGCCGTGCTTCACGATATCGCCGGGTTGAGCGAAGCTCTGCGCACCGCACAACAGGATTCTGCGGTGCGGGCACAGCAGGTCTCGCAGAGCACGGGCACTGCCGCTTCCGCCGTCGACGGGGCGGGGTTGGAGGCACGGCGCATCACCGAGGCAGCCCTGCGCCTGGAGCAGGTGATCGGCCAGATCAATGCGGAAGTGCACCGGGTTTCACAAACGGCGACGGTGGCGACGCAGGATGCCGCTGGCACCTCCGGCCTTGTCCTGCGTCTGACCGAGAATGCGGGGCAAATCCGCGATGTCGTCGACATCATCGAGACGATCGCTCGGCAAACCAATCTGCTTGCGCTGAACGCAACGATCGAGGCGGCGCGCGCCGGCGTGCATGGCCGGGGGTTTGCCGTCGTCGCGAGCGAGGTCAAGGCGCTGGCGGGCCAGACGGCCGACGCGACAGCGCAGATCGTGCGGCGCATTGCAGCGGTCAACGCGGCGCTGTCGCAGGCGGCGCAGGCGGTTTCAGGCATCGTCGCTAGCGTCGGTGCCGTCGAACAGGCCAGCACCGAGATTTCGACCATGGTCGCCTCGCATTCCGAGTTGATGGGCTCGCTCGGGGACACGGTCGCGCGTATTTCGGGTGTGACGGAAACGGCTGCGGGCGCAATGGCGGAGATCGCCGAGGCGAATGCGCAGACTGTCGAACAGGCTGGCAGGGGCGCGTTCGGGGCCCGCGACCTCGACGAGCGCATCGCAGCGCTGCAGGGCGAGGCGGAGGAATTCGTCAGGCGCCTGCGCGCCGCCTGATCCCGTTCTGTTCTTGCGCTTGCATTGCGCGAGCGACTCGCGCCTTTGTGCGGCATGGTCGCATATCGGATTCCTTCGCGATGAGCTGGTCGCCGCAACAGGATGCCGCGCTGAGCGCGGTCGCACGCTGGCTGCAGGCTGGTGAGCCTCAGGTTTTTCGGCTGTTCGGCTATGCCGGCACGGGCAAGACGACGCTCGCGCGCCATATTGCCGAGGGTGTCGATGGCACAGTCCTCTTCGCCGCCTTCACCGGCAAGGCGGCGCTGGTGCTGCGCAACAAGGGCTGCGATGGCGCCCAGACCATCCATTCATTGATCTACCGCTCGCGTGGCGTCGATGAGGAAAGCCCGACATTTGTGCTCAACCGCGAGAGCAACGCGGCCAAGGCCGGGCTGATCATCATCGACGAGTGCTCGATGGTCGACGAGGAGTTGGGCAAGGATCTGCTCTCCTTCGGTACGCCGGTCCTTGTGCTGGGGGACCCGGCGCAGTTGCCCCCGGTCAAGGGCGGCGGGTATTTCACCGAGACCGAGCCGGACGTGATGCTGACCGAGGTCCATCGCCAGGCTGCGGACAATCCCATCGTCAGGATGTCGATGATCGTCCGCGAGGGAGGGCGCCTCGATGTCGGCGACTACGGCGAGAGCCGGGTCATTCGCCGCGATGCGGTCAATTCCGAGCTGGTGTTGGGTGCCGATCAGGTCCTGGTCGGCATGAACAAGACGCGCCGGCTCTACAATGCGCGCATCCGGCAGCTCATGGGGCGCGATTCCACCGTGCCGGTCGCGGGTGAGAAGCTCGTCTGCCTGCGCAACGACAAGAGCAAGGGCCTGCTCAATGGCGGCTCCTGGATCGTGCAGGAACTCAAGACCTCGAAGAAGGGCCTGATCACGATGCGAGTCACGCCGGAGGATGATACCGGTGGAAAGCCGGTCAAGGTCTCCGTGATGCCCAATTTCTTCGACGGCACCGAGGAGGAGGTGCCGTGGGAGCTGCGCAAGCACACCGATGAATTCACCTTCGGCTACGCCCTGACAGTCCACAAGGCGCAGGGCTCGCAATGGGATGACATCGTCCTCTTCGACGAGGCCTTTGCCTTTCGCGAGCACCGGGCGCGCTGGCTCTATACCGGGCTGACGCGTGCGGCCGAGACGATCACGGTGGTGGTGTAGCGGCAGACCCCCTGGGATTCACAGGGCCTGCGCCGTGGTCCCCTTGGCAATGATGGGGCCGGTCGGCCTCCCTGTCGGCGAGCCTGTCGCGGGTTCCAGGGTGATCTCGAAGAGCTGATCCTTGCCAAGCGGCAGTTGGTCCAGCCTGAGATGGGTCGAGCGGGCACGCTCGATCAGCCCCACCGAGCGCGGGCCCACCGCGCGGTCCCACAGTGTCCAGATTTCGAGGGCCTTGCCTTCGGGAACATGGATCGCCTGCAGCGGCACCATCTCCACCCTGCCGTCGGCGAAGGTGTTGACGACCGCTGCAGCGACGCTGGCTTCGGTCATCAGCACGGCGACCATCACGGGCTGGCGCCTGGCCCGATCGAGGGCGTTCAGGAGACCTGCAGCGAGAACGATTATCGCCAGCGCTCCGGCGAGCGCTGCGCCGCGCCAGACGAAGAGGCTGTTCCACCAATCGGCCAGGCGGCTGGTTGCGGCCGCGGCGGGGCGCGACGCCTGAGCCGGTGCTGCACTGCTCATGCCTGCGGGAGCCGCCTGCTGCGCGACGGCCGCCAGCTCGGTCTCGATCCGGCTCCATAGCGCGGCTGGCGGCTCGATGGGCGCGGCGGTGGCATCGATGGCCGCGAAGTGAACGCGCCAGCGCTCGACCGCTGCAGCGAGATCAGGATCGGTCTCGAGCTGCTGGTCGAAGGCCGTGAGGTCGGCCCCCTCGATCAGGCCAAGCACATATTCGCCCGCCAGCGCGGTGCGCTCCTCCGGGCCGAGAGATCTGGTGGAGGAGGGGCTCATCCGAGGCACTCCTTGAGCGAGATCAGGGAGCGGCGAATCCAGGATTTGACGGTGCCGATCGGCATTTTGAGGCGACCGGCGATCTCGCCATGGGTCAACCCCTGGACGAAGGCAAGCAGCACGATGCCGCGCCGCTGCGGTGGCAGCGTCTCCAGGCAGGCGCGGAGTGCCTTGGCGTCGGACAGTTTCGACATCACCGTCTCAGGATCGTCCTCTTCGCTCGCGGTTTCCTCGGCGACAGGCATATCGGTGGTTTCCGTGCGCTTCTCATCCCGCAGGATCGAGAGCGAGCGGTTGCGCAGGATCGCGTAGATCCAGGTCAAGCCGGCACCGCGCTGCGGATCGAACCGCGTCGCATGTCGCCAGATCAGGACGAAGGTATCCTGCACTGCCTCCTCGGCCAGCGCGCGCCGCTTGAGCAGACGCTGGGCCACGCCGATCATACGCGCGGCCTCGGCGTCGTAGATGCGCTTGAGCGCAAGTTTATCTCCGGAGGCACAGTCGCGCAGCGCGGTTTCGATGTCCGTAGCCTTTGGCGGCACTACGGCGTTCATCGCCATCCCTGTCTCCTCCTCGGCGCAGCGCCTCAGCCTTGCGCGAATAGATGAATACGCGGCTCGGCCAGCTTCGGATGCGTCTCAGTTTTTTGTTTTTTCCGTCGCATCCGCTCCTGTGCCGCAAGCTTACCCAGATTGGGTGCCGCGCCAGGTCAGGCGGCGAACAGCCCTCGAAACAATGCGGCAGACGATTGGGAGGATAACATGCAGATTGCACGCGCCACACGCCTCGCGCTGATTGCTTCCACGATCCTGGGGGCTTCCTTCGCCGCGACCTTGGCAGCCCCCGCCGGAACCCTCGCCGCCCTGACGGGCGACGACACGCTGACAATGATCGATACGGCGACGCAGAAGGCCGGCAAGTCCATCAAGGTCACCGGCATGACCGGCAAGATCGCCGGCATCGATATTCGGCCCGCCGACGGAATGCTCTACGCGCTGTCGACCGACGGCACGATCTTCACGGTCGATATGACGAGCGGGAAAGCGACGATGAAGTCGAAGATGGATACCACGCTTGCCGCCGGCATGATGGCGACGGTCGATTTCAACCCGGCCGCCGACCGGTTGCGGGTCATCGGCGCCGACGGCACAAACCTTCGCGTCAATGTCGAGGACGGCAAGACCACGGTCGACGGCAAGTTGAAATTCGCCGAGACCGACATGCACAAGGGCGAGACGCCGATGGTCGTTGCCGGCGCCTATTCCAACTCGGTGAAGGGCACCAAGGAGACGGCGCTCTACGATATCGACGCCAAGATCGGCGGGTTGCTGAAACAGGCGCCGCCGAATGACGGCGTGCTGGGCGCTGTCGGCAAGCTCGGCGTCACAGGGAAGGCGATCGCCTTCGATATCGAGACCGATGCGTCAGGCGCCAATACCGGCTGGCTGCTGGCGGACGGCACCCTGCATAAAGTCGATCTGGCAACGGGCAAGGCTTCGATGGTGGGCAAGGTCACCGGGCTGAACGGGCCGGTGCGCGACGTCGCGGCGCTGCCGGCGATGTAGGCAAACGGGACCGAAACCGCCTCGGAGGGGCCGCCACGCCGCAGGGCGTGGCGGTCTTTCGATGTTCTATCTCGGCGCACCGCATCGGGGTATGCGATTTTTGCCATAGTTGGCCCGGATGCTCGGTTTTGCCTGCTCAAGGCGAGGGAGCCGTCGATGGCGCGCGATTCGCGGTTGAATATTCTCGGTTTGCAGCGCTTCGGCTTGGGGCTCCGACCTGGCGATCTCACGGCGATCGGCGGCGACGCCCGGGACCTCTTTCTCGATGAGGTCAAGCGCAGGAGCGTTCCCGTTCCGATTGGCCTCGAGCTCGTCGGGCAGGCGCAGATCGGATCGGCGTTCTATGCCTTCCAGGATAAGGAGAAGGCCGAGCGAGAGGCCCCGCGCCCGGCCATGCAGGCGGCGATGATCCCTGCCCCGGGCGGGATGAACGAAGGGCAGGGAGCGTCGGCGCCGCCAGCACCATCCGAGCCTCCTTTGCCGCAAAGGATCTATCGCGACGAGGTGGCAGCGCGGATGCGTGCCGGGCTGGAACCGCTCGCCGGTTTTGGCGAACGGCTGGCGCAGTTCTGGTCGAGCCATTTCTGCATCTCCATCTCGCAAGGCAACTTCGTGCGGGTGTTGGCGGGAGCCTACGAGCGTGAGGCGATACGCCCCTATGTCTTTGGCCGGTTCGAAGACATGCTCCTGGCCGTCGAGAGCCATCCGGCCATGCTGATCTATCTCGATAATCAGCAATCGATCGGGCCGAACTCTCCGGCAGGCAAGCGCCGCGGCCGCGGGCTCAACGAGAACCTCGCCCGCGAGATCATGGAACTGCATACGCTGGGCGTCTCCGGCGGCTATTCGCAAGGCGATGTGACGAGTCTGGCTCGCATCATCACGGGCTGGACAGTTGCTGGCCGCGACGGCCGGCTCGGCTTCCCCGGCGCCTTTGCCTTCAATGCCGGCGTGCATGAGCCTGGCGTTCATCCGCTGCTCGGCAAGGATTACGAGGAGGCTGGGGCGGAGCAGGGCAGGCTCGCACTGCTCGACCTCGCGCATCATCCCGCGACAGCCCGGCATGTCGCGTTGAAGCTCGCGCGGCATTTCGTGGCGGATGATCCCCCGCCGGCGCTCGTTTCCCAGCTGGTGGAAACCTGGCGCCGTACGGAGGGCGATCTCGCCGCGGTATCGGCCGCGCTCATTCAGTCGAACGACGCATGGGGTGCGGAGGCCGCGAAGCTGCGCCAGCCGCAGGAGCTTTTGCTGGCGATGCTGCGGGCGCTTGGACGCAAGCCGGAGTTCGGTCCCATCGCAGGAGCGCTCGCGACGATGGGCCAACCACTCTGGCAGCCCTCGGGACCGAATGGCTTTCCCGGAAACAACGATGCGTGGGCGACACCGGAAGGCATCAAGACGCGGATCGACGTGGCGGCAGCGTGGGGGCGTCAGGCGGCTGGTACCGCCAGCGACCCACGGGCCCTGCTCGAGGCGGTGCTGGGCTCGCTCGCTTCAGCCGAGACCAAACAGGCGGTGGCCCGCGCCGAGAGCAAGCCGCAGGCGATCGCGCTCTTGCTGATGTCGCCCGAATTCCAGCGGAGGTGAGCCAGATGTCAGACGCGATCCGCGACGATGACGACGATTGCGAGGCGATGACACCATCACGCCGGTCCGTGCTGGGGGCGGCAAGCGCGCTCTTCGCCTGGTCATTCATGCCGAAATTCGCCCATGCGGCGGCCGGCAGTCGGGATGCGCGCTTCATCACCGTGGTGCTGCGCGGCGCACTCGACGGCCTCGCCGCCGTTCCGCCGATCGGCGACCCGAACTATGCCGATCTGCGTCAGGATATCGCGCTGCAGCGCGATGGAGCGGATGCGGCGTTGCCGCTCGATGGCTTCTTCCACCTCCACCCCGCCATGCCCAACCTCGCCCGGCTCTACGGCCAGGGGCATGCCGCGATCGTGCATGCGGCAGCGACGGGCTATCGCGAGCGCTCGCATTTCGATGGGCAGGATGTGCTGGAAAGCGGTCAGCAAGGCCCGGGACGCGTCGATAGCGGCTGGCTCAACCGCATGATCGCGGCGCTGCCGGCCGGTGAGACGATCGCGCGTCACGGGGTACTCGGGGTCGGTGTGGTGCCACCATTGATCGTCAGGGGCCAGGCCCCGGTGCTGGGCTGGGCGCCGCCGGTGATGCCGCGCGCCGGAGATGATCTGATCCAGCGACTGGGCGACCTTTACGGGCAGCGCGACCCCATGCTGGCAAACGTGCTTGCTCGGGCGATCGAGACCGAGACGATCGTGCTCGGCCAGGGCATGGGCGGCGACAGGATGCGATCACGCGGCGGCCCGGGCAATCCCCAGGGCATGATCCAGATCGCTGAGGGAGCGGCGCGGCTCGTTGGTGCCGATGACGGTCCTCGTATTGCGGCGCTGGCCTTCGAGGGCTGGGATACCCACGCCAATGAGGGCGGCGCCAAGGGGCGGCTCGCCGGGCTGCTCGGCGGGCTCGATGGTGCGTTCAATGCGTTCGAGACCGGGCTGAAGCGGGTCTGGAAGGACACGGTCGTGATGGTCGTCACGGAGTTCGGTCGAACCGCCAGGGTCAACGGCACGGTCGGAACCGATCACGGTACCGGTACTGTCGCGTTCCTGGTCGGCGGCGCGGTCAGGGGCGGTCGTGTGATCGCGGACTGGCCGGGGCTGAAACCGGAGCAGCTCTGGGAGCAGCGCGACCTGAAGCCGACCACGGATATCCGGGCGGTCGCAAAGGGGGTCGTGACCGATCTGTTCGGCCTGTCGGGACCGGTTCTGGCCGAGAAGGTATTTCCCGGCACCGGCGATATTGCGCCGATGCCGGGCTTGGTCGTCTGATCCCGATCAGGCCCAGGCGCGCTTGGCGAGCTTGGCCTCGAAGGCGTCGATCTTCGGCGCCTTCTCCATGGTCAGGCCGATATCGTCGAGCCCGTTCAGCAGGCAGTGCTTGCGGAAGGGGTCGATGTCGAACGTCACCGTGCCGCCATCCGGACCCTTGATTTCCTGCTTTGCGAGATCGACCGTCAGCGTCGCGTTGGAGCCGCGATCGGCGTCGTCGAAGAGCTTCTCAAGGTCTTCGGGCGAGACCACGATCGGCAGGATGCCGTTCTTGAAGCAGTTATTGTAGAAGATGTCGGCAAACGAGGTCGAGATCACGCAGCGGATGCCGAAGTCGAGCAGGGCCCAGGGAGCATGCTCGCGCGACGAGCCGCAGCCGAAATTGTCCCCGGCAACCAGGATCTCCGACTTGCGGTAGGCCGGCTGGTTCAGCACGAAATCGGGGTTCTCAGCGCCATCCTCGTTGTAGCGCATCTCCGCGAACAGCGCGGTGCCCAGCCCGGTGCGCTTGATCGTCTTCAGGTACTGCTTGGGGATGATCATGTCGGTGTCGACATTGATCACCTTCAGCGGCGCCGGGGTGGAGGTCAGGGTGGTGAAGGGCTGCATGGCGAGGGCTCCAACAGGTCTTTCTGGCTAGGATATCGTGACGTGGCCGACAACGCGCTTCACAGCTGCGCGGTCAGGAGTTTGAAGCTGGCGAAGGTGAAGAAGGCGGCAAGGCAGGCCTCGGCACGACGGCGGATCTTGCGATAGCCCGCGATCATGGAGGGGGTCGAAAACAGCAGGGCATATCCCTGATTGATCAGAAGCGAGATCAGCAGGCAGCCGATGATGATGGCATGCACCACAACCACGGGTGTTTCCGGGCGCAGGCCGAGCGCGATGATCGCGGTCCAGCTCAAGATCGCCTTCGGGTTGGTCAGGTGCATGAGATAGCCGCGCAAATAGATGCGATGCCCCGAAACCGTGGCTTTCGGCGGGGGCATGTCCACTCGCATCGCTGAACGCGCCGAGCGCCAGGCGAGATAGAGCAGATAGACGCCGCCGACGATCTTGATGGCATAGAGCGCACCGGGATGGGCCACGATCACGGCCGAGACGCCGATGGCGGCCAGGATGCCCCAGGTCAGGGAGCCGGTCGTGACGCCGAGTGCGAGCGTCATTCCGGCGCGCCGACCACGCTCCATCGACGTCGCCATCACGGCAAGATTGCTCGGGCCCGGGCTGGCAACTGCAAGGAAGAACGCGGAATAGACCAGGGCCAGGCTCGGCAGATGCCGGATCAGATCGTCCATCATCGTCTATCGCTCCGCCCCGGCCTCGATCGCTTCCATGTCTTCGTCCGAAAAGCCGAAATGATGGCCGATCTCATGGACCAGGACATGGGTGACGATGGCGCCCAGGCCCTCGTCATGTTCGGACCAGTAGTCGAGGATCGGACGGCGATAGAGATGGATCATGTTGGGCATCTGGCCCGTTTGCGGGCCCGAGCCCTGCTGTGGCAGGCCGACACCGGTGAAGAGGCCGAGGATGTCGAAGGGGCTCTCGATCTCGAGTTCCTTCAGCACATCGTCCTCGGGGAACTCGGTGACGTTGATGATCAGGTCCGCGCAGAGCGCGCGGAACTCGTCCGGCAGGCGGTCATAGGCGGTCTGCGCGAGGCTTTCGAAATCAGCGGCGCTGGGCGCCTTGACCTCGTCCCAGGCAACAGCGGACGACACCTCGGCGGATGCCGAGGCGCTGGCGGATGCTTTGATCGAAGGCACGGTTCCCATCACCAGATCTTGAGCTGATGCCCCAGCCACCAGGCGAGCAGCACGACACCGACGAGCGACAGCGCGCGACCGATGCGTCTGCCCCAGAGTTCGACAGTGTCGCCTTCAGGTGCGTCGCGGCCGGAGAAGTGATCGGCGGCGCGGCCCATGGAGGAGCTCAGCAGCCCCTCCTCGTCGCGCTTGACGCGCTCCAGCACTGCCTTGGCTTCGGCTGCCCGGGCGGCTTCGCGGGGATCGCCGGTCATGACCTGTGTCCCCGCTCGCGCATCAGCCCATCTGCCTCACATCGACGAAATGACCGACGAGCGCAGCGGCTGCGGCCATTTGCGGCGAGACCAGATGAGTGCGGCCCTTGAAGCCCTGACGACCCTCGAAATTGCGGTTCGAGGTCGAGGCGGCGCGCTGGCCGGGCTTGAGCTGGTCGGGGTTCATGCCCAGGCACATCGAGCAGCCGGGCTCGCGCCATTCGAAGCCGGCGGCGAGGAAGATCTTGTCGAGACCTTCTTCCTCGGCCTGCTGCTTCACCAGGCCGGAGCCGGGGACGATCATGGCATAGTCGAGCGAGCCGGCGATCGTCTTACCCTCGACGATCTTGGCGACGGCGCGCAGATCCTCGATGCGGCCATTGGTGCAGGAACCGATCCAGATCACGTCGAGCGGGATCTCGGTCATCCTGGTGCCGGGCTTCAGGCCCATATAGTCGAGCGCGCGCCATTTCGACGAACGCTTGGTCTCATCGGCGATGTCATCCGGGTTCGGCACGCTTCCCGCGACCGAGATCACGTCCTCGGGGCTGGTGCCCCAGGAGACGATCGGCGGCAGGTTGGCGGCATCGAGCTTGACGATACGGTCGAAATGCGCGCCCTCGTCGGTGCGCAGCGTCTCCCAGTAGCGCAGGGCCTCATCCCAGGCTGCACCCTTCGGGGCCTTAGGCCGGCCGTTGAGATAGGCGAAGGCCTTCTCGTCCGGCGCGATCATGCCGGCACGTGCTCCGCCTTCGATCGACATGTTGCAGACCGTCATGCGGCCTTCCATCGAGAGGGAGCGAATGGCCTCGCCGGCATATTCGATGACCGAGCCGGTGCCGCCTGCCGTCCCGATCTCGCCGATGATGGCGAGGGTGACGTCCTTGGCGGTGACGCCCTTGGCCAGAGCGCCGTCCACCTGGACGAGCATGTTCTTGGCCTTCTTCTGGATCAGCGTCTGAGTGGCGAGCACATGCTCGACCTCCGATGTGCCGATGCCATGCGCAAGCGCGCCGAAGGCGCCATGGGTCGAGGTGTGGCTGTCGCCGCAGACGATCGTGGTGCCGGGCAGGGTGAAGCCCTGTTCGGGGCCGACGATGTGGACGATGCCCTGGCGGATATCGAGCTCGTTGAAATACTCGACGCCAAAGTCCTTGGCGTTCCTGGCCAGAGCCTCGACCTGGATGCGGCTCTCCTCCTCGGCGATGCCGGCCTTGCGGTCGGTCGTCGGGATATTGTGGTCGACGACGGCCAGCGTCTTCTCAGGCGCGCGCACCTTGCGGCCGGTCATGCGCAAGCCTTCGAAAGCCTGCGGGCTCGTGACCTCATGCACCAGATGCCTGTCGATATAGAGCAGGCAGGTGCCATCTTCCTGGCGGTCGACGATGTGGTCGTCGAAAATCTTGTCATAAAGCGTGCGGGGGGCGGTGGACGACGTCATGTCGATAAGCCTCAGTCGTGGAAATCTGTGATGCCGGCGCTCAAGGCCGGCTGGCGCAACGCAAACAGCCTGTCGCCGGCCAACGGGCCGGTCTCAGGCGCGCCTAAGGCCCGCTGCCGCCGAGGTCGTGAAACGACCGAAGAAGCGCCAGGGCAGGCGCGCATGGTCATGCAGCGCCGCAAAATCCTGCGTCGTCGGGATGCGGCGCAGGTTCGCCTCGCGGCGCACGATGCGGCAGCAGTCATCCTCACTGGGCAGGACAGTGTTCATGACGATGTTCTAGCAGTTCCAAACTGTGCCGGCAACGAAGCCGACGCCGGGCCGCCCAACGCAAAACGCGGCCCCGAGGGACCGCGTTCCGGTATTCACAACAGCGCAGTGGCGCTTACTTGGCAGCCGACTTGTCGCCCTTGGCAGGACGGGCTTCGACGCGCTCGGCGATACGGGCCGACTTGCCGCGACGATCGCGCAGATAATACAGCTTGGCGCGACGGACCTTGCCCTTGCGCACAACCTTGATCGAATCGATGTTCGGCGAATAGAGCGGGAAAACGCGCTCGACACCTTCGCCATAGGAAATCTTGCGGACGGTGAAGGCTTCGTTCAGGCCGCCGCCGTTGCGGGCGATCACGACGCCTTCATAGGCCTGAACGCGGCTGCGCTCGCCTTCCTTGACCTTGACGTTGACCTGCACGGTGTCGCCGGGCTGGAAATGCGGGATTTCCTTGCCTGCGCTCAGCTTGGCGATCTGTTCCTGGTCGATCTGCTCGATGATGTTCATGGGTCTCTCCATGGCCGTTGTCGCGTGTGTTCACGCGGGCGTTACGGCTCGCTGTTTTCAGTTGAGTGGCTGGCCATACAGGAGAGGTAGGGCCTTGTCGAGGGGAATGAGGCGCTGGTGTCGCGCGCTATTTCGCTGCCATGCCAGCTTGCCCCTGCCTGAAGACCAGCCAGCCGAACAAAGCCATGTCGACCAGCACCGTCAAGGCGCCCACGCCGGCAATCGGATCACCGGTCGCGTTTCCGGAATGAACCAGGGCCACTCCGACGGTCAGGACGAGCGTTCCGACGATCCAGATCCAGACCTGGATCACCGCACTTCTGGCGAGGTCCAAGGATGGATGCAGCCGATAGAAGATGCCGAACAGAAACAAGGAGACCCATCCCAAGAGATTGAGATGGGCATGCGCCGGCAACGCCGAATGATCTCGCGAGATTGCCATGACGATGCCCCATATCATGCCAGCGAGGGCGATGAGGACGGCGGCGCGGAAGCTCAGAGTCGATGCTTTCAAGGCAATCTCCCTCACAGGTCAGGGATCAGAATCCGGTCGGCCGGGCCGTCTTTGGTTCTATTGGGACAGGGATTTTCTGGTCAGGATAGAAAGAGGGCAGGTGGATCGCGTCATTTCAATGCAAACTCAATGAAATAGCGAGCAGCCTGGAGTGAGGATGTCCCGATCGAGGCAACAACACAAGTTCTGCTTACTTCGTATTGTGACCTCTGACCAAGCCGGTGCTATGCGACAGATCTCGAGGAGAACACAGACCGGGATCTGTCTGCGAGTCTGGCATCGCTCCATGGGCGCGCCAGGTGGTGTCGGGCGTAGCGGCTGATCGCAGGTCACTCCGTTCGCGATTTCCAATCGCATTCGGAATACCGTGCCCGCATTCACGCGCTTTGCTGGGGCGCTGCCAGGGCGCATAGCGTAGACGGACCCGTGTTCGTCTCTGTTTCGGATTGCTTCAATGCCTCAGGACATCGCCAAAGTCGCTCTCGTCACCGGCGCCGCGCGCGGCATCGGGTTGGCGACCACGAAACGCTTTCTGGCCGAGGGCTGGCAGGTCGCCTTGCTGGATATCGATGGGGCGACGCTGACATTGGCGATGGCGGAACTCAATGCACCGGACACGACGCTGGCGCTGACCTGCGACGTTGCCGAGGCTGCCGCGGTCGAAGCGGCCTTCAAGGAGCTGATGCAGCGCTTTGGCCGGCTCGATGCTCTCGTGAACAATGCAGGCACCGCCGTGTTCAAGCCGATCCTCGAGACGACGCTCGCGGAATGGCAGCGTGTGCTCGCGGTCAACCTCACCGGACCCTTTCTTTGTACGCAGGTTGCGGCGCCGCTGATGGCCGATACGGGCGGCGGCGCGATCGTCAACATCACCTCGATCTCCGGCCTGCGCGCCTCGACCTTGCGTGTCGCCTACGGCACCAGCAAGGCGGCTCTCGCCCATCTCACCAAGCAGCAGGCGGCCGAACTCGCCAGCCTCGGAATCAGGGTCAATGCAGTCGCGCCGGGCCCGGTCGACACCGCAATGGCCAAGGCGGTGCATAGCCCGGAAATCCGGGCCGACTACCATGACGTCATCCCGCTCAACCGCTACGGGCGGGAAGACGAACTTGCCGAGGCGATCTTCTTCCTGTGCTGCGAGAAGGCCAGCTACATCACCGGACAGACGCTTGCGGTGGATGGCGGCTTTGATGCGGTCGGGATCGGTCTGACGACCTTGCGTGGCGAAAGGCGCAATCGCTGATGTCGTGACGGGGGGCGCCGAGGGCATGCTTGGGGACGCTCAGGAACACGGGGCCAGCGTGTGAGGGGGCGGGAAATATTCCCTCGTAGGCGGAGGGTTTCCCGCGCTTTCAATGAACGGACCGAGTCTTGGCGCTCCGGGCTCGATCCGTCGGTTCGCGCCTCAGCATCTAAACTCGCGCTGCAAATGGCTCCATCAGGATGTAGGTGCCATCTGCCCGTTGATGCTTGTCGATCAGGGGGACGAGCCGCACGAAATGCTCGGTGCGGCAATGTGCATCGAGGGCAGCGCGATCCGGCCACTCTTCGATGAAGATGAAGTGCCCAGGGTCCTTCTGATCGATGAAGAGATCATAGGAAATGCAACGCTCTTCAAGCCGGGTCTTTTCGACGAGCTCTTCATAGAGAGGCATGACGAGCCCGATGGCCTCGGTCTTGATGAAATCCTGGGCGATTACCTTCAGCACGAGCATTCCTCTTCGATTGTAGGCCCCGCGGAGCGGCTGCTGTTTGCAGACACCACCAGCGGACTTCCTCTCCTGCACCGCTCGCCCGTCTGAAAGGTGAGCCATTCGCAGGATGCCGTGGATATCGAGCGGCATCCGACACCGTTCAAGACTGTCCGGCAGCGCTGGCCTGGGTGCGAACCGAGAGATCGCGGCTGGAACATTCTGCTTGCGCTGCGCGGCCAACAGCGCGAACCTTTGCCTCGACATCCCTCTTCGACGGCCGCCCGACCCTGTCGGGCCTGAGCGACCGCCGCCTTTCCGGCGTGGGCGCTGTGACATCGTTCTCGTCGGTTCTTCGCCGCGTTGCGCCGGGCGTCTGCTCTGACGCTGTTGCGCGGCCAAAACCCGAAGGAGGACGCTATGGCTGCGACATCAGGCAATGGAGGTTCGGCCGCCGGCAAGAGAGCTTTGGGGCCGCGATGCATCGCCATCGTTGGTCCCTTTCAAAGCGGCAAGACGACCTTGCTCGAGAGCATTCTGGAGCGCTGCGGCGCGGTTTCACGGGCCGGCTCCGTCAAGGCGAAGAACAGTGCCGGCGATGCCTCCGCGGAGGCACGGGCTCACCAGATGAGCACCGAGCCGAATGTCGCGACCGTCGATTTCCTCGGGGAGAGCTACAGCTTCATCGATTGCCCCGGCTCGGTCGAGTTCCTGCACGAGATGCGTCACGTCCTGCCTGTCGTCGATGCCGCGGTGGTGGTATGCGAAGCTGACGACCGCAAGGCACCGGCGCTCGAACTCGTCCTGCGCGAGCTCGAGGAGGCGGATATTCCGCGTTTCCTGTTCCTCAACAAGATCGACACGGCGACGCGCCGGGTGCGCGAGACACTTGGCATCCTGCAGCGCGCCTCGCGTACGCCGCTGCTGCTGCGTCAGATCCCGATCTGGCAGAAGGGCATCGCCGTTGGTTTCATCGACCTCGCTCTCGAGCGGGCCTTCATCTACCGCGAGCATGCGCCGAGCGAGATCGTGCCCCTCGGGTCGGAGGAGGTCGGCCGCGAGAAGGAAGCGCGCTTCTCGATGCTGGAGAAGCTTGCGGACTATGATGATGAGCTGATGGAGGATCTGCTGGGCGACATGGAGCCGCCGCAGGATCGGATCTTCGACGATCTCGCGCGGGAGCTGCAGCACCGCCACGTCGTGCCGGTGCTGATTGGCGCGGCCGAGCGGGGCAATGGCGTCACGCGGCTGCTCAAGGCCCTGCGGCATGAAGCGCCTTCGCTTCCGGAAACCCGCGGGCGCATCGGCGTCGTCGAGGACGGCGCGCCGTTGGCGCAGGTGATGAAGACTTGGCATTCGAGCCAGGGCGGCAAGATCTCACTGGCCCGCGTATTGCGCGGGCGGCTCGCCGAGGGCGACGTCGTGACCTCGTCCAGCGGCGTCGAGACGCGCATCGGCGGTGTCATCGAGTTGAAGGGAGCCGAGCAGACGCGCAAGCCTGCCGCAGAAGAGGGACAGGTTGCCGCCTTTTCCCGGCTGGAAGGGGTGCGCACGGGGGATGCGCTGGCTGCTGGCAAGGTCCGTCCAGGCGTCGTGACGTCGGTTGCTCCGCCCGAGCCGGTCCATGCGCTCGGGATCAGCGTCAAGGATCGCAAGGATGACGTCCGGCTCACCGCTGCGCTCGGGCGCATCGCGGAGGAAGATCCCGCGCTGACCGTGTCGCACCTGCCGGAGTTCGGCGAGGTGCGGCTCTCGGGGCAGGGCGAGATGCATTTGCGCGTGACAATGGAGCGGTTGTCCGGGCGCTACGGCGTTTCGGCTCAGAATCATCCACCTGAGATCGGTTATCGCGAGACTATTCGCGGCAAGGCCAGCGCGCGTGGGCGGCATCGCAAGCAGAGCGGCGGGCATGGCCAGTATGGCGATGTGGTGCTCGAGGTGGCGCCGATCGAGCGCGGCGAGGGCATTCGGTTCGTCGACCGCATCACGGGCGGCGTCGTGCCGAGACAGTACATCTCTTCCGTCGAGGCCGGTGTGCGGGATTTCTGCCAGAACGGGCCGCTTGGCTTCCCGCTCGTCGATATCGAGGTGACGTTGACCGACGGCTCCTACCATACCGTCGATTCCTCCGACATGGCGTTCAGGCAGGCAGCGCGGCTGGCCATGGCGGACGCAATCCCGCAGGCCAGATCCGTGCTGCTCGAGCCGATCCTCGCCGTCGAGGTCGTCATTCCATCGGACGCGATGTCGCGGGCCTCGGCCATCGTTTCTGCAAGGCGCGGCCAGATCCTGGGCTACGACGCCCGGCCGGGATGGCGTGGCTGGGATCAGATCAACGCCCTGATCCCGGAAGCGGAAATGGGCGGTCTGATCGTGGAGCTGCGCTCGGCGACCTCGGGCGTCGGTTCCTTCAGCGTCAGGTTCGACCATCTTGCAGAACTCGCCGGCAAATCGGCCGATGCCGTCGTGGCGGCGCAGGCCCTGGCGCATGGGCGCTGAAACCCAGGTGTGACCTAAAAG
The DNA here is from genome assembly GCF_056396005.1 of Allobosea sp. 05T439. Taxonomy (NCBI): domain Bacteria; kingdom Pseudomonadati; phylum Pseudomonadota; class Alphaproteobacteria; order Hyphomicrobiales; family Alloboseaceae; genus Allobosea; species Allobosea sp. 05T439. The sequence goes on along the minus strand of NZ_JBFTKP010000002.1, from coordinate 232,612 downwards.
GTTCATATATAAACCTTGTGGCAACGGCAGAGCGGCGGGCGCTTGCGCCCGCCGCTTTCGTTCCGCACTGTATGGTTACAACAAGGCAGAAACGCTCGCGTGAGTGGGAAAATGCCTGCGAGACGGGAGGAGCGACGATGAAGGTGACGAGCGCCGCACAGGCAGCAGCGGATCCGCGGCCCTGGCTGGCGCATTATCCGCCGGCGGTTCCGCCGGTGATCGATCAGGCCAAGGTCGGAACGCTCGCCGATCTGATCAGCCATGCCGTCACGACCTATGCCGCGCGCCCGGCCTTCGAGAGCTTCGGCAAGGCGATCAGTTTTGCGGAGGTCGGGAAAGCCGCCCGCGCCTTCACTGCCTGGCTGCAGGCCCGCGGCTTCAAGAAGGGCGACCGCATCGCGTTGATGATGCCCAACATCCTGGCCAATCCGGCCGCGATCTTCGGAACGCTGCTCGGCGGCTACACGGTGGTGAACGTCAATCCGCTCTATACGGCCCGTGAGCTGACCCATCAGCTCAACGACTCGGGCGCCCGCGTGCTTGTGGTGATCGAGAATTTTGCCCATGTCGTCGAGGAGGCCCGACCGAATCTCAAGCTCGACCAGATTGTCCTGGCGACGGCCGGCGACCTGATGGGCTTCAAGGGGGCCATCGTCAATTTCGTGGCCCGCAGGATCAAGAAGGTCGTCAAGCCGTTCAACCTGCCGGGCGCGGTCCCGCTGAAGACTATTCTCGCCGGCCCATCGACGATGACACCGGTCGTCGTCCTGCCCGAGGATGTCGCCTTCCTGCAGTATACCGGCGGTACGACCGGCGTCGCCAAGGGCGCGACTCTGACCCATCACAACGTCGCGTCCAATGTCGAGCAATGCGCGCTCTGGCTGGGCTGGGGGCTCGAGCCACCGCTCGGCCGCAGCGACTACCAGCATGTCATGGTCACGGCGCTGCCGCTCTATCATATCTTCGCGCTGACCTGCTGCTGCATGTTCATGCTGCGGATCGGCGCAAAGGGGCTCCTGATCGCCAATCCACGCGATATCGCGGGCTTCATCAAGATCCTGAAAACGAGCCGCTTCACGCTCTTCTCCGGTGTCAACACGCTCTACAATGCGTTGGCCAACCATCCAGAGATCGAGAATGTCGATTTCTCGGAATTGCGTTTTGCGGTGGCGGGCGGCATGGCGACGCAAGCGGTGGTCGCCAAGCGCTGGCGGGAGGTCACCGGGCGGCCGATCGTCGAGGGCTACGGTTTGTCCGAGACCTCGCCAGTCGCCTCGGCCAACCGGCCCGACATTGCCGAGTTCACCGGCACGATCGGGTATCCGCTGCCCTCGACCGATTTCGCGATCCGGGATGTCGACGGCAATGACATGCCGATGGGCGAGCCGGGCGAGGTCTGCATCCGCGGCCCGCAGGTCATGCGCGGCTATTGGCAGCGACCGGACGAGACCGCGAAGGTGATGACCCCGGACGGCTATTTCCGCTCGGGCGATATTGGTGTTCTGTTGCCCGACGGGCAGATCAAGATCGTCGACCGGATGAAGGACATGGTGCTGGTCTCCGGCTTTAACGTCTATCCTAATGAGGTCGAGGACGTCCTCGCCACCCATCCGGGCGTGCTCGAATCTGCCGTCATCGGCCTGCCCGACGAGCATTCCGGTGAGGCGGTGACGGCTTTCGTGGTCAAGAGGGACGCCAGCCTGACAGCCGACGAGTTGCGCAGCTTCTGCAAGGACAATCTCACCGGCTACAAGGTGCCGAAGCAGATCATCTTCCGTGACAGCCTGCCGAAGACCAATGTCGGCAAGGTGCTGCGCCGCGCCCTGCGCGAGGAGGTCACGGCCAAGGGCTGAACGGCACGACTTGATCGAGCGGGTGGGTTTGACTAGCGTTTGCACGGAATCCGGTGGCCGTGATCGTGCAGCGCCGACCTTCCCGCCCGCTCGGAACAAGGCAGCTATTTGCCCCGTCGACTCATCGAACTGCCGCTGCTGCGCCGCCTCAAGCCCGGGCTCTATGTCCATGACGAGGAGGCGCTGAATGCCGAGCCGGCGATCGGGCTGCTCGATACTCCGATCACACCGGTCGATGCTTTCTTCATTCGCAACAATGGCGCCTTGCCTGAGATTGCTGCCCCTGAAGCATGGACGCTGACGCTCGACGGGGAGGTCGAGCGGCCGGCGACCTGGACGCTTCAGGAACTGCCGCGCGAGTTCGAGACCGTCACCGTCACCGCCGTGCTCGAATGCGCCGGCAACGGGCGCGTGCAGTTCTCGCCCAGGACCGACGGGTTGCAATGGCGGCTCGGCGCGGTGGGCTGCGCGCGCTGGACCGGGGTTCGGCTCAAGGACCTGCTGGCTCATGCGGGTTTGCTGCCCAGCGCTGTCTATACGGCGCATTACAGCCCCGACCGTGCGATCAAGGACGAAACCAAGGACTCGCTCTCGCGTGGCCTGCCGATCGCCAAGGCGATGAGCGATGAGACGCTTGTCGCCTTCGCGATGAATGACGAGCCGTTGCCGCGTCTGCATGGCGGACCGCTGCGCATTGTCGCGCCCGGCTTTCCGGGCTCTGCCTGGCAGAAATGGCTGGACCGGATCACCATCCGCCCTCGCGAGCATGACGGCGAGAAAATGCGGGGCACCGATTATCGCATGCCGGTCGTGCCGATGCGCCCGGGTGAAGCGATAGACGAAAGCCTGTTCGCCGTGCTCACCGACATGCCTGTGAAGTCGCTGGTCACGGCGCCCCTTGAGGGCTTCACGGCTGTGGCCGGAACGCCATTCGCGGTTCGCGGCTTTGCCTGGAGCGGAGCGGTCCCGATAGCGGCGATGGACCTATCGTCCGATGGCGGCAAAACCTGGTGCGACGTCGCACTCGAGCCGGCGGAAGGCGCATTCGCCTGGCGCCGTTTCCAGACGATGCTGACCATTGCCGTGGCGGGGCCGGTGACGATCATGGCTCGCGCGCGGGATGTCGAAGGCCGGGTTCAGCCACTCGAGACGCCCTGGAATCCGCGCGGGTACTGCAACAATCAGGTCCACCGCGTAGCCGGAATGGTGCACTGATCGCGCCGTTCTGCGCCTTCGCCGTCAGGCTGCCAGCAGGGCATTGCCATTGGCGCCGGTGGCGCAGGCTTCGACGATCTCTCCGGCCGCCACATCGCGCGCGAAACGGAGCAGCGTGAAATCCTCGGCGCGGCCCGTATTGCCGCGTTCCGTCAGCACACTGAGCGGCCGGCCGATACGGGCCTGCAGATGGCGCGCATGGGCGGCTTGTGCCGCGGCGCGCAGGCGTGCGGCCCGGTCGCTGATGATCTCGCCGGGCAGTTGCGGCATTCGGGCGGCCGGGGTGCCGGGCCGGGCCGAATAGGGGAAGGCGTGAACATAGCTCAGGCCGCATTCGTCGATCAGCGAGAGCGAGCGGGCGAACATCGCCTCATCCTCGGTCGGAAACCCGGCAATGAGATCGGCGCCGAAGACGATGTCGGGGCGCAGCGCCCGCATCTCCGCGCAAAACCGGACGGCGTCTTCGCGGCAATGGCGCCGCTTCATCCGCTTCAGGATGAGGTCGTCGCCGGCCTGGAGCGAGAGATGCAGATGCGGCATCAGCCGCGGTTCGGTCGCAATGGCCTGGCGCAACGCATCGTCGACCTCGACCGCGTCGATCGAGGAGAGGCGCAGGCGCGGCAGGGCGGGCAGGGCGCGCAGGATGGTCTGCACGAGTTCGCCGAGCGTCGGGAGCTCCGGCAGGTCCCGGCCATAGCTCGTCAGGTCGACGCCGGTCAGCACGATTTCGCGGGCGCCATTCTCAACCAGCTTGCGGCACTGGCCGAGGACCGCTGCGACGCCGAGCGAGCGTGAATTGCCCCGGCCATAAGGAATGACACAGAAGGTGCAGCGATGGTCGCAGCCGTTCTGGACCTGAACGAAGGCGCGGGTATGGGCTGCAAAGGCGTTGGGCGACAGCGTCTGCAGCGTGGTCTCGCGCATGATGTCGGAGACGGTCGTCTTGTCCTCGGGATTGACCTCGGCGTCCGAGGCCAGGCTGTTCGAACGGGCGAGCGATATCCAGGTCTCGGCCCGCATCTTTTCGGCGTTGCCGAGGACGCGCGCGGTCTCCGGCATTGCCGCGAAGACGCCGGATTCGACCTGCGCGCCGCATCCGGTCACGATGACGGGCCTGTCAGGCTGTTCGCGCTTGAGACGCCGGACGGCCTGGCGTGCTTGCCGCATGGCCTCCGTCGTCACGGCACAGGAGTTGACGATCGCGACGTTGCCAAGGCCGGCTGCCTCCGCCTGCGTCCTGATTGCCTCGCTCTCGACGATATTGAGGCGACAGCCGAAGGTGACGACTTCGAGCGTCATCAAGTCGCGCTTTCGAACAGCGCCGGCTCGAGCACGCCCTCCCACTCGAACGCGACTGGGCCGGTCATCAGGACATGGTCGTCGCTTGCGCGCCATTCGATGATGAGATCGCCGCCCGGCAAGCTGACCACCGCCTTGCGCGCCGACAATTCGCGCCGCACAGCGGCGACGAGCGCGGCACACGCGCCGGAGCCGCAAGCCTGGGTGATGCCCGCCCCGCGTTCCCAGACGCGCAGCACGATATGGTCGGGAGCCTTCACCGCGGCCAACTCGATATTGGCCCGATCAGGGAAAATCGGGTGGTTTTCGAGCAGCGGCCCGATCTGCTCCAGGTTGAAGGCGTAGGGATCGTCCACGAAGAAGACGGCGTGGGGGTTTCCCATATTGACCGCGCAAGGCGTGTGCAGGATCGGCTCGTCGATCGGCCCGATCTGCAGCTCGAAGCGGCTGGTATCGTGGAACGGATCTGCCAGCGGGATCTCGTCCCAGGCCAGCTTCGGTCGGCCCATGTCGACGGTGAAGACGAGATCGTCGATGCGCGAGGCGGGGAGCAGTCCCGACTTGGTTTCCAGCAGCAGCTCGCTCCGGTTACTGTCACCCATCCGGGGATCGGCCAGCATGGCCCAGGCGACGCAGCGCGTGCCATTGCCGCAAGCGCCGGCTTCCGAGCCGTCCGTGTTGTAGATGCGGATGAAGGCATCCGTGCCGGGCGTGCGCGCATCGTGCAGCACCATTAATTGGTCGAAATGCGCGCGCGGCTCCGCGGCGATGGCACGCGCCTCCGCTTCGCTGACTTTCAGCCTGGTGCCGCGCAGGTCGAGCACGGTGATCTGGTTGCCGAGCCCGTTCATTTTCAGGAACCGGCGATGCGCCAATGCGTTCATTTGGTCACAGGTCCAACAAAGAGCGGCTATATGAGGGAGCTGACGCGAAAAAGCCACCCTTCCAGCCGTTCCTGCGCGCTCACGGACATTCTATGCTGCGGCGCAAGGGCGCGAATCGCTCCTCTCTGTCAGGGCTAAGATGATGCGGCATTTCCGGGTTGGAATTCTGGCTGTCGCAGGCGTGTTCGCCGCCGGCTCCCTCGCCATCGCACAAACCCGGGTGGCTCCGCCCACGCCGGTGGAGGCTGCTCCCCTTGCGCCGCCGCCGGGCGCCGCATCGCCGAGCCCGGCTCCCGTCCAGGCCGTGCCCGTGCAGGCGCCGACACAGGCCCCGGCAGACAGCCTGACGCCCCCGCCCGTGCCGCTACCGGCGCCGCCTGTGACGCCGCCGCCATCGGCGGGCCAGCCGGTGCCAAGCGGGCCGATACCGCAGGGCGCTGCGCCGCCACCTCCCGCGCCGCCTCCGCCTCTGGTCCCTGCCCCGGCCACGCCGGAGGCTCCGCCTGCTCCGCCGCTTCCCGCTCCACCGGTCGCACCGCAGCAGCGGCAGTCGACCGTTGTGCCCGACCCGAACGCGACGCTCGCGGGCAAACCGGGCGACCCGAGCGATGTCGACGAGGTGCAACTGGTGCCTAAGCCGGTGCTCGCGATCTCTGGCCAGTCGAGCTGGGATCAGGGCTTCCAGCGTTTGGTCGAGAGTTTCCGTATCCTGCGCGAGCAGGCCTCACGATCGGCGCTTTCGGTCGCCGGCCGGCCGCTGACGCTCTTCATCGAGACGGACGATAGCGGCTTCCGCTTCGAGGCGATGCTGCCTGTGGACCGGGCGCCGGACGGTGCGGTGCCGCTCGCCAATGGCGTGCGGTCGAGCACGAGCCCGGCTGGGCTCTCGCTGCGTTTCGTGCATACGGCGCCCTATGACGACATCGATTCCACCTATGAGACGATCACGGCCTATCTCGAGGCCAAGAACATCAAGGTGAAGGACGCCTTCCTCGAGGAATATGTCACCGATCTCAAGGACCCGGGCGATCCGAACCTCGAGATCAACGTCTACGTGCAACCGCAATAGGCTTCGGCTTTAGCGAGCACCTTGCTTCGGCCGGCAGCTCTCAGCCGGTCGCGATGTGCCGCCAGCAGATCGTCCTCAGGCGTTCCAGCTCAGTCCGGGGCGCATCGGCCGAAAGCGCTCCTCGGGCAGGTTCGCTTGCGCAAGGGCGAGCTTCAGGGCTTCGGGCGGACGCTCGATGCCTTCGTCGGTCAGTTGGAATGTGCCCCAGTGGTGTCCGAGCGCCTGCTCGGCGCGTAGCGAGAGCATGACCCTGACGGCTTCTTCCGGATTCATGTGGTTGTCGCCCATGAACCAGCGCGGCTCGTAAGCGCCGATCGGCAGCACAGCCAGGCGGAACGGGCCATGCTCGGCACCGAGCCGCTCGTAGAGCGAGCCATCGTGATAGCCGGTATCGCCGATATGGAAGACCTTGCCCAGTGGGGTTTCGATGACGAAGGAGCACCAGAGCGCCATGCGGCGGTCGAGCGTGCCGCGCGCCGACCAGTGATAGGTCGGAACCAATGTCGCGGTGACGGCGTCGGACAGGGCGACCTTCGCTTTCCAGTCATAGGCCTCGGCGTGGATGGCGGGATTGCGGGCGCGGATGATCGTGTCGTTGCCGAGCGGCATGATCATGCGCGGCTTGTCGCGCCGGTGGAGCGCGTCGAGTGCCGCGAGGTCGAGATGGTCGTAATGATTATGCGTGATCAGCACGACATCGATCTTCGGCAGGTCGTCGAAGGCGACGCCCGGAGCGTTCACGCGTCGTGGGCCAGCGAAGGAGAAGGGGCTGGCGCGCTCGGAATAGACCGGGTCGACCAGCACATTGAGCCCGGCGATCTGGTAGAGGAACGAGGCGTGGCCGAGATGGACGATGCGCAGGCCCTCGACACGCGCAGGTGGCTTGTCCTGCGTCGGGGCCGGGTAATGCGCCGGAAAGGCCTCACGCTCGCGCTTCGAGGTCTGCCATCTCAGGACGTCGAGCAGGCCCTTGTTGACCGGCCGGCCATCGGTGAAGCGCAGTCCGTCGAAATTCTCGCTGACCGGCCCTTGGTAATAGGGGTTGCGCGAGCGTGAGAATGCGGCCCAGGCCATGCCAGTCGAGCTGAGCAAAGCGGAGACACCGAGAAGCGAGAGGAGTTTGCGGCGGTTCATGGCGGGAGAAGTGGGGCCTGTTGCGGCGGGGTCAAGCCCTGCGATCCTGCCCCGGAAAGAGAGCCCCGCCCACAGGAAACCGCATCGTCACGGCATCTTGAACGCTGTGACATGCAGCCAATCGGTGGGCTCGCGGTCATAGCCGCTCCCGATTTCCTCGACGATGTCGAGCCTGGACCAGCGCCCAGTGCCGTACGCGCCGCGCAGCCATTCGGGCGACGGGTAGTTGAAATAGCGGCCGAAGCGGTCGCGGCCGTCCTGCTCTCCAGCCTTGAAGCTGGCATAGAAGACGCCGCCAGGTTTCAGCGCGGCATGCACGCGTGCGATCATGGCAGGCAGGGCCGCACGGGGGACGTGGAGCAGGCAGGCATTGGCCCAGATTCCGTCAAAGGCCTCATGCTCGGCGAGGTCCTCGAACAGGAGGACAGCCACCGGACGACCGAGGCGGCGCTCTGCCTGTGCCGCGAGTTCTGGAGAGCCATCGGTCGGCAAGACGTCGAAGCCCTGCGCCAGCAGCGCCTCGCTGTCCTGTCCGGCGCCGCATCCAAGTTCGAGCACGCGTCCGCCGGGCGGCAGCAACGACATGAAGCCCTGAAGCTTCGCGCGGCTCGCCGCCTGGCCGCGCGACGCATAGGCTTCGGCCTCGCTCGCGTAGAAATCGAGCGTGTGGCTGTCCTTGCCGTCGCGCATGCTGGCTCTGCCCATTATCAGTGGTTGCCCGAGCGTATCGCCACGGTCGCGATGCCGGCACCGATCAGGAGCGTTCCGCCAGCCTTGTTGAACAGGCCGATCGCACGCGGATTGCTGACCACCGAACGGGCACGCGAGGCGATCAGCGCGTAGCCCAATGCATTGGCGAAGGCGAGCGTGATGAAGGTTGCCTCGAAGATCAGCATCTGTGTCCAGAAATCGGCCTTGGCGTCGAGAAACTGCGGCAGGAAGGCGACGAAGAAGGTGATGCTCTTCGGGTTGAGAGCTGTCACCAGCCAGGCATGGCCGAGCATCTTCAAGGCCGAGGCAGCATCCTTGCGGGGTTCGGCATTCAGGCTGCCGCCGGCGCGGAAGAGTTTCACGCCGAGATAGACGAGATAGGCTGCGCCAACCCATTTCAGCGCGGTGAACACAGTCGCCGAGGCTGCCAGCAAAGCGCCGACCCCGAGCATCGAGAGCGTCATTGCGGTGAAATCGCCGAGCGCGACGCCGACTGCCATCGGGAAGGCGGTGCGCCAGCCCTGGCCCAGGGCATAGGACATCACGAGCAGGATCGTGGGGCCCGGGATAACGAGCAGGACGGCGGTTGCGGCCGCGAAGGCGGCCCAGGCTTCGAAGGTCATGGCGAGGCTCCCGAGGTTGCAGCCCGAGCAATCCCGAGGCGCGAGACTTTGTAAAGAGGCCGCCGCAGCCTCAGCCGCCGCGGCCGCTACGAGGCGCGTAATGCGGCCTCAGCGACGAGCGCTCGAGATGAATTTGCACATCGCCGCGCGGGTGCCGCCTTCCTCCGCGATCTGTCCCGGCTGCACGGTGAAGACGATGTCGACCCGCGTACCCTTGCCGCTCGGGCGTGCGGTCACGCGAAGCGTTTGCGGGCGGCCGGATCCGGTCACTTCCTGGAGGGCGGAAATCGTGCCGAGTGATTTGTCGACCTGGATGCCGTCGAAGCCGTCGGCCGCCACGGCCCTGGCAAGCGCGGGCAGCACCACGGCCGGCGCCCGGTTGGGGATGAGATCCCAGGTCCGGTAGGTGAGGGCGGTGAGCATCGGAACACCGGCCGATTTGAAGTTGCTGGCGCAGGGTTGGGCCTGAGCTTGAGCCTGGGACAGGCCGACAAACAGGGAGGCTGCCGCAAGGGCGATCAATTTCGGCGCAGCGTAAGGCATCTCGCAATCCGTATTCAAAAGGGGGGACGCGACAACTACCGCCCTGCAATCTGCCTGTCACCTTCAGCGCGAACCCTGCGTAAACTTTCCACCGGAACGAGCGGCCCGGCGTCTACCGTCCTACGGGGCTGCGGGTCAGCTGCGACAACCAGGGCCCAATAGGCGCGGTACTGAGTGCGTGGGTCCTTTGCCAGCGCAATGCCGAAGCGCGTCGCCTCGGGCATGCGCAAATTCGCGTCATGTCCCGACGATTGACGCCACCCCGCAAAAGCCTCCTCGGTTGAATAGTAGCCGCCTCCCAGATTCTCGGCTGCACGGCCCGTATTCAGCCCGGCCGCGTGCACGCGGGCCGTGAAGTTGCCGCCGACATCGTGCGAGAGCGCGTTGCCGGCGACCATCGCGTCGGCCTGGCGCTGGGCCATCGCCGTCAACGCGGGGTCGAGCCGCACGGGGCCGAGGCCGAGACTGGCGCGATAGTTGTTCAGGATTCGCGTTGCTGCGGCGCGGTCGACCTGTACCGCGGCCAGCTTCTCGGCGGATTTCGGATTGATGGGGCCCGTGCGCAGTGGTTCGGTGGCGCAGCCAGCGGTCAGGAGGGCGGTGGCGAGAAGGGCGGCAGCAGCGGTTCGGGTCATGCGATCAGGACGATTCTGTTGTTGATCGGGTCAGATCAGCTAGCGGTCAATCGCGGCGAGATTGCCACCATGCGTCCGCAATCTTGACTTTCGCCACATTCTGACGCTTTAACCCCAGCATTCGTTTCGCCGACATCGACGAGACCGCATCCGCCGACCGGGCCGCTCGCATGAGCCATGAGAGCCCGGAGGTCAACGCCCGACAGCGCGTCTGCGCCCTCGGGCGCGAAACCGCTTGGGGGTGATGTCCGTTCTGTTGGATGAAAGAGCCGTACAAAACCGACAAGGGGCCGCATGTTCGGCACATTGAGCGACAGACTCTCCGGCATCCTCTCGGGCCTGACCCGCAGGGGCTCGCTGACCGAGGACGACGTCAACGCAGCCCTGCGCGAGGTTCGCCGCGCGCTGCTGGAGGCGGATGTCGCGCTCGAGGTCGTGCGCAGTTTCACCGACAAGGTACGTGAGCGCGCGGTCGGCGCCGAGGTTCTGAAATCGGTCACGCCCGGCCAGCAGGTCATCAAGATCGTCAACGACGTCCTGATCGACACCCTTGGCGGCGAGGGCGAAGGCATCACGCTCGATTCGGTGCCGCCGGTGCCGATCCTGATGGTCGGCCTGCAGGGCTCGGGCAAGACGACCTCGACCGCCAAGATCGCCAAGCGCCTCAGCGACCGGCACAAGAAGCGGGTGCTGATGGCCTCGCTCGACACGCGCCGCCCCGCTGCCATGGAGCAGTTGGCTATCCTCGGCCAGCAGGTCGGTGTTGATACGCTGCCCATCGTCGCCGGCCAGTCGGCCGTCCAGATCGCGCGCCGCGCGATCGAGGCCGGCAAGCTCGGCGGCTTCGATGTCGTCATGCTCGACACCGCCGGTCGCGTCACGCTCGACGAGGCGCTGATGGCGGAAGTCGCCGATGTGAAGGCTGCGACGAACCCGCATGAGGTGCTGCTCGTCGCCGACGCGCTGACCGGCCAGGACGCGGTCAATACGGCGCGTGCCTTCGACGCGCGCGTTGGGCTCACCGGCATCGTGCTGACCCGTATGGATGGCGATTCGCGCGGTGGCGCGGCGCTCTCGATGCGTGCCGTCACCGGTAAGCCGATCAAGCTGGTCGGCACGGGCGAAAAGACCGATGCCCTCGAGGATTTCCATCCCTCGCGGGTCGCCAATCGTATCCTCGGCATGGGCGACATCGTTTCGCTCGTCGAGAAGGCGGCCGAGACGATCGATGCCGAGCAGGCGCAGGCCGTCGCCCAGCGCATGGCAAAGGGCAATTTCGATCTCTCCGACATGCGCACGCAGTTGCAGCAGATGGAGAAGATGGGCGGGCTCGGCGGCATCATGGGTATGCTGCCCGGGATGAAGCAGGCTCAGAGCCAGCTCGCCAGTTCTGGCGTGGGCGACCAGATGTTCAAGCGCATGATCGCGGCGATCGACTCGATGACGCCGGCCGAACGCAAGAACCCCGACCTTCTCAAGAACAGCCGCAAGAAGCGCATCGCGGCAGGGTCAGGTACCTCGGCAGAGTCAATCAACAAGTTGCTCAAGATGCACCGCGGTATGGCCGACGCAATGAAGGCGATGTCGAAGCAGAAGGGCGGCATGCTCGGCAAGCTTGGCCAGATGTTCGGCATGGGCGGCGGCGGATTGCCGCCGGGCATGCCTGATCCGTCCAAGATGGACCCGGCCCAGCTCGCGGATCTGCAGAAGCAGCTCGGCGCTGGCGGCGGGCTGCCTTCGCTGCCGCCGGGCGGTTTCCCCGGCCTGCCCAAGGGCGTGACGCCGCCCGCCGGCATGATGCCGAAACTGCCCGGATTGGGCGGCCTGCCTGGTCTCGGCGGCAATCCGTTCGGCGGGAAGAAGAAGTGATCCCCGTCCTCGAGACCGAGCGCCTGGTGATGCGCGGCTGGGCCAAGGGCGATTTCGATCGCGTGGCCGCGTTCCTGGGCGACGAGCAGCTGACCCGTTTCGTCGGTGGCGCCAGCGGGCGCGAGGATTCGTGGCGTCGCTTTGCCAGCATGGCCGGCCATTGGTCCCTGCTGGGTTTCGGTCTCTGGGCCCTCGAGGCCAAGGAAGACAGCCGGCTCGTCGGCTGGTGTGGGCTGCTCTCGCCGGAAGGCTGGCCCGAGCCGGAGATCGGCTGGAGCCTTTTCGCCGGTGAGCATGGGCGCGGCTACGCGACCGAAGCTGCGCTGCGCGCTCGTGACTATGCCTATCGTGACTTGGGTTGGACGACGCTGATGAGCTTCATCCACCCCGACAATCGACCCTCGATCCAGGTTGCCGAGCGTCTCGGCGCCAGATTCGAGAAACCCTTCGTGATCCGTGGCTGGGAGGTCGGCATCTACCGGCACCCGGCTGCCGAGCCTGCGAAACAGAAGCCTGCAAACCTGAACTGACTGGAGATTATCATGTCCCTGAAGATCCGCCTCACCCGCGGCGGCGCCAAGAAGCGCCCCTATTACCGCATCGTCGTCGCCGACGCCCGTTCGCCGCGCGATGGCCGCTTCATCGAGAAGATCGGCGCCTATGATCCGATGAAGGCGAAGGATTCGCCGGAGCGCGTCGTGCTCGACCTCGAGAAGGCCAAGGCCTGGCTCGCCAAGGGCGCCCAGCCGACCGATCGCGTCCTGCGTTTCCTCGACGCTGCTGGCCTGCTGAAGCGTCCGGCCCGCAACAACCCGGCGAAGGCCGTTCCCGGCGAGAAGGCCAAGGAGCGCGCCGAGAAGAAGGCCGAGAAGGCCGCTGCTCCGGCTGAAGCTGCTGAGTGAACCTTTTGAGACGCGGCCGCCTTTCGGGGCGGCCGCGCCGATTTCTTCCTTTACTCCTTGGTGATTATGGGTTCCGGGCTGCTCGCTTCGCGGTGACCCGGAATGGCGTTTGATGGCTGATAACGAACTCGTCCTGCTCGGCATCGTCGGGGCGCCGCATGGCGTCAAAGGCGAGGTGCGGATCAAGGCCTTCACGGCCGATCCGCTCGATATCGCGGCCTATGGCGCGCTGATCGACGATCACGGCCGCCGTTTCGAAATCGCGGAGATCAGGCCCGCCAAGGAAGTGGTCATTGCCCGCCTGAAGGGCGTGACCAGCCGCGAGGCGGCCGAAACCCTGACTGGGCTCAAGCTCCATACCGAGCGAGCAAACCTGCCGCCGGCCGATGATGAGGACGAGTTCCTCCAGGCCGATCTGGTCGGCTGTTCCGTGGTCGGGCCGCAAGGCGAGCCTCTCGGCGAGGTCACGTCCGTCGACAATTATGGCGCCGGCGACCTGCTTGACATCCGCACTCCGGATGGCCGCTCCGTGCTGATGCCGTTCACCAAGGCCTTCACACCCCGAATCGACATCGCGGCGCGACGGATCGAAGCGGACCCTCCGGCCGGATTGTTCGAGGATGTCGATGACAAGTGAAACCTCGATCCGCGCCCTGATCTTCGACATGGATGGCACCATCGTCGACAACATGCGCTTCCACGATGATGCCTGGGAGGCGTGGCACAAGACCGAGAACCTCGCCTTCGACCGGGCAAGCTTCTTCAGCCGCACCGCTGGCAAGGCCAATCTCGAAATCCTTTCTGCCTATTTCCCGGAGGCTGAGGATGCTGAGCTCGAAGCGCGCGGGCTGCGCAAGGAAGAGCTCTATCGCGCGGCCTATCGCCCCCATGTCGCGGCGTTGTCTGGTCTGCTCGCTCTGATGGCGCGCGCCGAGACTGCCGGGATTCCGATGGCGGTCGCTTCCGCTGCGCCGCCGGCCAATATCGACCTCGTGCTCGATACGCTTGGTCTGCGCTCGCGCTTCGCCACGATCGTCTCGCCATCGCAGGGGTTTCGGGGCAAGCCGCATCCCGACATGTTCCTGGCGGCCGCCGAGCGCATGGGCGTGGCTCCCGAAAGCTGCCTCGTCTTCGAGGACGCGCCGCTGGGCGTCGAGGCCGCGAAGCGTGCCGGCATGCGGGCCGTCGCGATCCTGACGATGCTCGAGGCGGGGGCCTTCTCCGGCTTCGACAATGTCATCGGCAGTGCCAGGGATTTCGCAGCGCTGGACGGGCATCCGTCGCTGCGCTTTGCTTCGGCATGAGCTTTCGCGCCTCGATCCTGACCCTCTATCCCGAGATGTTTCCCGGCCCGCTCGGTGCTTCCCTGGCGGGGGAGGGATTGCGCAAGGGATTGTGGCAGCTCGATACCCACCAGATCCGCGACCACGGCATCGGCCGTCATCGCAATGTCGACGACAACCCGGCTGGCGGCGGTGCTGGCATGGTGCTGCGCTGCGACGTGCTGGCAGCTGCGATCGATGCGGCGGTTCCGGTCGACGATCCAAGACCGCGCCTGCTGATGTCCCCGCGCGGGCGCAGGCTGGATCAGCGCCAGGTCCGCGATTGGGTGGCCGGCGATGGCGTCGTCATCGTCTGCGGGCGCTTCGAGGGCGTGGATGAACGGGTGATCGAGGGGCGCGGCCTGACCGAGGTCTCGATCGGCGACTACATCCTCTCCGGCGGCGAGATGGCGGCGATGGTGCTGCTGGATGCTTGCGTGCGCCTGATTCCCGGCGTGATGGGCAAGGAAGCCTCCGGTTCGGAGGAGAGTTTCGAGAACGGCCTGCTCGAATATCCGCACTATACGCGCCCGCGCGAGTGGGAGGGCAGGGGGCTGCCCGAGGCGCTGCTGTCGGGAGACCACGCTCGCATCGCCCGCTGGCGGCGCGAGCAGGCTGAGGCGATCACGCGCGAAAGGCGGCCGGACCTGCTTTCGGGCCGCAGATCTCAGGGATAGGCCGTCACCGGCAACTGCTCGGCCAGCCAACCCTTGTCGCCGGGATTGCCGAGCAGGCCGCCGCGGACATCGACAATGTCACGCCAGCCGCGGCCGGCGAGCTTGCGCTGCAGCGAGCTGCTGCGGTTTCCAGTACGGCAGATCAGCGCGATGGTCTTGCCGGGATTCTCGAGCCGTAGCGCGGCAAGCCACGCCTCGAAGGCGCTGGCCTCCATATCCAACCTGATGGCGCCGACCGGCACGCCGGTATCGGCCCATTCCTCTGGTGTCCGGATATCGACGAGAATCAGCGTGCCGGCCTTGGCTCCGTCATAGGCCTGCCGCACGGAGAGCGACGGAGGCCCAGATTGCGCCACGGCCGCCCCCGCGAGGAGCGGGGCGGCCGTCAGGATCAGAAAGGAGCGGCGGTTCATGCCGCAAGCGCTAGCCGAGTGGCGCGCCCGCGGCAATTCACGATCGCTGGCTCAGCGCAGCTCGGCGCAGAAGCGCTGGATGCGGCGGCAGGCTTCTTCCAGCTTCTCGTCCGAGGTGGCGTAGGAGATGCGGAAATTGGGCCCAAGGCCGAAGGAGGAGCCGTGGACGGCCGCGACGGCTTCCGTCTCGAGCAGGCCCATGACGAGGTCTTCGTCGGTCTCGATCACCTTGCCGTTCGGCAGCTTCTTGCCAATCAGCGCCGAGCAATCGGGATAGACGTAGAACGCGCCTTCCGGCGTCGGGCACTTGAGGCCGCGCGTCTGGTTCAGCATCGAGACCACGAGATCGCGGCGACGCTCGAAGGCCTTCCGGAAGACCGGAATGTGCTCCTGCGTACCGTCGAGCGCCTCGACCGCCGCCCATTGCGAAATCGCCGAGGTGCCGGAGGTCTGCTGGCCCTGGACGAGGTCCATGGCGTTCATCAGATGCTGCGGGCCGGCAGCGTAGCCGATGCGCCAGCCGGTCATGGCGTAGGATTTCGAGACGCCGTTCATGGTCAGCGTGCGCTCGTAGAGACCGGGTTCGACCTGAGCGGGCGTGACGAACTGGAAGTCGCCATAGACCAGGTGCTCGTACATGTCGTCGGTCAGCACCCAGACATGAGGATGGCGCATCAGGACATCCGTGAGCTTCTTCATCTCGGCATGGCTATAGGCGGCGCCCGACGGGTTCGAAGGCGAGTTCAGGATGACCCACTTGGTCCTGGGGGTGATCGCTTTCTCGAGATCCTCCGGCTGGAGCTTGAACTCGTTCTCGATGCGGGTCTCGGCGAAGGTCGGCGTGCCGCCGCAGAGCGCAACCATCTCGGGATAGCTGACCCAGTAGGGCGAGATGCAGACGACCTCGTCGCCGGGGTTCAGGGTGGCGAGGAGCGCGTTGTAGATGACATGCTTGCCGCCGGTGGAGACGATCGTCTGGCTCGGCTTGTAGTCGAGGCCGTTCTCGCGCTTCAGCTTGCGGGTAATCGCCTCGCGCAGCTGCGGAATGCCGGAGACCGGCGTGTACTTCGTCTCGCCGCGCCTGATCGCGGCGATGGCGGCTTCCTTGATATTATCGGGCGTGTCGAAGTCCGGCTCGCCGACCGAAAGCGAGATCACGTCCTTGCCCTGGGCTTTCAGATCGCGCGCCTTCTGCGTGATGGTGATGGTCGCGGACGGCTTCACGCGCTTCAGGGCATCGGCAAGAAAGGCCATGATCGATCTCCGGCGGAGCTTTCGGATAGCGCCACATGGCGCGCGCGTGGTTTAGGGCGCGCGAGCCGGCACCGCAAGCAAGAGTGCGTCATGGCTGGCAGCAGCAATGTGAATGATGCGCCTCGCACGGGCTGGCGAGGGAGGGCCACGCCCATCAGTGCCATCCCGGCCCGAAAGGTGCATGGTGCCGGACGCCCCTTTGGGGGCGCAACCAGTGACCAGCGCGGAGTGTCGCGCAGAAGGCATCACGTGAAACTCAGGATCGGCTACGAGCTCGATTACGACTTTCCGCAACCAACCCCCATGATCCTGATGCTGCATGTGCATTTCAGCCGGGTGTCCGAGCTGGACGAGCCTGACCACATGCGCCTGGATCCACCGGTCCGCGTCAGCGCTTATCGCGACGGTTTCGGCAATTGGTGCAGCCGGCTGGTGGCGCCGCAAGGGCGCGTGCGAATCTCGGCCGATGCCGTGATCAACGACAGCGGACTGCCTGAAACGCTCCGCCACGACGCAGGGCAGGTCCCGGTCGAGCTGTTGCCGGAGGAGTGCCTGGTCTTTCTGCTCGCCAGTCGCTTCTGCGACAGCGACCGCTTGCTCGATCTGGCCTGGCAGCTCTTCGGCCATGTGCTGCCGGGCGCGCCGCGTGTGCAGGCGATCTGCGACTTCGTGCACCAGCGCATCGCCTTCGACTACAATGATGCGAGCGTGACGCGGACGGCGTCGGAGGCCTATCGCGAGGGGCGTGGCGTTTGCCGCGACTATGCGCATCTCGCGATCGCGTTCTGCCGGGCGATGAACATCCCGGCGCGTTATTGCACGTGCTATCTCGGCGACGTCGGCACGCCTCCCCCGTTTCCGCCGGGCGATTTCGCAGCGTCCTTCGAGGCTTACCTGAGCAGTGGCTGGGAGATGTTCGACCCGCGCAATAACGTGCCGCGGATCGGCCGGGTGCTGATCGCGCGCGGCCGCGACGCGGCTGATGTCGCCATCACGACCACCTTCGGGCCGAACACGCTGGTCGGTTTCAGGGTCTGGACCGACGAAGTCATCGAGGCCTGACGAGCAGGTCCCCGGAGCTATTCGTCGAAGAGCCGGGCTGCGCCCTGCTTCTTCGCCCGGACGGGCTTCTGCTGAGGCAGCTCCTGTGCCGCTGCCTCAGCACTGCTGGAGCCAGCCGCCAGTGCCCCGGCCTTGGCTGATGCGGGCTGAGCGGAGGCTGCCGACGGCGCAGTGAGTTTCGCCGCCGCCTCCGGTTCGATCGTCCTGAAGCGTATCATCTCTGTCCTGTCGGCGGTGCGTTGCGGTCGGGAAAAGCCGGCCCTGCGAGGCAGGGCAGCGGCTGCCGGCGCCTCACTTCTTCTTTTGCGGAGCCGCGGCCTTTGCGACCACGGCAGCGAAGGTCGAAGGGGCCGCTGCCGAGACCTTCGGCTTGTCCTTCTTCGGCTTCTTGGCTTCGCGGTTGCCGCGTTGTTCACCCTTTGCCATCGTCTCATTCCTCGCTTCGAGGGGCGCGGGCTGCGCCCCTTCTCAGGTCAACGGGCAGATCGGCAGTCCTGGTCGGATACCGACATACTCGGAGTGGTTGCGCGAAAGCGGCGCTGTGCAGTGAAACTCGTGCTGTCTTCGGTCATTCTGCGGCCGGCTTTCGGCTGCCGCGGTCGGCCCGGGCGGTAGCCGGACTCTGTCACATCGAAGCAGAGTTCGAGCCTAGGCCAGCGCCGGCCGAAGTGCACGCGGTTTCTCGGGATATCTCGCGTCGCCCGGTTGATGCCTGGGCGACATCATCATGCGCCTCCGCCATGCGCCGGCGCCGCGTAATCGTTGCGACGCTTCCCGTGCTCCAGCGCGGACGGCCCCAGCAGGGAAAGCCGCGACGATTCAGCCGCCGGGCGATATCGCCGGGATCGTCGATGCCGACCTC
The DNA here is from genome assembly GCF_056396005.1 of Allobosea sp. 05T439. Lineage (NCBI taxonomy): Bacteria > Pseudomonadati > Pseudomonadota > Alphaproteobacteria > Hyphomicrobiales > Alloboseaceae > Allobosea > Allobosea sp. 05T439. Next base: position 214,285 of record NZ_JBFTKP010000002.1, on the reverse strand, counting down.
GACGAGTTGATCGATCAGCGCCCCGGCTGCTGCGAGGAAGATGGCGTAGAGTTCCCTTTCAAGTCGCCGGTCCATCGGCCGTTGCAGGTTCTTTCGGTCGGCCGCTTCAACGGTCGAGATGTGGTCCCAAAGGGAATGGCCGGTGTCATGAAGCAAGCGGCCGGGCTTGCGCCCGGCCGAAGCAGATACGGCATCGTCAGACTGGATCAGGATCAGCGTACTCCCATGCCGAAGCTGGGCTCGACCGCGTTGGGCGAGAGCATCACCGCGTTGGGATGGCCGCCCTCGAACATGGCGAAGCGGACCGCATCCTTCTTCTCGCGAAAAATGCCTTCAGACTGGCCTTCGAGGTCGCGGGCGACCCAGAAACCGTGCTTCGACTGCCCGACAAGGAAGAGATGGCTCGCTCCTTCGAGCGGCTGGACCGGCGTGGATTGTCCCATGTCGCAGCGCTCAATTCGGCAGGAACAGCCAGGCGCGCAGGCCGATGAAGCCGGCGGCCGCGAGCGCAAAGCAGGCCAGTGCAGCAAGCTCTGCCGCGAGCAGGCCGGTCGCCGGCCGCTTCTTCGCCACAGTGCGATAGACCGCGCGGGCGCGGCGCTGGTGAGAGGTATGGGCGTAGGCGGTATCAGTCGTCATCTCGACCTCCATCGATGGTCGAGATGTAGGTCCGCTCCCGCTAAGCTTGCGATGTGGAAGACGCGCTGCCGCATAAGGCCGGCATAAAGCCGTCCTTGCATGCCCTGCCGTTCCCTGCGATGCGCTGACCCCCATGGAACCAAGCCCCAGCACCATCGCGATCTATGTCGATGCCGACGCCTGTCCGGTGAAGCCGGAGGTGTATCGCGTGGCCGAGCGGCATGGGCTCAAGGTCTTCGTTGTCGCCAACAGCTTCATGATGGTGCCGCGGGAGAGCTGGATCGAACGGGTGATCGTATCCGACGGGTTCGATGCTGCCGATAACTGGATTGCCGAGCGGGTGGCGCGCGGTGCGATCGTCATCACCTCCGACATCCCGCTTGCCGATCGCTGCATCAAGGCCGGAGCCGATGTCATCGGGCCGACAGGCAAACCCTTCACCGAAGCCTCGATCGGCATGGCGCTGGCGACGCGCGACATGATGGAGGATCTGCGTGCCGCCGGGGCGGTGACCGGCGGGCCGAAACCCTTCTCGCAGAAGGACCGGTCAGCCTTCCTGCAGGCACTCGACGTCGCGGTGCAGCGGCTGAAGCGGGCGGGGTTCGGCGAGTAGGGCCTGGCGACCGAGCTGAAACCGCGTGCCATTCCGGCCCGGCCGAGACAGAGGCAGCCTTCAAATATCCTCGAAGTCGCCGCCACGCCCCTTGCCGCCGGCGAAGCGTCCGGCTCCGGCCGCACCTTCCTTGACGATGGTCTCGACGGCTCCAGCCCATTCCCGCGCCAGCGCCTCGCGGACGCCGAGGCCGTGCCCGGCAATCGCGTTGCGGCGGTCGGCCAGCATGGCGCCCTGTGGGAAGCGGACGATCTGCTGCGCCATTGCCTCGGCGGCGGCGCGGGCTTCTCCGCGCGGGACCACTGTCTCGCAGAGCCCGATCCGCAGGGCTTCGTCGGCTGCGACCTTGCGCCCGGTCATGATGATCTCGAGCGCACGGCCCTGGCCGACAAGGCGGGGCAGGCGCACCGTGCCGCCGTCGATCAACGGGATACCCCAGCGCCGACAATAGACGCCGAAATAGGCGTCCTGGGCCATGATCCGGACATCGCACCAAAGTGCGAGTTCCATCCCGCCAGCGACGGCCGGGCCCTCGATGGCGGCAATCACGGGCTTGCCCATCTCCAGCCGCGAGGGGCCCATCGGGCCGCGTGGGGCCGGGCCACCGCCGTGGGGAAAAGCCAGTCCCTCGACGATCTCCGTGCGGAAGCGCTCTGCATCGGTGAAGGCCTGCGCATATTTCAGGTCCCAGCCGGCGCAGAAGGCGCCGCCTTCGCCCCAGAACACGATCGCGCCGGTTTCAGGATCGGCGTCGAGTTCGCGGAAGGCGGCCGTCAGCGCTTCGGCGCTGTCGGGATCCATCGCGTTGCGGGCCTCGATGCGGCTGTGGATGACGGTCGCGACCTTGCCGTCGCGTTCGATGCGGATGGTCATGGGCGGCTCGTTCCCCGTTGCTCGCTGAGCGCAGGCTACAGCCTCCCGCGGCGCCGGCACCTGCCGCTGGACGCATGGCGCCTTTGCCCGTAATTCTCGCGGCAAGCCCAGTCTCCAAATCGGGCACCCCGGAGGACCTTCATGTCGCTGACCCGCCGCACCACGCTCGGCATCATTGCCGGTGCCGCCTTTGCTCCGGCCATCGTTCGGGCGCAGACGTTTCCGTCGAAGCCGATCACGCTGGTCGTTCCCTATCCGGCGGGTGGACCGACCGACGCCATTGCCCGCTTCGTCGCGCAGGATCTCTCGACCTCGATCGGCCAGAACGTGCTGGTCGACAACCGTGCCGGTGCATCGGGGGCGGTTGGCACGCGCGCCGTGGCCAAGGCGGAACCGGACGGCTACACCTTCATCTTCGGCAACAACCAGACGCATGGGAACAACATGTTCCTGCTGAAGGAGCCCGGCTACGATGCGGTGAAGGATTTTGCGCCGCTCTGCGGCGTGGGCGCCTTCGAGCACGCCTTCGTCGTCCGCAACGACCTGCCGGCCAAGACCATTGCCGAGCTGATCGCGCTGGCCAAGGCGGATCCCGACAAGCTGAACTACGGCTCCACCGGCGTCGGCTCCGGCTCGCATCTGGCGATGGAGCTGTTCATGCAGCGCACCGGCATCAAGATGACGCATGTGCCCTTCCGCGGCGCCGCGCCGCTGGTGCAGGAGATCATCGGCGGGCGCATCGACATCGCCAATTCGACGCTGCCGAGCGTGCTGGAGCAGATCAACGCCGGCAGCATGCGCGCGCTGGCTTTGGCGAGCCCGGAGCGGAATCCGCGCGCCAAGGATATCCCCACCCTGCGCGAGCAGGGGGTCAGCAATGCCGACGCCGATTCCTGGGCGGCATTCTTCGCACCTGCCGCGGTTCCGCAACCGATCCTGGACACGTTCTCGAAGGCAGTCATGGCCTCGATCGCCAAGCCTGCCATAACCGAGGCGATCCTCAAGCTCGGCTTCACACTGAAGGTGCGCGATCCCGCCGCGTTCAAGCCCTATCACCTCCAGGAGATCGCGACCTGGAAGCAGATCATCGCCGATGCCGGCGTGAAGCCGGAATAACCGGCGTTATCGTTCAGTCCGCCTCCGTCATTCCGGGCATGTGGCCTGGCCGCTCGAGCCCCGAATCCGTCGTGCATCCCATGACGGATCCGGGCTGGCGGCGTCGCTGTCGCCGGATCGACGCGCGTGACTCTGCCCGAGATCATTGAACACCGGAGCGTCGTCATGAATCTGATGCCACTTCTCGCCACCCGCCGCGATGCAGGAAAGCCCGTACGCGTCGCACTGATCGGGGCCGGAAAGTTCGGCTCGATGTTCCTGTCGCAGGTGCCCCATATTGCGGGGCTGGAGGTCGCTGTCATTGCCGATCTCGATCCCGAGCGGGCGAAGCGCGCGTGCCGGCAGGTCGGCTGGGACGAGGCCCGCATCGAGGCGACCCGCTATGTCGCGGACGGCGCCGAGGCGGCTGCGATGGACGGTATCGAGGTCGTCATCGAGGCAACCGGCCATCCGGCCGCCGGCGCACACCATGCACTGGCGGCGATCACCGCCGGCAAGCATGTGGTGATGGTCAATGTCGAGGCTGACGTGCTGGTCGGCCCGGTGCTCGCGACCCGTGCTCGGGCCGCGGGCGTGGTCTATTCCATGGCCTATGGCGACCAGCCGGCGCTTGTCTCGGAGATGGTCGACTGGGCGCGTGCGACCGGATTCACGGTTGCCGCGGCTGGCAAGGGCACGAAATATCTGCCGGCCTACCATCAGGTCACGCCGGACGATGTCTGGACCCATTACGGGCTGACGCCCGAGGCGGCCAAGGCGGCGGGCATGAACCCGCAAATGTTCAACTCCTTCCTCGATGGAACGAAGTCGGCGATAGAGATGGCGGCGATCGCCAATGCCTGCGGGCTCGACGTGCCGGAGGCCGGCCTCGCGTTCCCGCCCGTCGGCGTCGACGACCTTGCCCATGTGCTGCGGCCGAAGGCGGTCGGGGGGCAACTCGATCGCGACGGCATGGTCGAAGTGGTGTCTTCGCTCGAGCGTAACGGGCGGCCTGTGTTTCGCGACCTGCGCTGGGGCGTCTATGTCGTGCTGAAGGCGCCGAACGACTACGCCGCGGCCTGCTTCAAGCAATACGGCCTGCCGACCGATTCCACCGGCCAATATGCGGCGATGTACAAGCCGTTCCACCTGATCGGGTTGGAGCTTTCGATGTCGGTCCTCAACGCGGCCCTGCGCGGCGAGCCGACCGGCAGCACCCGCGAGTGGCGCGGAGACGCTGCTGCGGTGGCCAAGCGTGACCTCAAGGCCGGCGAGATGCTGGACGGGGAGGGCGGATACACGGTCTATGGCCGCTTGATGCCGGCGCGGGCGAGCCGCGAAGTCCGCGCCCTGCCGATCGGGCTCGCGCATGGCGTCAAGCTCGAACGGGATGTCGCGGCCGGCCAGGCCGTGACCAGCGACGACGTCGCGCTCGACGAGACCCAGGCGATCGTTTCACTTCGGCGTGAGCTCGAAGCAACCGAGTGGTGATTCCGCGCGTTTTGCCTCACTGACGTTCCGCTACGACAGGGAGAGTTCCATGCGCCACAGCGTTCTTGCCGCCTGCTTCAGCGCCACGCTTTCAGTCCTGGCACTGTCGGCGACGGCCGATGCCCAGCAGCGCTTCCCATCGAGCGCGGGCGAGCTGGTCGTCGAGACGGTGGCGAGCGGTCTGGAGCATCCCTGGGGCCTCGCCTTCCTGCCTGACGGGCGCATGCTCGTGACCGAAAGGCCGGGCCGGTTGCGGCTGGTTTCCGCCGCGGGCGAGATTTCGCGGCCGATCGCGGGTGTGCCGAGCGTCATGGCACGCGGGCAGGGCGGGCTGCTCGATGTCGCGCTCGATCCGCAATTTGCCCATAACCGGCAGATCTATCTCTCCTTCGCGGAGCCGCGCGCCAATGGAAACGGCACCAGCGTCGCGCGCGGGCGTCTCAATGCGGGCGGCACCGCGCTCGAAGGGATGAGCGTGATCTTCCGGCAGATGCCGACGATCAACAGCAACATGCATTTCGGCTCGCGATTGGTCTTCGACCGGACGGGCGCGCTGTTCGTCACGGTGGGCGACCGCTTCAGCCAGCGCGATCAGGCGCAGAACCCGGGCAATCACCTTGGCAAGGTCCTGCGGATCAGCCCGGAGGGAAAGGCGGCGGCGGGCAATCCAAAAAAGGAGGGCTGGCAACCGGAGATCTGGTCGATCGGCCACCGCAACGTGCAGGGCGCGACGCTGCATCCAGAGACCGGGCAACTCTGGACCGCAGAGCACGGCGCGCGCGGCGGCGACGAGATCAACACGCCGAAGGCCGGGCTCAACTATGGCTGGCCGGTGATCACCTACGGGATCGACTATTCCGGCGCGAAGATCGGTGAGGGCACATCGAAACCCGGTATGGAGCAGCCGCTGTTCTACTGGGACCCGTCGATCGCGCCGTCCGGCGCGACCTTCTATACCGGGCAAATCTGGCCGGCCTGGAAAAACTCTCTCTTCGTTGGCGCCCTTGCCGGGCAGATGCTGATCCGCCTCTCGACACAGGGCGAGACGGTCACCGGCGAGGAGAGGCTGTTGACCACGCTCAGCGAGCGCATTCGTGACGTCAGGCAAGGCCCCGACGGTTATCTCTACCTGCTGAGCGATGATGCCAACGGCAAGATCCTGCGGGTCAGGCCGGCGCGGTAAGCGCCGGAGCGGGCGCGTCAGGGACCGCAATCCCATTCGTTCTCGATGACGAAGGCATTGCGCGTCGAGAGCTGACCGCGCGTGTCATAGAGATCCCCGACATAATAGGACGTACCGGCGTCGTCGCGGGCGTTGCGCTTGACCTGCAGCGACCAGCCGTAACCGACATGTTTTCCGCCGCGCCAGGTTGGGTGGACGTCGCCTGTGCTGGCGGAGGCGAGGATCCTGGCGCGGTCGTCGCTCGGGCTGCAGGTCGGGCCGGCGAGCGCCGGCGTCGAGAGGCTCAAGATGGATAGGGCGACGAGGATCGCTTTCTTCACGGCAGTCTTCCTAGGTGGTCGGGGTGATACGGTCATCCCGGCCGCAGCGAAGCTGAAGGCCGGAAACCATTCTTGAGCCCGGCACCGACCCGACGTGCCGGACGGCAGCGCTATGGCGGCGTGTCCGGAATGACATACGGCAGGCAGTGCGCCGGCAGCTCAGGTGATGTCCGCCAGCCGGGTGTCGAGCGACAGCACCAGGCACCAATGCGGTTCGAAGTCGGCGCCCAGCGGCCAGATCTGCTCCTTGAAGATATCGAGCATCCGAGCCTGATAGCGCTCGAACCAGTGCTGCTCGCAGAGCACGAATTTGGTGGCGCCGACAATCGTCTCACGGTCGATGATGCAGAGCGGCACAATCTGAGGGTGTGCATCGAGATAGGCCTGCACCGCGACCATCAACGTCGGGTAGCCGGGATGCAGCATGTCATCGAGAACGATCAGCCCGCCATCGGCCAGGCAGGCGGTGGCGAGTGCGAGATCTCTGGCGAGCGCCACGCGGGAATGCTCGCCGTCGATGTGGATGAGACGCAGCTTCGCGTCGCCGGTGTGCTTCAGCAGGTCGACTGGCGCCATCGCTCCCGCATCGCCCTTGATCGTGACGCGCCGCTCGGGGCCGATGCCGTGCTTCAGGCAATTCGCCTCGAAGCGTTGCTCAACCTCCGGATTCGGCCACTCGAAGATATCGATGCCGAGAGCGACCTCGCCCGGCTCGAGCGCATGGGCGAGAGCGATGAAGAAGCGTCCCTCGAAGGCGCCGATCTCGGCAACCGGGCCATGCAGCCCTTCCTCGGTTTGCAGGCGCAGCAGCCGCGCGCAGATCGCCGCGGCAAAGCGGGACGACATGCCGACGACTCCGTCATAGCCATTGGCGAGATAGGCGGAGACCGCGGGATGTCCGGGCGAAGGGAGATTGGCCATCCTGCTTACGCCTTGCCCTGGAAGATGAAGAAGGCACCGGCCGCAATCAGCGCGAAACCGATCGCATGGTTCCGGCCGAGCGGCTCCTTGAGCCAGAGCACGGAAAAGCCGGCGAAGACGGTGAGGGGGATGACCTCCTGCATCGTCTTCAGCTCGGCGGCGGAATAGACCGCATTGCCGATGCGGTTGGCAGGGACGGCGAGCATGTATTCCGGCAGTGCAATCATCCAGCTGGCGAGGATGGCGAGCCAGATCGCGGTGCTCTTGTAGCTGAGATGGCCATACCAGGAGAAGGTCTTGAAGACATTCGAGCCGACAAGCATGGCGGTCGGCAGGAGATGGGCGGTGGAGAGGGTTGGCATGGGGATTGGCGGTCCGAGGCTGTGTCTACAGAAAGCCTAACCAGCGTGCGGGGTTCCCGATAGAGCCGGTTCAGCCGTAGCGCAGCTTCATGGTCAGGATGGTGAGGACCAGCACCAATGTCACGGCATTGGCGCCGATCAGCGGCCAGGACATCAGCAGGAGCCCGTAGACCAGCCAGAGAATAATGCCGAGCGCGAAGAATATCTGCGTCCAGAGCGAAATCGCGCGTGTGTCCCGGGTCCGGATCGTGTGCCAGGCCTGGGGCAGCCAGCACAGGGTCGTCAGCGCGGCTGCGGTGAAGCCGAGGAGCTCGGTTGTGGCGACAGGCATGGGCGGCATCGCCTCGAATCAGGTCAGGCCCCTGCCATAGCCGTCTTTTGCGACTTTTGCGCGCAGTTCGCGCATGGTTAATCTCCTTTAACCATTCGGCCCTAGTTTTGCGTCATTCCTTGGGTTTCGGTGGGTTCATGCGCGCATTCAAACTGGCTTTTCCGCTCATCCTCTTCGCGTCCGGCGCCCAGGCGGACTTCCAGTCCTGCATTGCCGGCCTGCGTTCGGAGGCTGCAGCGAAAGGCGTGTCCGGCGCCACCTTCGACCGGGCCATGGCGGGCGTCACGCCCGACATGAAGGTGATCGAGGCGATGAACAACCAGCCGGAGTTCAAGACTCCGATCTGGGATTATCTCGGCACGCTGGTCGATGACGAGAAGGTGGCGGAGGGGCGCAACATGCTGCGTCAGCATGCCTCGACCCTCGCCGCGGCCGAGCAGCGTTTTGGCGTCGACCGCCATGCCATCGTCGCGGTCTGGGGCGTCGAGAGCGATTTCGGCAAGGCGCGCGGAAAGATGCCCCTCGTCCAGGCGCTCTCGACCGGCGCCTGTCTCGCACCGCGTCGCAACGCGTTCTTCAAGGGTGAGCTGATCGCGACGCTGCAGATCATCCAGCGCGGCGATGTCCGGGCCGACCGCCTGATGGGTTCCTGGGCCGGCGCCTTCGGCCACACCCAGTTCATCCCCTCGACCTATATGCGGCTCGCCGTCGATGGCGATGGCGATGGACGGCGCGATCTCGTCGACTCGATTCCCGACGCACTACATTCGACCGCCAACTTCATGGCCAAGGCCGGCTGGGTGACTGGCGCGACCTGGGGTTACGAGGTGCGCGTCCCCAACGGCTATTCCGGTCCGACCGGGCGCAATCCGAAGCAGCCGCTCTCATCCTGGGCTGCACGCGGGATCGTCAAATATGACGGCTCGGGACTGTCCGGCTCGGGCAATGCCGGGTTGCTGATGCCGGCCGGCCGCAATGGTCCGGCTTTCCTGGTCTTCAAGAACTATGACGCGGCCTACAGCTATAACGGTGCGGATTCCTACGCACTTGCCATATCGCTGCTCTCGGACCGCATCCGCGGCCGGCCGGGAATCCAGGCTGACTGGCCGACCGACGATCCGCCGCTCTCGCGCGAGCAGCGTCGCGAATTGCAGCGCCTGCTGAGCGCGCGGGGTTACAATGTCGGCGAGCCGGACGGCGCCGTCGGTTCGCTGACCAGGGCCGCCATCAAGGAAATCGAATCGCAGATCGGCATGCCGCAGACCGGCCGGCCCGGCGCCAAGGTGTTGCGCGCGCTCAAGGGTGGACGGGGATGACGATGTTGGATCCGAAGCGCCGGCTGATATCCACCGGTTCGCCGTTCGAGCTCGCCTTCGGCTATTCGCGGGCGGTGGTCGATGGCGACCTCGTCTTCGTCTCGGGCACGACTGGCTATGACTATGTCACCATGACGATGCCGGAGGATCCGGCGGAACAGGCGCGCAACATCTTCCGGACGCTGGACGCGGTCCTGACCGAAGCGGGCTCTGCACTCGCCAACGTCGTGCGCGCGCAGTATTTCGTCACGGATCGCAGCTATTGCGAACCGGTTCTCACCGTCTGCGGCGAAATCTTCGGGCAGATCCGGCCAGCGGCCGGCATCTATGTCGTATCCGGGCTACTGAAGCCCGAGATGAAGATCGAGATCGAAATTACGGCCCGGCTGCGCGGTTAGTCGGGACGGCGCGCTTCAGATGCCCAGGAAGCGCCTGACAGGCTCTGGTCCGTCCGACGCCGTCAGGCGCGTCCACGGGCCGGATGCTTCGACGCGGCCATTCCTAACGAAGGCAAAAAGGTCGGCATGGCCGGCCGCCTCTTCCGGCGTGTGCAGCGTCATCAGCACGGTGAGGCCGTGTTCGCGGCGCAGCGCATCGACGCGCTCGATCATCTCGCGGCGTAGCCCGGGGTCGAGTGCGCCGAACGGTTCGTCGAGCAACATCAGCGGTTTGCCGCGCAGGAGGGCGCGGGCGAGGGCGACGCGCTGACGCTGACCGCCCGAGAGTTCCGCCGGTCGGCGGGCTGCGAAGCCGGCGAGATCGACCGCGGCCAGCGCAGCTGCCACGCGCTCGCGCTCGGAGGCGTCGAGCCGCAGTGACGGTTTCAGTCCAAGCGCGACGTTTTCAGCTGCCGTGAGGTGCGGGAAGAGATTGTGATCCTGGAACAGGATCGAGACTGGTCGTCTGGCTGGTGCGAGCGGCAGCAGATCTGCGCCGGCAAAGCGGAGGGTTCCGGCCGCAGGCTGTTCGAAGCCGGCGATGGCATGGAGCAGCGTGGTCTTGCCGCCGCCTGACGGGCCGATGACGGCGCAGAGCGCGCCCGCTGGAATGACGAGGTCGTAGCGCGCCTCGAATCCGGGATAGTTGAGGGACAGGCCCGCCAGCTCAAGCATGACGCGCACTCCAGTGCTCGGTCAGGTAGGCGAGCCCCCCGGCGGAAAGCACCAGCACGAGCGCCAGCGCTCCCGCTTCATCCATGCGATAGGCGCCGAGGCGGTTCGCCAGCAGGTAGGGCAAGGTGGTGAGCTCGCCGCCACCGAACAGAGCAATGACGCCGAAATCGCCGAGCGAGAGCGCCGTGGCAAAGGCGAATGCGGCCGCCAGCGGTGCGCGCAGGGCTGGCCATTCGACGAGACGCAGCCGGGTCCAGCCGGCAATGCCGAGGCTCTCTGCCAGTCTTCCATGGCGCTCGGCGCTGGTCGCGAGTGGCGGTGCCAGCAGCCGATAGGCATAGGGCAGCGCCATCAGGGCGTTGACGAGCGGCACAAGCAGCAGACCGAGCATTGCGGGATCGGCGAGGTTGCGGGTCAGGACGTACAGCCCTGCCACGAAGGCGAAGGGCGGCAGGCCAAGCATGGTGAAGGCGGCAAGGTCGGGAAGTCCCGGGCGCGGCCGGCGTCCGCGCGCGGCGCTGGCGAGCAGTACGGCAAACAGGCAGGCGAGGAGGCCAGCGCCAAGCGCGATCGCCGCGCTCGTCGCGGCAGCCGATGCGAATTCGGCGGTCGCGAGCATCGGTACGGCTGTGAGGCCGCTTGCGATGCTGAGGAGAGGCGGTGCGATCCATGCCGTCGCCAGAATGAGAACAAGGCAGTCCAGCCGCCGCAGGGAAGGGGCGAGGATATCGGGGCGCACCGCATGGCGCTCGGCACTTGCCTCGTCGCGGGCCGCCGGCGCGAGTGCGGCGAGCGCAGTCGCAAGTCCGAGGCAGAGCACAAGCTGGAGGCTGGCGAGAGCGGCCGCGCGGGCGAAATCGGCCTCGAAACGGACCGCTTCGTAGATCGCGACTTCCAGCGTCGCATTGGCAGGCCCGCCACCGAGCGAGAGCACGACGGCAAAGCTCGTGAAGCAGAGCAGAAAGACGAAGGTGGCTAGCGCCGGGGCTTCGCGCCGGATCACGGGCCAGTCGAGATGCCGGAAACAATCGGCGGCGGAGAAGCCGAGTGCCGACGCCAGGCGCCTCCGCTCGCCCGGTTCGCGGCCGAAGGCCTGAAGCAGCGTGCGCGTCACCAGCGGCGTATTCATCAGCACATGCGCGATCAGGATACCCTGGAGCCCGTAGATCGCCGGCGGTTCAGCACCGACGGCACGCGCCAGGTCGCCGAGCAACCCGGAACGGCCATAGATCGCGATGACGCCGAAGACGATCACGATCGTCGGTGCGACGGCGGCGGCGGTCAGCACGGCGAGCAGGAGGTTGCGGCTTGGGAAGCGGCGGCGCAGCAAGGCAAGCGCCAGTGCCGTGCCCAGCAGAAGCGAGAGCAGCATCGACAGGCCCGCCTGGACGGTCGCTCCTGCGACGAGGCGAGCGAGATAGGGGCCGAGCGACGACAGGGCCGCGACGTCGCCGCCGGCTCGCGCCAGCCCGGCGAGCGAGGCGCCGGCGAGCGCAAGGATGGCAAGCGCAGTGAGCGTGGCCGGGCGGAGCAAGGCCTCAGCGGCTCGCTGCGGCGAGCCAGGCGTCGATGAAGGTTCGGCGCTGCGTGCGCACCTCGTCCGGCGTGAACAGCAAGGTTCGTTCCGGCTTGACGACATCGGCGAATGAAGCCGGCAGTCCACCTGTCGCCTGTTTCGCCGGCATCATCCAGTTGCCTTCCGGGATCAGCGATTGGAAGGCGTCCGAAAGCGTGAAGGCGAGGAAGCGTTTGGCGAGTTCCGGCTGCCGCGTCGTGCGCGTCATGCCGGCGAGTTCGACATGCAGATAGTGGCCTTCGCTGAAGGGGGCGGCCTTGTACTGCGTCTTCTTCTCGGCGCCGATGTGATAGGCCGGCGATGTCGCGTAGGAGAGCACCATGTCGGCCTCGCCCTTGAGGAAGAGTCCGTAGGCCTCGGACCAGCCCTTGGTGAAGGTGACGATGCGCGGCTTGAGCCTGGTCCAGGCGGCGTCAGCGCCGTCGCCATAGACGGATCGCATCCAGAGCAGGAAGCCAAGCCCGGGCGCGCTGGTGCGCGGGTCCTGCAGCACGAGCTTTGGCCCATTCGGATCGTCGACAAGCTGCTTCAGGCTGGTGGGCGGCGCGGCAAGTTTGGTTGAATCATAGACGAAGGCGAGATGCCCCCAATCGAAGGGCAGGAAGGTATCGTCAGTCCAGGCGATGGGCAAAGTGAGCGCGGCACGGTCCTGGCCATGGGGCTGGAACAGTCCCGTCGCCTTGGCTTCTGCAGCAAGGTTCATGTCGAGGCCGAGCACGGCATCGGCCTTGGTCGCCTCACCCTCCAGCTTCAGGCGCGCGACGAGGGAGCCGGCATCATCGCTTGCGACCCAGTTCAGCGTGCAACTGCATTGCGCCTCGAAGGCCGCCTTCACTTTCGCGCCGGGACCGTATTTCCCGGTGAAGGAGGAATAAGTGTAGACCGTCAGTGCCGGTTTCTCCTGGGCCATGGACGGCGTCGCGAGCAGGAGCGCCGAGAGCGCGGCGGCGATCCGGGTCAACCGGTTGTTCAGAAAGGTCATGGCGTCACCCCGCATGCATTCGACGGCAGGCCATGACGGTCGAGAGGGAAGGCGGTCTCCGGATGCGAGACGCCAGTGCTCAATCCCTCCGCCGGCACGATCCGGATCAGGTTCGACGGGTTGAAAGCCCTGCGCTTCCCTCTCAGCCCGAAATCGCCGGGCACCCCGTTGAGACGGTCAAGGGAATAGCGAGCGGGCCGGGGCGAGTCCAGTTGATGCCGCCTGGCCATCGCAAGGGCCATTGCGTCTGGCCGCATGGTCATGCTGGTATATCTCTTGCTTAACAGAAGGCAGGCGCGCCAGGCGCGAAAGCTCAAGAGCAAGGGGATGCCGAATGCGACTCAATCGCCGTCAGATTCTGGCCGGAAGTTCCGCTTTAACCGCTTCCAGCCTCGTTGGATTTCCGTCGCGCGCGCAGTCGCGCGCCAATACGCTGCGCTTCATTCCGTCAACGCCGTTGCCCTCCCTCGATCCGATCGTCGCTACGAGCTATGTTATCCGCAATCACGGCTATCTGATATATGATACCCTCTTTGCGACGGACGCGCAGTTCCGCATCCAGCCGCAAATGGTCGAGAGCTGGGAGACTGCGCCGGACGGGCTGCGCTGGACCTTCCATCTGCGCGACGGACTGATGTTCCACGACGAGCAGCCGGTCAGGGCGCAGGACTGCATTGCCTCGATCAAGCGTTGGTCGGCGCGCGATGCCTTCGGGCAGACTTTCGCGACATTCGTCGAGGGTTACGATGTCGTCGATCAGCGCACCTTCGCCATCCGCCTGAAGAAGCCCTTCCCGATGCTGCCGGACGCGCTCGGCAAGCTCTCCTCGAACGTGCCCTTCATGATGCCCGAGCGCGTGGCCATGATGGAGCCAACCAAGAACATCACGGAGGCGATCGGTTCCGGACCCTGGCGCTTCATGGACAAGCAATGGGTGCCGGGCCAGAACGCGATCTATGAGCGCTTCGCCAAGTACAGGCCACGAGAGGAGGCTCCGTCCTGGGCCGCTGGCGGCAAGGTCGCCAAGATCGACCGTATCGAATGGTTGCCGCTGACCGAGGTTTCAGCCGCAGTCGGCGCGCTGATGCAGGGCGAGGTCGACTGGTACGAACAGCCGCCGGTCGATCTCCTGCCCCTGCTCAAGAGCAATCCCGAGATCGCGATCGAGAACGTGCCGCTGGGACTGATCTTGCTGATGCGTTTCAACCATCTGCAGCCGCCCTTCAACAATCCCGGCATCCGCCGGGCGGTGATGATGGCAATCGATCAGACCGACTACATGGAGGCGGTCGTCGGCAGCAAGGACTACTACAAGGAGTGCAAGACCTTCTTCACGCCGGGCTCGCCGATGTCGACCGGAGCGGGCGGACAGGCTGCACTCGGCAACAATCTGGAGCGGGCCAAGGCCATGCTGCAGGAGGCCGGCTACAAGAACGAGAAGGTGTTGCTACTGGCACCCGCCGACCAGCCGATCGCCTATAACCAGTGCCTGGTGACACAGGAACTGCTGAAGAAGCTCGGCATGACTGTCGATCTGGTCGCGACCGATTGGGCCAGCTTCATCGGCAGGCGTTCCAACCGCGGATTGCCGGACCAGGGCGGCTGGTCGGTGTTCCACACGCTCTGGTCGGGCGCCGACGTGCTCAATCCCGCGCTGCATCCGCTGTTGCGCAGCAATGGCCCTGCCGCCTGGTTCGGCTGGCCGGAGGATGCCACGCTGGAAGGTCTGCGCGATCAGTGGATTGCAACGCCTGAGGTGGCCAAGCAGAAGGAGCTGGCCGCCTCGATCGAGAAGCGCGCCTTCGAGACGGTGCCCTATGCGCCGGCGGGGCTGGTGCAGCAGCCAATGGCCTATCGCAAGAGCCTGACCGGCATGGTGCTCTCGCCCGTCCAGTTCTTCTGGAACATGGAGAAGAAGGCCTGAGGACGGAGCACCCGTTGCCGTCGGGATACTGGCTGATGCCAGAGGCACTGCGCTAGCGGCTCCGATCCGGAAACCATCGTCGCGCTCTGCGACGGCTTCCAGCTCTCCGCTTCACTCCGGCCGGAGTGAAGCGGTTCGATGCTGGTGCCGATCGTACAGCTTCTGCTTGCCGCGCAGGCGCGCTGCCCCGCGGCTGCGCTTGCGTCACTCCCGTTCCCCGCCTAATCAGCCCGGCAAGGCCGCTCTGGCCCCAGCAACATCCGACAAACGCGTGAGGCGACCATGGCGACCCACAAGCTCCTCCTCCTGCCGGGCGACGGCATCGGTCCCGAAGTGACCGGCCAGGTCGAGAAGATCGTCGGCTGGTTCGAGAGGCAGGGCCTCGCCTCCTTCGCCATCGAGCGCGGACTTGTCGGCGGCGCTGCCTATGACGCGCACAAGGCGGCGATCTCGGAAGGCGACATGAAGCTCGCCCAGGATGCCGATGCGGTGCTGTTCGGCGCTGTGGGCGGCCCGAAATGGGCGGATGTGCCCTATCAGCATCGCCCCGAAGCCGGCCTGCTGCGCTTGCGCAAGGATCTTGGCCTGTTTGCGAATCTGCGGCCTGCGATCTGCTATCCGGCGCTGGCTTCCGCCTCCTCGCTCAAGCCCGAGGTGGTCGAGGGGCTCGACATCCTGATCGTGCGTGAGCTCACCGGCGGCGTCTATTTCGGCGAGCCCAAGGAGATCGTCACGCTGGAGGACGGTTCCAAGCGCGGCGTCGATACCCAGCTCTACACCACGCCCGAAATCGAACGCATCGCGCGCGTCGCCTTCGAGCTGGCACGCACCCGCCGCAACAAGGTCTCCTCGGCCGAGAAGCACAACGTCATGAAGACCGGCGTGCTCTGGAAGCAGACGGTCACGGCCCTGCACGCCAAGGACTACCGGGATGTCGAACTCGAGCATGTGCTCGCCGACAATTGCGCCATGCAGCTCGTGCGCTGGCCGAAGCAGTACGACGTCATCGTCTGCGACAACCTGTTCGGCGATATTCTCTCCGACGTCGCGGCGATGCTGACCGGCTCGCTCGGCATGCTGCCCTCCGCTTCGCTTGGTGCTGAAGATCCGGCCACCGGCAAGCGCAAGGCGCTTTACGAGCCCGTCCACGGCTCGGCTCCCGACATTGCCGGCAAGGGCCTGGCGAATCCGATCGCGATGATCGGCTCCTTTGCGATGGCGCTGCGCTACTCCTTCGGCGCCATCGAGGCGGCCGACCGGCTCGAAGGCGCGATCGCCGATGTGCTTGGCGCCGGCACCCGCACCAAGGACATCGCCGCGCCGGGCGCCAATGCCGTCTCGACCGCCGAGATGGGCGATGCGATCGTCAAGGCGCTGGAAGCGCGCGGCTGACGCGTCCACTCCAAACACTCCGACGTCATCCCGGTCCTGCGCTTCGCTTGGGCCGGGATGCATGGAGCCATGCGGTGAGGGGCCCGATGCCTCTCCCCCTCGTGAATTGCACTTGAAGCTCATCTGTGGACTAAGCTTCGCTCTCTGAAACGGAGCATGTCCGTCGATGCTGATCAAACGCCGCCCTGGCTGGGAATTGCCCGAAAGCCAGGCCACTCCCGAACATATCGCCATGAACCGCCGGGCCTTTCTCGGCGGGAGCGCGGGGCTGATCGCCGGGAGTACATTGCCCCAGATCGCAGCCGCGCAAGGCGCGGATCCGACGCTCGATCTCTATCCTGCCAAGCGCAATGCGAGCTACACGCTCGACCGGCCGGTGACCGACGAGGAGCTGGCGGCGAACTACAATAATTTCTACGAATTCGGCATGTCCAAGGATGTCGTCAGTGCGGCGAAGAAGCTGCCGACGCGGCCCTGGAACATCGCGATCGACGGCATGGTCGAGAAGCCATTCGAGATCGGGTTCGACGATCTCGTCCGCAAGATGCCGCTTGAGGAGCGGCTCTATCGCTTCCGCTGCGTCGAGAGCTGGGCAATGGCCGTGCCCTGGACCGGCTTTCCGCTGAAGGCCCTGGTGGCGCTGGCGAAACCGCTCTCGAGTGCCAAATACGTCAAGTTCGAAACCTTCCTTAACCCGCGCGTCGCCTCCGGGCAGACGCAACGCTGGTATCCCTGGCCCTATACCGAGGGGCTGACTATGGCGGAGGCGAATAACGACCTGACGCTGATGGTGACGGGGATCTACGGCAAGCCACTGCCGAATCAGCATGGTGCGCCGGTTCGCCTGATCACGCCGTGGAAGTACGGCTTCAAATCGGTGAAGTCGATTGCGCGGATCAGCTTCGTCGCCGAGCGGCCCAAGACCTTCTGGGAGGCTCTGCAATCGTCGGAATACGGCTTCTGGGCCAATGTGAACCCGGAGGTGCCGCATCCACGCTGGAGCCAGGCCAGCGAGCAGGTTCTCGGTTCGCGCGAGCGTCGACCGACACTGCTCTTCAACGGCTATGGCGAGCAGGTCGCAGCGATGTACAAAGGGCTTGAAGGCGAGCGGCTCTACGTCTGAGGCCGCCGCTTCCGTCGGGAGGCGTGATGAGCCAGGGTTTCTGCCTGTTCGATACGGCAATCGGCGCCTGCGCGCTGGTCTGGAATGCCGAACGCCTGATCGGTGCGCAACTGCCGGAGCAGGATGAGGCGCGAGCCCGCCAGCGGTTGGCTCGGCGCTATCCGGAGGCTGTCGAAAGCGCTGCTCCGCCGTTCGTGCAGGATGCGATTGGCGCGATCATGGCATTGCTGCGGGGAGAGAAGCGGGATCTTGCTCACCTGCCTATCGAGATGGACGGTCTCTCGGCCTTCAACCGAAAGGTCTATGCCGTTGCCCTGAGCATCCCGCCAGGCGAAACTTTGACCTATGGCGAAGTCGCGGCGCGGATCGGAGAGCCGGGCGCAGCGCGCGCTGTTGGTGTCGCGTTGGGAGAGAATCCCTTTCCCATCATCGTGCCCTGTCACCGCGTCCTGGCGGCCAACGGCAAGACCGGCGGCTTCTCAGCCGATGGCGGGGTGGAGACCAAGCTGCGCATGCTGACGATCGAGAAGGCGCGCACCAGCGATGTGCCGAGCCTGTTCGATTCGCTGCCGCTGGAAGCGCGGCGGCGCTGAGTTTTTCTCTCAGGCGAGTTTGAGAAGCTTGCGCTTCGGCTCCTGCGCTTCGTCGAAGCGGCTCCGCGCGGCCGTGATGTCGCGCCGGTTCGCGACGACCCAATCGCTGAGCGCCTTGACGGGATAGCGCAGTGAGTGCCCGAGTTCGGTCAACTCATAATCGACGCGTGGCGGAATCGTCTGGAACTGTGTGCGCGTGACGAGGCCGTCGCGCTCCAGATTGCGCACCGTCAGCGTCAGCATGCGCTGCGAGATGCTGCCGAGCGCGCGCTTGATCTCGGTGAAGCGCTTCGGCCCTCCGCCGAGCAGATCTACGACCAGCATCGTCCACTTGTCGCCGACGCGGGACAGCATCTCGCCAACGGCGCGGCACTCGTGAGGCACATGCAGGTTCTCTGGTGACAAAATTGTGCCTCCTTGCGTGGCTTTGACACAGGCATTTATTGAGCCTCGGTCTCTTTTTGTAACCAAGGAAAACTCCCATGGCAAAGCTGAAGCTCGCCGTCATCATTGGCAGCGCACGCAAGGATTCCATCAACGGCAAGCTCGCCGTCGCGCTGTCGCGACTCGGCTCCGGCGCCTTCGAGGCGAGCGTCATCACGATCGACGATCTGCCACTCTACAATCAGGATCTCGAGGCGAACTGGCCGGCAAGCGCGACGCGCCTCAAGAACGAGATCGCGGCTGCCGACGCCGTTCTCGTCGTTACACCTGAGCATAACCGTTCGATTCCCGCGCTGCTGAAGAATGCGATCGACTGGGCGGCGCGGCCCTATGGCAAGAGTTCCTGGCGGGGCAAGGTTGTCGCCATCGCCGGCACGAGCCCGGGAGCGATCGGTGCCGCGATAGCGCAGCAGCATCTGCGGGTGATTCTTGGCAATCTTGGTGCGCTGGTTATGGGCGGCGAGGCCTATATCGGCCTGAAGCCCAATCTGGTCGACGAGGCCGGCGATGTCCCCGATGAATCGACCCGCGCCTTCCTGCAGGCCTTCATCGACCAACTCGCCGAACTTGCGGGCCTGCTCGCGCGCCGGGCTGCATAACCACGCATGAAAAAAAGGCCAGCGTCCCGAGGGAGCTGGCCTTTGAAGTTTGAAACATCCGGCGTTACCGCCAAACATCTCAGAGGGGAACGGCTGGAACGAACTCAACGCCGGGAGGAGAATGCGGAGCCCGTTCCGAACAACCGTGATTGCTATATCGGGCAGCACGTGCCGTTTTGCAATGCAGCATAGCTTGGGGCCGCTATGCGGAAACTGCATGACCTATCATTATGTGCGACAAATTTTAGCCTAAATGGCTGAAAGCATGCGTTCGCCGCAGCGCGGGATACCCGCGCTGCGCGCATAGCCGGGGCATCCGGCCGTTTAGTAGGTCCAGCGCTGGGCCTTCTGGATCAGGAAGTCGCGGAATGCCTGCACCCTGGCCACCGACTTCATCTCTTCCGGATAGACCAGATAGCTTTCGAGTTGCGGCATCTCAGTCTCGCGCATGAGCTGGACGAGGGGTGAGCCGGTCTCGATCAGATAGTCCGGCAGCACCGCGATGCCCGCGCCGCTGTCGACTGCCCGCTTCATCGCCGTGATGTTGTTCACGGTGAGATGGATCGGGCGTGGGTTGCGCTGTTCGCGGCCCAGGGTTCCGAGCCAGTGCACGGCGGTCAGATAGGACGGCGAGGTGCTGCCGAAGGACAGGAGCCGGTGATTGTCGAGATCCTCGTAGCTCTTCGGCTCACCGAAGCGCTTGATATAGGCCGGTGAGCCATAGACGTGGAAATGCACGGTGAAGAGCTTGCGCTGGATCAGGTCCGGCTGCTGCGGCTGGCGCAGGCGAATCGCGATATCGGCCTCGCGCATCGAGAGGTCGAGTTCCTCATCGGTGAGGATGAGGTCAACCTTGATGTCGGGGTAGAGATCGAGGAACTCCGCCAGCCTTGGGGTTAGCCAATGGCCGCCGAGACCGCGTGTCGCGGTGACCTTCAGCTCGCCCGATGGATGCTCGCGCGTCTCCGAAAGCTGGGCGCGCGTACGCTCCAGGCGCTGCGTCATCTCGCGTGCCGCGCGCCAGAGCAATTCGCCCTGCTCGGTGAGAATGAGCCCGCGCGTATGGCGGTGAAACAGCGGTGCACGCAGCTCACGCTCAAGCGCGCCAATCTGCCGACTAACGGCGGATTGACTCAAACCAAGTACGTCGCCAGCCTTGGTAAAGCTGCCGGATTCTGCGACGGTATAAAAAATCCTGATGCGGTCCCAATCCACCGCGTTTCCCCCGTTATGCGTTTCGTGCATGTTGGGGGGTAAAACGCAGGAACGTCAACGATTGCTTTGCCGACGGGGCCTCTTTTCACACTGAATCTCGTGAGACAACCCATCAACAATCGTGATGGGTTGTCTTTTTCGGCCTATTCGGCCGCTTCACGCTGTTCCGTGACGTTGGCGGCAAGCCATCTTTCGGCATCGAGCGCGGCCATGCAGCCCAGTCCCGCGGCCGTCACCGCCTGGCGGTAATGCTCGTCGGTGACGTCACCCGCGGCAAAAACGCCGGGGATGTTGGTCTGCGTCGTGCCGGGCGTCACGTCGAGATACCCTGATTCACGCATGGCGAGCTGCCCGGTGAAGAGTTCGGTCGACGGCTTGTGGCCGATGGCGATGAAGACACCGTCGGTCTTCAGTTCGCTCTCTGCGCCCGTCTTCAGGTTGCGGAGCTGCAGATGCGTGACTGACGGCGGCTGCGTGCCGCCGCAGATCTCGGCGATCTCGCTGTCCCAGACGACCTCGACCTTGGGATGCTTGAACAGGCGATCCTGCAACACCTTCTCGGCCCGCAGCGAATCGCGCCGGTGCACCAGGGTGACCTTCGCAGCAAGGTTGGCGAGATAGAGCGCTTCCTCGACCGCGGTATTGCCGCCGCCGACGACGACCACTTCCTTGCCGCGGAAGAAAAAGCCGTCGCAGGTGGCGCAGGCCGAGACGCCAAAGCCCTGGAAGGTCTGCTCCGAGGGGATACCCAGCCACTTCGCCTGGGCGCCGGTGGCCACGATCAGGGCATCGCAGCTATAGGTGGCGCCGCCATCACCCCAGAGCCGGAACGGGCGCTGTGACAGATCGACCTTCGAGATATGGTCGGAAACCATCTTGGTGCCCATGTGCTCGGCCTGGGCGCGCATCTGCTCCATCAGCCACGGCCCCTGAACCACGTCGGCAAAACCCGGATAGTTCTCGACATCGGTGGTGATCATCAGCTGGCCGCCAGGCTGGAAGCCCGAGATCATCACCGGTTCAAGCAGCGCGCGGGCCGCATAGATCGCGGCGGTATAGCCGGCGGGGCCCGAGCCGATGATCATTACGCGGGCATGGGTATGAGCCATGGTTTCGGTCCTTTTCGCGCAGCGTGGCGCTGCGTCCTCGTTCCGTCAGATACGGTCTCGTGCGGCGGACGCAAGCCCAGGCCCGCTCATGCTCAGGCGAGGCCGAGTTCGGCGCGGTGCCGCAACCAAGCCTGTCGCACCGCTTCCGCGATGACGCCGGTGGAGTCTATGGGGTCATAGCGGGTGCCATCAAGCCGTCCCTCGAAATGATGCACAACGCCTTGCCGCTTCAGCGCCTCGAGGAAGCGAGCGAATTTGCTGTGGCCGCCATGCGGCTCGAAGACGAGGAGGGGGGCGCCGGTGGCTGCAGCCTCGCCGACGATATTGGTCGAGTCTGCGGTGACGACCACGGTATCGGCATTGGCGAGCAGCGGCACATAGGGATTGGCGCCCGTGCCATCCCACCACCAGCCGCCATGGCGCGCGAAGACCTCGGCAATGGCCTTGTCGAGCGCATCCGGCGTACGTCGCGAGCGCGAGCCCATCAGGGCAACGCCCGAGCCCGCGAGCGCATCGAGTGCGTTCGCGAAACGGACGATGTCATCGGGCTGGAAGCTATGATGCCGGCTGTCGCCGCCCACCATGACCGCAGCGCGCGGTCGGGGCAGGGCGGCGATGGCCGGCGGCGGGCTCTGCCTGGCCTGAGCGAGCTGGCCGGGGGAGAGCCGGTGCGGCGATGTCACGGTGACGAGCACGTTTGGGCCACGCAGGCGATCATGCTCGGAGACCCAGATCAGGTCGGCTGCTCCGGCTCCGATCCTCGGATCCTTGAGAAAGACGGTGAAGGTCCTGCCCTTCGAGGCCTTCTTGACCGCACGCAAATAGGCGGCGGCACGCCGGCCCGAAGCGACGACGATATCGGGGAAAGGCGGGCGGATCGGGCTTTGAGGTCTGTGGGAGGCCTCGCGAGGATCGATCGGCCCGCGCGGCATCAGCCAGCTCCAGGGGCGACCGGGGGCGATGTGCCGGATCTCTGGGGTGATGCCGAGCCGTTCGGCGACGCCAAGGCACTGTATCTCGTCGCCAGCCTTGCCGTCGGTGAGGACCCAGATCGTCGGGATCGGTTCAACTGGCAAGAGCAGGCTCCGCGGCAGTGGTTGGGACGCCTTGTATCGCGTGGGAGCTGCGTCTACACCAGCGCGACTTTGCTCTGGGGATCTGTGTGCGTTCCAAACTCGACGAAATCGATCTGCGTATCCTGCGCGAATTACAGGCCGACGGGCGCATGACCAATGTCGAGTTGGCGAGCCGGGTCGGCATCTCGCCGCCGCCCTGCCTCCGGCGTGTCCGGGCACTCGAGGAAGCGGGGCTGATCACCGGCTATCGGGCGCAACTCGATGAGCGCAAGCTCGGGATCGAGGTCGTCTGCTTTGCCTTCGTGCATCTCGCCAGCCAGGCCGAGGCCGATCTCGCGATATTCCAGGAGCGCATCCGCAAGTGGGGTGCCGTGCGCGAATGCTGGACGCTCTCGGGCGACATCGATTTCATCCTGAAATGCGTGGCGCCTGACCTGAAGGCGTTTCAGGACTTCGTCGGAGAGCTGACTGCGCTGCCGAATGTCCGCAATGTGCGCACGGCCCTGGCGCTTGACCGCGTCAAGGACGAGCCGATCGTACCGTTCGGCTAGAGCATGCTGCGAAAAAGTGGCAACGGCTTTTCGCATCACGCATGCTCTAAACTATGAGAATCGATCACGCTGCGTTTGGACGATTTCGTCCAAGCGCAGCGTGATCTAGCGGGGGCCGGATGCAGATCGCGATCCGCAAGGCGGGCATCGAGCATCTGCCGTCCATCCTGGCGCTCTATGCGCAATTGAATCGCGATGACCCGCGCCCGAATGCCGAAATGGCCGCCGAGACCTGGCACCGGATCCTGGGCAGCGACCTGATCACGGTTCACATCGCCGAATTGGGCGGAGCCGCCATCGCAAGTTGCGTGATCGTGGTCGTGCCGAATCTCACCCGGAACCTCAGCCCCTTTGCGCTGATCGAGAATGTCGTCGCGGACGCGCGGTTTCGGGGCCAGGGGCTTGGAAAGCGGGTCATCGGCGCCGCTGTCGAGCAGGCCTGTTCGGCAGGATGCTACAAGGTCATGCTGCAGACGGGGCGAAAGGACGAAGCGGTGCTCGGTTTCTACGAGGCCTGCGGGTTCTCGCGCAGCAAGACCGCCTTCGAGATCAGGCGGCCCGCGGCTCATTCGCCGACATAGCGTCTGATCCAGGCGGCGTTGGTCCGGACCAGGGCCGCGAGCCGGCGCTTGTCGAAGCCGGGCTCGAACCAGGCGCCTCCGGATGAGGCTGATGAAGACGAAACGATCGGGTAGCTTGCGATAACCCGTCCATCGGCAGCGATCAGCCGGGCTTCGGATTCCATTCCGTCCACAGTGCCGCCGGTTTCCTCCGCGTCGCCGCCCGAATAGCTCGGCATGTTGATGCGAAGCACCGAGACGACAAGCGTCGAGCCCGCGCGGCCGCTGCCGGCAAGTTCGCGTTCCAGCTCTGCCTTCACAAGGGCGGCGTTGGGACCCCAGCCCTGTTGAACAAGGTGGGAAACATCGACGCGCACGCCGCCTGCGGCCGCCTGGACCGAGACAGCGAACAAGGCAGAGGCAGTGCCGCCGAGTGCGGCGGCCAATACGGCGCGACGATTCAGCATGGCTCTCTCCTGTCGGACAGGGACATCGTACTGCATTCCGCAGGGGCGCAACTGAAGCAATGAACTACGCCGCCACCGAGTGCGGCGCCATACGCGGCAACGACAATCCCAGCCGTGTGAACGAGATCAGCCGGCCACGTAACGTTTGATCCAAGCGACGTTGTTCTGGATCAGGCTGACGATGCGGCGCTGATCGATATCCTGCAGATACCAGGGACCCGAATAGCTGGCGGAAATCGTCGAGAGCACC
Source organism: Allobosea sp. 05T439 (assembly GCF_056396005.1). Classification (NCBI taxonomy): domain Bacteria; kingdom Pseudomonadati; phylum Pseudomonadota; class Alphaproteobacteria; order Hyphomicrobiales; family Alloboseaceae; genus Allobosea; species Allobosea sp. 05T439. Next base: position 190,168 of record NZ_JBFTKP010000002.1, on the reverse strand, counting down.
GGATAGGACGCAAGCACGCGATTGCCTGCGCCGACCAGGACCGCCTCACTGTCGAGATTGTCGTTGTTCTGGCCGCCGCCACCGCCCCAACGGCCGCCGCCATTGCCAGCGTAACTCGTCAGGTAAATGCCGCGGACCTTGACGACGAGAACCGGCCCTCCGCGCTGGATGGCGCCGGCAAAGGCGGTCCGAAGTTCCCGTTCCATGCCGGCTTTGATCGTGCCGGCATTGGCCCCCCAGCCTTGCTCGACGAGGCGGGAGACATCGACATGGATGCCGCCGATCGGACCTTGCGCCTGGGCAAGCGCCGATGCGGCTCCAAGCGGCGACGACGCGAGCGCCGTGGCCGCCAATGATGACATGAGAAACGCGCGACGGGTGGTCATGACTGTATCTCCCGATGCCAATGCATCACCGACGAGATAATCGTCCGGGGGCATCAATTCTATGCCCCCGGAGGCCTCAGCGGAAGCTGACGCTCACGACTTCGTAGGACTTGCCGCCGCCGGGGGTGTTGACCTGCACGGAATCGCCGACCTTCTTGCCGATCAGGGCGCGCGCGATCGGCGAGCCGATCGAGACCTTGCCGGAGCGGACGTCGGATTCCGGCTCGCCGACGATCTGATAGATCTTGGCTTCCTCGGTGTCGTCGTCGATCAGATGGACGGTCGCGCCGAATTTGATCGTGTCGCCGCCGAGCTTGGTGACATCGATGATGTCCGCCCGCCCAATCAGCGATTCCAGCTCCAGGATCCGACCCTCATTGAGGGACTGTGCCTCCTTGGCCGCATGATACTCGGCATTCTCGGAGAGATCGCCAAGTGCGCGCGCTTCCGAGATCGCAGCGATGATGCGTTGACGTTCGACCTGCTGGCGTTGCTTCAGCTCGACCTCGAGGGCGGCAAATCCGCCCACCGTCATAGGAACCTTATCCATCTTCTCGTCCCAATTCCGAAAGCCAGAACCCGCCGGCCGCGTCCCCCGCGGCCTGCGTTCAGCTTCCGATCGTTTTCAGAACTGCTTCGGCCGCGCGGCCGTTCAGGCGGCGCGGACGAAGTAGGATTGCAGCGATCGTACTTCGAGATCGCCGCTGCAATAGGCCTTGATGCCCTCGGCAGCCGCGATCGCTCCGGCCAAGGTGGTATAATAGGGCACCTTGTGCAAGAGGGCGGTGCGGCGCAACGAGCGTGAATCCGCGAGTGCCTGTGGGCCGTCCGTCGTGTTGAAGACGAGCTGGATCTCGCCGTTCTTGATTGCGTCGACGACGTGCGGCCGGCCTTCCAGAACCTTGTTGATCTTGGCGGCTGGAATGCCTTCCTCCTGCAACAGGCGCAGCGTTCCACCGGTGGCAAGGATGCGGAAGCCGAGATCGGACAGGATGCGCATGGAGGGCACGATGCGCGGCTTGTCCGCGTCGCGCACCGAGACGAACACAGTCCCCTTGATCGGTACCTTGGAACCTGCACCGAGCTGGCTCTTGGCGAAGGCGATGTCGAAGGAACGATCGAGGCCGATGACCTCGCCGGTCGAGCGCATCTCCGGACCGAGCAGCACGTCGACGCCGGGGAAGCGCGCGAAGGGGAAGACCGCTTCCTTGACGCCGACATGGGTCAGAGCAGCGGGCTTCAGCCCGAAGCTCGCGAGGCTCTCGCCGGCCATGATGCGCGCTGCGATCTTGGCGATCGGTTCGCCGATGACCTTGGCGACGAAGGGCACCGTGCGCGAGGCGCGCGGGTTGACCTCGAGGACATAGATGACGCCGTCCTTGATGGCGTATTGCACGTTCATCAGCCCACCGACATCGAGCGCCAGCGCCATGGCCTTGGTCTGGCGCTCGAGCTCAGCGATGGTCGCCAGCGAGAGTGAACGGGGCGGCAGCGAGCAGGCCGAATCGCCCGAGTGGATACCGGCCTCCTCGATATGCTCCATGATGCCGGCGATGAAGGCGTCCTTGCCGTCGCTGAGGCAGTCGACATCGACCTCGATCGCGTCCGAGAGGTAGCGGTCGAACAGCAGTGGGTTCTTGCCGAGCACCGTGTTGATCTGGCCGGTCTTGTCGTTCGGGTATTTCGCCTTCACCTCGGACGGGATCAGGCTCGGAAGCGTGCCGAGCAGATAGTCCTCGAACTGCGGCTCGTCGCGGATGATCGCCATGGCACGACCGCCGAGCACATAGGACGGACGCACGACGAAGGGCAGGCCGAGCTCGGCCGCGATCATGCGCGCCTGTTCGACTGAATAGGCGATGCCGTTCTTGGGCTGCTTCAGATGCAGCTTGTCGAGCAGGCGCTTGAAGCGGTCGCGGTCCTCGGCGAGGTCGATCATGTCGGGCGAGGTGCCCAGGATCGGGATGCCGGCCTCTTCGAGCGCATTCGCCAGTTTCAACGGGGTCTGGCCGCCGAACTGGACGATGACGCCATGCAGCGTGCCGCTGCGCTTCTCGGTCTCGAGGATCTCGAGCACGTCCTCGGCGGTCAACGGTTCGAAATAGAGTCGGTCGGAGGTGTCGTAGTCGGTCGAAACCGTCTCCGGGTTGCAGTTGACCATGATGGTCTCATAGCCGGCATCGCGCAGCGCGTAGCAGGCGTGGCAGCAGCAATAGTCGAACTCGATGCCCTGGCCGATGCGGTTCGGGCCGCCGCCGAGGATGACCACCTTCTTGCGGTCGGACGGGTTGGCCTCGTCAGCCGGCATGCCGGCGAAGGGCATGGCATAGGTCGAGTACATATAGGCGGTCGGTGAGGCGAACTCAGCGGCGCAGGTGTCGATCCGCTTGAAGACCGGCCGCACTTCGAGCGCATGTCGGCGCTGGGTCACCTCGGCCTCGGTCAGGTTCGCGAGCGCAGCGAGGCGCTTGTCCGAGAAGCCCATCGCCTTGATCTGGCGGAAGGCGCCGGGCGTCGTCGGCAGGCCGTACTTGCGCACCTTGTCCTCGGTCTCGACCAGCCCACGCATCTGCTCGAGGAACCAAGGATCGATCTTGCAGCTTTCGTGGATCTGCTCGTCGGTGAAGCCGAAGCGCATCGCTTGGGCCACCTGCAGCAGACGGTCTGGCGTCGGCGAGGAGAGGGCGGCCTTGATCGCGTTCTTGTCGTCGCCCTGGCCCAGACCTTCGATTTCGATCTCATCGAGGCCGTCGAGTCCGGTCTCCAGCGAGCGCAGCGCCTTCTGCAGCGATTCCTGGAAGGTGCGGCCGATCGCCATCGCTTCGCCGACCGACTTCATTGCGGTCGTCAGGGTCGGCTCGGCGCCGGGGAATTTCTCGAAGGCGAAACGCGGGATCTTGGTGACGACATAGTCGATCGTCGGCTCGAACGAGGCCGGCGTCGCGCCGCCGGTAATGTCGTTCTCGATTTCGTCGAGCGTGTAACCGACGGCAAGGCGCGCGGCGACCTTGGCGATCGGGAAGCCGGTCGCCTTGGAGGCCAGCGCCGAGGAGCGCGAGACGCGCGGGTTCATCTCGATGACGATCATCCGGCCGGTGGCAGGATCGACCGCGAACTGCACGTTCGAGCCACCGGTCTCGACGCCGATCTCGCGCAGCACCGCCAGCGAGGCGTCGCGCATGATCTGATATTCCTTGTCGGTCAGCGTGAGCGCCGGGGCGATGGTGATCGAATCACCGGTATGGACGCCCATCGGATCGATGTTCTCGATCGAGCAGACGATGATGCAGTTGTCCGCCTTGTCGCGGACGACCTCCATCTCGTACTCCTTCCAGCCGAGCACGCTCTCTTCGATCAGCACTTCGCTGGTCGGCGAAGCGTCCATGCCGCGCTCGCAGATCTCGATGAATTCGCCCTTGTTGTAGGCGATGCCGCCGCCTGTTCCACCCATGGTGAAGGAGGGGCGGATGATTGCCGGCAGACCGATGTCGTCAAGCGCCTCGAGGGCTTGGCCGAGCGTCCTGACATGGTGCGAGCGCGGCGTATCGAGACCGATCTTGGTCATCGCCTCGCGGAACAGCTCGCGGTCCTCGGCCTTGTCGATGGCTTCGGCGGTGGCGCCGATCATCTCGATATCGAATTTCTCGAGTACGCCCATCTTCTTGAGCGAAAGCGCGCAGTTCAGTGCCGTCTGGCCGCCCATGGTCGGCAGCAGCGCAAAACCGCCGGGCAGGACGTTGCGCTCCTTCTCGATGATCTTGGCGACGATCTCGGGCGTGATCGGCTCGACATAGGTGGCATCCGCGAGGTCCGGATCCGTCATGATCGTGGCCGGATTCGAATTGACCAGGACGATGCGGTAGCCCTCGGCCTTCAGTGTCTTGCAGGCCTGGGTTCCGGAATAGTCGAACTCGCAGGCCTGGCCGATGATGATCGGGCCGGCGCCGATGATGAGGATCGTCTTGATGTCTGTGCGCTTGGGCATGGGTCCGGCCAGTGCTTGTGCGGGCGCGCGCCGGACGGATCCCCGTCCGCGAGGAAAGGGGAGTCAGCGAGCGCCTGAATGAATGCTAGGCGCTCGCTATAGAGGGAGGTTGCCGCGGAAGGAAGGGAAAAGCGCGCTTACCTCTCTTCAACGCACAGACGTCGCCACAGGGACCCTGCCGATTTCCAGTTCGCGACGCGCGGTCCGGCGTCGCCGGATGGAGATCCAAAGCAGGGTAAGTGCACCGATCTCGCACATCGCGCCGACGAAACCGAGTTGCCATGAGGCGCCGTGGCGCAGGGTCTGCTGGCCCAATGCCGAGCCGGCGGCGATGCCGATATAGAGCGCGGATGCATTGAGCGAGAGCGCGACGACGGTCGCGTCGGGCGCCATCGCGGCGAGCCTCGACATCTGCGAGGGGTGCCCGGCCCAGCCGGCCATGCTCCAGACGAAGAGGATCGCCGGAGCGACGAAGACGGCCGCCGCGGGGGGCAGCGTGATCGCCATGAGCGAGGCGGAGGCGAGCGCCAATGCGAGCACCGTGAGGACGAGGGTGAGGGTGCGCTCCGGGCCGAAGCGGTCGCTCGCCATTCCACCAGCCTGGTTGCCGATGGCCGAACCGATGCCGGAGACGATCAGGGCGGCGCTGAGCCAGGGGCCGCTGATGCCGGCATGGGTCGCGAGGAAGGGCGCGACATAGGTGTAGAGCGTGAAGGCGCCGGTGGTCCAAAGCGCGGTGGTGCCGAGCGCCAGCAGCACATCGGCGCGGCGAGCGACCTGCAGGCGCTCGCCGAGCGAATTGGCGCCGCGCGGCAGGTCGTCAGGCAGGTTCAGGAGCAGCCCGGCGACGCCAAGGGCGCCAATGAACGCGACCAGGAGGAAGGCGAGATGCCAGCCGCCATAGGAGGTGATGGCGGTGCCGAGCGGGACGCCGAGAATCAGCGAAACCGTCATGCCGCCCGTGACCAGCGCGATAGCCCGGCCACGCCGCTCCGGTAAGACCAGCGCGACCGCGACCGCGTTGGCCGACGGCATGAAGACGCCGGCCGCGAGCGCCATGGCGATGCGCGCGACCATCAGCCAGGCGAAGCTCGCCGCGAAAGCGGCAAGCAGATTGGCAAGGGCGAAGACGCTGAGCGAGCCGGCGAGGACCATCCGGCGGTCGACGTCGCCCAGCAGGGTGGAAAGGACCGGGGAGCCTAATGCATAGGCGACGGCGAAGATCGAGATCAGCAAGCCGGCCGTATCGATCGAGGTGCCGAAGGCGGCCGCCAGATTCGGCAGGATGCCGGTGATCATCAGGCTTCCCGTGCCGATGACGAAGGCGCCGCCGGCGAGCCAGACGAGACGCGTGTCCATTGGACATTCCTTCAAAATTTCAATGATCGTTGAATTTAAGATCGTGTTCGATCTGCCGTCAATCTTAATTTCAATGAACGTTGAATATTGTCAGGAGTGCCGCAATCTCCTATGTCCGGGGCATGAAGCCGATCTTTCATCCCGACATGGACGGCATTGACGCAGCGACGGTCTTTGGCGCGCTTGCCGATCCGACGCGGCTCGCCATCGTCCTGGCGCTGGCCGACTCCGAGGAGTTCGAGGCGCGCTGCGGAAGTTTTACGGATTTCGCCTCCCCCTCGCTGCTGGCCTATCATTTCGCCAAGCTGCGCGAGGCGGGCATAACCCGGGCCCGGGCGGAGGGCACGTCCCGCTTCATCAGCCTGCGGCGCGGAGAACTCGACGGCCGCTTCCCCGGGCTGCTCGACAGCATCATTGCGACGGCGCGGCGCGATCCGTCGCTTCCCCGGTTTTCCGAAGACAAGCTGCTCGCTCCGTAGGGGGCATCAGCCCATCCCGGTCGAAACCGGCTTGCCAATGTTTCGCATCGCTGTTTATGTTATGTTGTAACATAACATAATGGATGCCGAATGGATTCCCGCCTTCCCGTCACCGTGCTCTCCGGCTTTCTCGGGGCCGGCAAGACCACGCTCCTCAATCACGTCCTCAACAATCGGGAAGGCCGCAAGGTTGCGGTCATCGTCAATGACATGAGCGAGGTGAATATCGACGCCGATCTGGTGCGGGAGGGCGGGGGCAAGCTCTCGCGCACCGACGAGAAGCTGGTCGAGATGAGCAATGGCTGCATCTGCTGCACCTTGCGTGATGACCTGCTCGCCGAAGTGCGTCGCCTCGCCGGGGAAGGACGCTTCGACTACCTGCTGATCGAAGGCACCGGCATTGCCGAGCCCTTGCCGATCGCCGCGACCTTCGAGTTTCGCGACGAGGATGGCGCCAGCCTCTCCGATCTCGCGCGGCTCGATACGATGGTGACCGTCGTCGATGCCATCAACCTGATGAAGGATTATGGCTCGCGCGACTTCCTGCGTGAGCGCGGCGAGACGGCGGGCGAGGACGACGAGCGCACCCTGGTCGATCTCCTGGTCGAGCAGATCGAGTTCGCCGATGTCGTCGTCCTGAACAAGGTGTCGGATGTCGCGCCGGAAGAGCGCGATCTGGTGCGCAAGATCATCCGGGCGCTCAATCCCGATGCAAAGCTGGTCGAAACCGATTTCGGGCGTGCTCCGCTCGCAGCGATCCTCGATACGGGCCTGTTCGACCATGAGAAGGCGGAGCAGCATCCGCTCTGGTACAAGGAGCTCCATGGCCGCCGGGATCATGTTCCGGAAACCGAGGAGTATGGCATCTCCTCCTTCGTCTACCGCGCCCGGCGGCCATTCCATCCGGAGCGGTTCGACGCCTTCCTGGCGCGCGACTGGGACGGCCTGATCCGTGCCAAGGGCCATTTCTGGCTGGCGACCCGGCCGGAATGGGTCGGCGAGATGAGCCTTGCTGGCAGCGTCTGCCGAACCGAGGCGATGGGGTTCTGGTGGGCGTCCGTGCCGCGCAGCCGCTGGCCCGACCATCCCGAATGGAACGCAATCCTGAACCGACACTGGCATTCGGTCTGGGGCGACCGGCGGCAGGAGCTGGTCTTCATTGGCTCGGGCATGGACCAGCAGGCCATCGCCAGCGCGCTCGACGCCTGCCTGCTCGGCGAGACGCCGACCATCAGCTTCAAACCGGAACGCTACCGCGACCTGCCTGACCCATTTCCGGTCTGGCGCCGGGCCGCTGCGGCCTGAGAGATCCGGTCCGCATACCGGCGGACCTTTGCCCTTCGTTCACAGGAGACAACGATGCGTTTTCAGTTCGCAGCGGGAGCTGCGCTTACCCTTGTTCTCGCCGCAGCTGCGGCCTCTGCCCATGATCACGCCACCTTGCGTGGCCGGCTCGTCTTTGCAGATCACGAGAAGCCGGTCGTGCGCGTGCTCGACCTCGACTCCGGCGAGGTGACGCATAGCTTCGATGTGCCGAAACCCAACCCGTCCTTCGCCAGCGCCGAGGGCGGCCGTTTCATCGTCATCAAGACAGGCGACGAGGTTGGCACCATCCGCTTCCTCGATAGCGGACTGCGCTATGAATCTCATGGCGATCACGTCGATGTCGACAAGGGGCCGGTCAGGCTGCTCGACTTCGCCGTGAAGGGCGACCGCCCGGCCCATGTCGTTTCCAGGCATGGGCAGATTGCGCTGTTCTTCGACGGAGACAGGCCCTGGGAGCGCAAGAGCGAGCCGAAGGCGGTGCTGGTCGATCTCAAGAGCCTGGATGGCAAGTCTCCCGTCAGCAAGATATGGCCAAGCCCGGCGCCGCAGCACGGCATTGCCATTCCGCTCGGGCGCCGGCAGTGGCTGATGTCGGTGCCGAATGCGATCTACGCCAAGGGCGAGGACCGCAGCGCCTCGTCTCGGCCGGACGGCTTTGAAATCCTCGAGCGCGGCAAGGGCTGGAAGCGGGTCGCAAGCTTCAACGATCCTGCACGCACTGACGCCTCCTGCAAGCTCTTCCACGGTTATGCCGAGAGCAAGGGGCGCCACGTCTTCGGCTGCAATGACGGGGTGGATGGCGGCGTTCTCGTCCTCGCCCGGGATACGTCCGGGCGCTGGACTGCGCGCAAGATCGCCTATCCCGACGAGCGGCGCGTCAGTGCCATCAAGGCGCGCACGGGCGCGCGCTATGCCGTCGCCAATTACGGGCTGAAGGGGCCATACAATGCGCTTCTGCGGATCGACCCTGCCGCAACCTTGCTCTCGGTCGCGGATGTCCTGCCGGTGCCAGGCGGTCAGCCAGCCTGCCAGTTCGATCTCGACGCCGGTGGCGACCGCCTGGCGAACCTCACACCGGACGGCAAGCTCCGCGTCTATGAAATCGCGCCGGCCTGGCGAGAACTCGCCAGCTTCGACGCGGTACCCGCCTTCGATTGCCAGTACGGCGCGAAATCGCCGACGCCGAGCCTGGGCATCGTCGGGAACAGCGCCTTCGTCAGCGATCCCACGAGCGGTCGTATCAGGGAGTTTCATTTGGATACGCTGAAGCAGGGGCTCGACATGCCGGTCGGCGGGATGCCCGCCAATCTCGCCGGCGGTGGCGATGCCGGCTGAAGGGCTGCGCGGAGCGTTCCGGTCGGAATTCCGGAAGCCATCACGGCACACCGCGATCTGATGACTTCCGGACCTGCGCCGCCTCGCGCCTTGCCTGGGCTGCCTTGATTGAGTGTGCCATGCGGGGCTTGCGCGGGCCTTCACGCGAGCCGGTACTGGCCAGCAGGAAAATGCTGTAGAGGGCGGGGATGCCTCTCTCTCGTCTTCCCCGTCAGTCGCGCCAGATCGTGGCCTATGTTTTCTCCGGTGGCGTGACGGCGGTGGCGCATTATGCGCTGCTGATCGGACTGGTCGAGCTTGGCGGGGTCGCCCCGGTGCCGGCTACGCTTGCCGGTTTCACGCTCGGCGCGGTCGTGTCCTATACGCTGAATCGCTGGCTGACCTTTGACGCTACGCACAGCCACGCCCAAGCGACCTGGCGCTTTGCGCTGATCGCAGCGGGCGGCTTCGTGCTGACCGGCATCCTGATGCATATCTTCGTGACGCGGGCTGGCCTACCCTATCTGCCGATGCAGATCGTCACGACGCTGCTCGTGATGGTGTTCTCCTTCCTCGGCCATAAATTCTTCTCCTTCGCGGATCGCGAAGGCGTCTAAAGCATCGGCCCGAAATGTGGATTGCGGTTTTCGGGAAGGCCGATGCAAACACAAAGGGTTAGATCATCTGTCCGGATACGATTTCCGGGCCGATGATCTAGTGGCGGCTTAGCCCGGATTGCGGGCGCGGAAGGTCATGCGGTGGGGGTTGTGGCCGAAGTTCGGCTGGCGCTCGATCTCGTCGAACCCGCCCTCTCGGATCAAAGTGACGATGGCGGTATCGCTATAGGTCGAGAGCCCGTACTCGGCGCGCAGCTTCCGGTAGTCGGAGAACGCGGTGCGTACGAGCCCGCCGAGCGCGGCAATCAGGAAGCCGCCGCGCCAGGCGAAGGAGAGCAGTTGCGTGGCGTCGGTCAGCGCGCTGACATCGGGTGGAATCACGTCGGCGATGACGAGATGTCCGCCGGGCTTCAGCTTGCGCCGCCAGAGCAGGAGCAACTGCGCCAGCTCCTCGCGGCCGAGATACTGGATCAGCGAGTTGGCGACGACGAGATCGAGCGCGCCGTCGTCCAGTGCCTCGATCTCCTCCGGCGAGACGACGGTGATCGCCGGGATCGCGCCAAAGGTCGCGCGCAGCTTTTCACGCACGCTCGGGGCGGCCTCGCAGAGATAGAGCCTGGCGCAGGCTGCGGCGACGCGATCGGCGGCGAGGGCTTCGCCACAACCGTGATCCAGTACGACCGCCTCGGGCGAGGGGATATGGCGAATCAGGTCGGTGGCGATCTGGCGGTAATGCAGCAGCTTGTGACGGGGCGAGACATAGATCGCGTGCTCGCTGTTCCAGAAATCGCGCCAGGACATCGTCTCGCCGTCATCCGCTCAGTGACGGACACACGGGCGCCCGTTTCGGCCTCAGGACTACGCTGTCGCTGCGGGTATCGGCAACCGCCGATATGGAGTTCGCGCAACACCTCGCCAGTTCCGCATCCTTCTGCCGGCTCGGCATTTCCCTGCGCCGACCGCTCGGCTTAAGGTCGCGCAAGGCTGGGAGGCTTGCATGCTGCTGTTGCCGCGACTTCTGAAACGCTTCGTCAGGCAAGGACGCCTGACGGTGATCACCCCGGACGACAAGCGCCATGTCTTCGGGCCGGGCCCAGGGGCGATCCTGTTCGCAGGCCAGAACAAGACGGCGCCGGCTGTCACCGTGCGCTTCTCGGACGACAAGATCGAGCGGGAGATCTTTCTGAATCCCGAACTGGCCCTGGCCGAAGGCTACATGGACGGGCGGGTGAATTTCGAGGACGGCTCGACGATCCATGACCTGCTCAGCCTGTTCTGGCTGCAGCGCAAGGAGATGCGCAAGCATCCGCTGCAAAAGGCGATCCGCAACATCCGCTTTCGCATCCGGCGCTTCCGCATGCACAACCCGCTCGGCGTGGCCGGCAAGAAGGTCAAGCACCACTACGATATCCCGACCGATTTCTACCGGCTCTGGCTCGACGAGACGATGACCTATTCCTGTGCCTATTGGCATAGTCCGGAGGTCGGGCTCGAAGCCGCGCAGAAGGCAAAACTCCGCCATATCGCGGCCAAGCTGAAGATCGAACCCGGCATGACGGTTCTGGATATCGGTTCGGGCTGGGGCGAGCTCGCGATCTATCTCGCCAAGGCCTGTGGGGCCAAGGTGACCGGGCTGAATGTCTCGCCCGACCAGATGGCGGCGGCGCAGAAGCGGGCCGAAGCGGCCGGGGTCGGCGGCAGCGTCACTTTCATCAACAAGGACTATCGCGAACTGACCGGCAGCTTCGACCGCGTCGTCTCGGTCGGCATGATGGAGCATGTCGGCGTTGCGCATTATCTCGAATATTTCGAGAAGATCCGCGATCTTCTGACGCCGGACGGGATTGCGTTGGTGCACTGTATCGGCCGGGTCGGCCCTCCGGGCTTCACTGGACCGTTCTTCGACAAATACATCTTCCCGGGCGGGTACGCCCCAGCGATGTCGGAGGTATTCGCCGCGGTCGAGCAGACAGGGCTCTGGTCGTCGGACTGCGAGTTCTGGCGCCGGCATTACCACTGGACGCTGGCTGCCTGGCGACAGCGGTTTCTCGCCAAGCGCGAGGAGGTCGTCGGTATGATGGGCGAGCGTTTCGCGCGGATGTGGGAGTTCTACCTCTCGGCCTGCGAGATCTCGTTCGATATCGGGGGAGACATGGTTTTCCAGCTCCTGCTAGGGCCGCACAAGAGCGCTGTGCCGGTGATCCGCGACTACATCACCGAGAACGAGAAGGCTTTGGAGGCGCAGGGTTTCTGAGGCGGGCGACATGCCGTTCCGTAGGGCCTCGGATACGGGTTGGAACATCTCCGCCGGCGCTCAGGCATGGATCCCGGCTCTTCCCAACGGGCTGGCCGCGGTGAGTTCGCATCGTGCCTCGGCCGGCGCTCGTTGGGCTAGCGCCTCAAGCGTCGGTGGCTTGCGTGAAATCCAGCGCCAGAAGCGCTTCGTCATAGAACTGGCCGTTGACGTACAACGCCTTGGACTCGATGCCATAGGGGGCAAAGCCAAGCCGGGCGTAGAGCGAGTGCGCGGCACGGTTCGTCGTCACGACACAAGCTTGGAGCACCAGGACGTGGCGGGCGGCGTGTCCGATGACGGCATCGACGAGGGCGCGGCCGACGCCGTCCCCGCGCCAGCCGGCCACGACATAGACGCCCCAGAGCACGCCCTTGTGGCGCGACTTGGCGGAGGTCGTTGCACGGAAGCCAGCGATCCCGATCAGGTCACCGCTGTCGGAGAAGGCCCCGAAGACCCTGTTGGGTTCCTCGGCCGAGAGGCGCGAGCGGAAGAAGCTGTCCGGTTGGGCGGCCTCTTCGGCGTGGCTCGCGCCGAAGGCTTCCGGCGTGTCGGAAAGCGCAACCAAGCGCAGCGCGCGGAGTGCGACCCAGTCTTCCCCCACCAATGGTCGTACGCGAACGCCAGCGGCAGACGGAGATGATTGAATGGCACTGGGCTGATCACTGGTCATACGCATCCTCGCGGGGCAGGCGAGGAACAGTATCGCAGCGGGCGCCCGTGGGGGAAGCTGGTGCTCTCAGCGCTTCAGATTGACAATCACGACACCGCCCAGCGCCATGACCCCACCGAGGATGCCGAGTGCAGTCGGAGCCTCGCCGAGCCAGAGAAAGCCCATCAAGGTCGCGACCGGTGGCACGCAATACATGAAGTTCGAGGCGCGGCCCGCAGGCAGCCGCGCGAGCATCATCGTCCAGGTCGCATAGGCGAGCAGGCTTGGCACAATCCCGAGATAGACGACGGCAAAGAGAGCTTCGCTCGACGCAGAGGCCGACTGGCTGACGGCATGCGGGAGGAACGGGGAGAGGGCCAGTGCACCCACGACCATGTTCCAGGCCGAGACGGTGAGCGCCTTGTGCCGGGCGAAAAGCGGCTTCTGGACGACGGCGGTGACCGATTGGCAGAGTGCAGCGCCAAGGATGAAGAGGACGCCGGTGCTGAGCTCGATGCCCTGGCCTTCGCCTAATGCGATCAGGCCAATGCCGGCGAAGGAGATCGCGGTGCCGAGCCAGGCGAGTGGCCCGAAGCGTTCGCCGAGGATCAGCATCGCCAATCCGGCGGTGATGATCGGATTGACGTTGATGATGAAGCTCGCGGCGCCGGCAGAGACCGTCTTCTCGCCGAAATTCAGCAGGGTCGTGTAGAGCGCGACATGAACCAACCCACCAAGAAGGAAGCGCCAGCCATCGGACCAGCCGGGCAGGGCAGGGCGCATAATGGCGAGAAAGATCGCGCTCGGGACGGCCGCGATCGCGAAACGAGCGGCGCCGAGCTCGATCGGCCCTAACGCCGTCAGCCCGGCCCGGATCGCGGGAAAGGCGGAAGCCCAGGCGATCACGGTAAAGGCGACGACGGCGACGGTGGCCGGATCGAGGCTGCGCGGCGTGGAGACGGCTGGGTTGAGCGAGTTCATGTCGAGCCTCGGTGGTCAGGGGTCGACACGTGATAGATACCCGGGCAAGCTGATTGACAAACGAGTAATTCGAGCATGATCTGTGAGCATGGATCACAGCTCCGGATTACCCCCGCTCGACACTCTGCGTGCCTTCGAGGCGGCGGCCCGCTCGGGAAGCTTCTCGGCGGCGGCCGAGACGCTCAACCTGACCCATGGCGCGATCAGTCGGCAGGTGGCCAAGCTCGAGCATTGGCTCGGCACCCGGCTCTTCGCCCGGCAGGCGCGCGGCGTCGCGCTGACGCCAGAGGGCCAGCGACTGATGCAGCGCACGCAGGAGGCCTTCGCGCTGATCGCGGACACATCGGATCGCTGGACCGAGCCGCGCGGTGCCGCGGTCGTGCGCTTCAGCGCGATTCCTTCAGTGTGCAGCCTGTGGCTGATGCCCCGCATGAAATGGCTCGAGAGCGGCGATCCCGATCTGCGCATCGTGCTTCAGGTCGACCATCGCCGGGTCGATCTGGAGAGTGAGGGCATCGACCTCGCCATTCGCTGTGGACGCGGCGGGGCGCCGGGGCGGGTCTCGGTCCAGCTTTTCGAGGAATGGTGTTTTCCAATCGCTTCGCCGGAGCTTGTGCGGAGCATCGGTGCCGGCAAGGCCGCGCGGCTGCTCGACCAGCCGCTGATCCATGATTCCGATGCATCCGGCTGGCGGGCCTGGTTTGCGGCGCAGGGGCTGGATTACCGACCCCGTCCGCAGGATCGACGTTTCGAGGATTACAATCTCGTGCTCGATGCCGCCGCCTGCGGGCTGGGTGTGGCGCTTGCCCGTCCACCGCTGGCGCAGGCGCAGATCGAGGTAGGGCGCGTGGTGGCTGTTGATCCACGCACTGCGCTCAATCCGGTTTCCTACTGGCTCGACCGTCCGATCGGGCAGCCACGCCCCGCAGCCGCTGCACTGGCGACGCGGATCGCGCAAGAAGCGGGCTTGTCTGCGGCACGGCTGACTGCCTTCTTGAAAACGGAAGCAAAGGCAGCTTAGCGCGCCCGGCGTGACGCATCTGTATGCTGCGAAGGCGGTCGCGGGCATCCCAACGATGGGCCATTCCGCGGAAGGGGCGAGATCCGGTCTCGACCCATGCCTGCTTCGGCAGATCTACCCCTTGATGCGGGATCGAATCCGAACTCGGTTCAGTTGGCGATCTTGCGATCGACCAATTGGTAGAAGTCATCCTTGGCGGGATCCGCAGCCAGTTCCGTGGCCAATGGGTCGGAAGGGACGCGCAGGCCGCCCAGATTGACATGAAATGCGCGGGCGAACCTCTCATCTGAAAAACAGATCCGGATCGCCCCGTTGTCGCGCGGCACCGAGACGGCACGATAGGGAATTTCCCACTGGCTGAGCCACGCATCCATGGCATGGAGCCTGGACAGGAAATCGTCGCCCTCAACAGCGATCAGCACTTGATGTGCCCATGATCGCGTGCGTTCGCTTCCTCTACGTTCCATCGCAATGCTCCGGATCGTTCTCTCACGACAGCAGTTGGGAGCTTTTCAGCCGTGAGTTGTGTTGGATAGTAGGATATTGAGATAGGAGCAATGCAAAAAGAGCAAGTTGCTATTTGAACTGGGCGCATTTCCGCCGCGATGTCGTAAGGGAAAACCGCGACGTCGACTGAGAGCGCATAGGCGGATCGGCTCGCAGCAAGCCTCTCCGCCCTCGGTGATCACCTCGCGCTATGGCGTGGTATTCCGACTTCGCCGCGCTGCGACGCCCGCGCCATTTCGAAGCTATCGGCGATCCGGCGTGCCCGTATGATGAAGGCCTGGGCGATGGCAGGCGGACAGAGTTCCTGCGCTGTCGCCTCGAAAAGTTCGAGCCAGCGGTCGAAATGCCTGCCTTCCAGCGGCAGGATCAGGTGCGGTCGCATCGGCCGGCCGCCATAACGACCGGTGCGCAGCATCACGCTGCTCCAGAACTCGCTGATCTTGCCGATATGGTCATCCCAATCATCGACGGCGGCCTCGAATACCGGTCCGATCACGTCGTCCAGCCGCGCCCGACTGTAGAATGTGCGGACGAGCAGGCCGATTGTCGCCTCGTCGAGGTCGGGATGGGCGGTGGCCGGATCGGCAAGCGGATTGTCGGTCATTGTCTTCCTGCGGTCCAGCCGCCGCTGCGCGTCAGGATGTGCTGGCGGCTTGCGGCGAGATCTATGCGGCGTGGTCGATTGTTCAAGCTCACCTGCCATGCCTCGTCACTTGCCATGTCCAATCACCGGCCATGCCTGGACACTGGCCTCGGCTGCGGATCTCCGAGACAGGGTCTGCGCGGGCCGGGCGAGGTGATCGTCTTCCAGCAACTGCCGCATCTCCTCGGCAAGGGCAAAGAACCTGTCGCGGACTGCCCTGGCATGTGGATTGGCGCGCTCGATCGCCATGAAGACGTTCGGCGCATCATGCCGGACCATATCGGTCGCCTGCATCAGGAGATCGAAGCTGGCCGTCGTCATGCGGTGCGGCAGCGGCTCCATCCGCACCAGGATCTTGGCAATCAGATGTGTCAGGCCCTGAACCATGGCTGTTTCGCGGTCATGTGCGTCGGGCGTGGTCATGATCACCCTCAATCCGAGCACCTTGCGCAGGAAGGCGGCGACGCGCGGACCGCTGTGCCCGCGGACCGGGCACAGCGCAATCTTCAGTCCCTTGATGCCGTGACGTGCGCTTTGCGGACCAAACAGCGGGTGAGTGCCGAGAATGTCGACGTCTTCCGGCAGGTCGGCCTGCATGGCGCGCGCCGGGCCAATCTTGACCGAACCGACATCCAGCACCAGCGCGCCCGCCCGCAGATGCGGCCGAAGGGCCGCAATCGCGGTCTGGATCCGATCGACCGGCACGGCGAGGATCACGACATCGCAGGCGCCGACTGTCTTCACATTCGATGGAACGAGGCCCTTGCCCGCTCTGTCGGCATCGGGCGGCCGCTCGGGATCGCAGACGAAGAGCGGAAAATGTGGCTGGAGATGACGAGCCATGAGTCGGCCGAACGCGCCAAAGCCCATGATGCCGATAGACGAGACGGTTTTGCGGGAGGAGTGCATCGCGTTTTTCCTAATGGAGGCCGCGATGCCGGGTGACTGCCTGAATTCAACCGCCAGCGCGGCGGTTGAACATGGGAATGCCACCGCCTTATGAGGACGGGGCGTAATAGTTCCGCGCGAGGAGGCAGGACATGGTCATGGCGCGCTTAAACCGCGGGCCGGTCGGCCTGTCAACTCAGAGCCTGGGGGAATAGTCGGTCAGCACCATCAGGCGATCCTCGATGGCGCCGACGAGGTCGCCATGCTCGATCGCGGTGACGCGTTTGATCTCGGTCCATTCGGGATCGGCCATGAAGCTCGCCCAGCGCGCTGCCTTGGTCTCGGCGTCGGGCCAGGCAAGGATATAGGCGAATTCCGTTCGCGTTGCGCTCCGGGTTTCCCACATCCCCACGATCTCGAAGCCGTGGCGCGCCATGATGCGCGCCGCGTGGTCGCGGAAGCGCGCATGGAAAGCCGACTTGTTGCGTTCGAAGATCTCGTAGATGCGCAACTGGTGGAGCATCGCGTCGCCTCAGGCTGCGGCCTTGGCCTTTTCGGTTTCCATCAACTCCACGAAGCGGGCGAAGAGATAATGGCTGTCCTGCGGCCCGGGGGAGGCTTCTGGATGGTGCTGGACGCTGAAGGCCGGCCGATCGTCGAGGGCGATGCCGCAGTTCGAGCCGTCGAAGAGCGAGACATGCGTCTCCTTCGCATTGGCCGGAAGCGTCGTGGGGTCGACGGCAAAGCCGTGGTTCATCGAGACGATCTCGACCTTGCCGGTGGTCTTGTCCTGCACTGGATGGTTGGCGCCGTGGTGCCCCTGCTTCATCTTCATGGTTTGCCCGCCAATGGCGAGCGCGAGCATCTGGTGGCCGAGGCAGATGCCGAAAGTCGGAATCTTCCGGTCGAGAAGTTCGCGAATGACCGGCACGGCATATTCGCCGGTCGCGGCGGGGTCGCCAGGGCCGTTGGAGAGGAAAACACCGTCGGGGCTCAGCGCCAGGATGTCGGCGGCGCTGGTTGTCGAAGGCACTACGGTCACCTCGCAGCCGGCCTTTGCGAGCAGGCGCAGGATGTTGCGCTTCACGCCATAATCGATTGCGACGACCCTGTGTGCCGCGCTCTCGCGCTTGCCGTATCCGGCGGGCCATTGCCACGGCGTCTCGCTCCAGTCGTAACGCTGGGCGGCGGTGACCAGCGGCACGAGATCGAGCCCGGCCATGTCGGGCAGGGCGGCGGCCTGCTGCTTGAGACGGGGAAGATCGAAGATGCCGTCGGGATTATGGGCGAGGATCGCGTTCGGCATGCCGTTGTCGCGGATCAAGGCGGTCAGGGCGCGTGTATCGACGCCGGCGATGCCGACGATGTTGCGAGCCTTCAGCCAGGCGTCGAGATGCCGCGTGGCGCGCCAGTTCGAGGGTTCGGTGATGTCGGCATGGATCACGATGCCGCGCACGCCTGAGGACGCCGCGGCGTTCACCGTCTCGGTGTCCTCGTCGTTGACGCCGACATTGCCGATATGGGGGAAGGTGAAGGTGATGATCTGCCCGGCATAGGACGGGTCGGTCAGGATTTCCTGATAACCGGTCATCGCCGTGTTGAAGCAGACCTCGCCCGGCGCTTCAGCGACGGCGCCGAGGCCGAAGCCTTCCAGCACGGTGCCGTTGGCCAGCACGAGGAGAGCGGTCGCGCGCGGTTCTGTCCAGCCGCCGGTGGCGGGGTTTCCTTCGGGAGCGGTCATGTCTATGTCTCGTCCAGGCCGCGACGAGGCGGCAATGTGTGGGGCGGGGCAGCGGCTTCGCGCTCCGCCGATCTGGAACGCGAGCCTTAAAGACGCCGGTCCACGTCGTCAATCGAGGCCTGCGCCGGCCTGATACAAGAAAAGGGAATGACGAACATGACGAGCCTGCGTGAGCGCTTCACCAGCGAGCTGAAAGAAGCGATGAAGGCCGGCGAGAAGGGCAAGGTCGGCGCGATCCGCCTGATCCAGGCCGCCTTGAAGGACAAGGACATCGAGGCGCGCGGCGCCGGCAAGGGCGAGGCCTCTCCCGACGAAATCCTCGCTCTGCTGCAGAAGATGATCAAGCAGCGCCAGGAATCGATCGCGATCTACGACGCCAATGGCCGTCCGGAGCTTGCTGCCGGCGAACGTGCCGAGGTCGACGTCATCTCCGCCTATCTGCCGAAGCAGATGGATGAGGACGAGGTGAAGGCGGCGATTGCGGCTGCAGTGACCGAGAGCGGCGCGGCCTCGGTCAAGGACATGGGCAAGGTCATTGCGACCCTGCGCGCGAATTACGCGGGCCAGATGGACTTCGCCAAGGCGAGCGGTCTGGTGAAGGCTGCGCTCGGCGGTTGATCGCAAGCGAGTGCCGGGGGCGCCGGTGCTGTGGATAGAGCCGATAAGCCGGTCCGCTTGCGGATCGGCGATTGGCTTCCTGTGCGCCAGGCCCCACATAGGAAGCCATGAAGTTCCCCCCATCCGTCCTTGAGGAGATCAAGGCGCGGCTGCCGGTTTCGGCGGTCGTGGGCAAACGCGTGCGCCTCGCCAAGGCCGGGCGGGAATGGAAGGGGCTTTCGCCCTTCAATGCCGAGAAGACACCGTCCTTCTTCGTCAATGACCAGAAGGGCTCCTTCTTCGATTTCTCCTCCGGCAAGAACGGCGACATCTTCAAGTTCGTGATGGAGACCGAAGGGCTCTCCTTCCCTGAAGCGGTCGAGAAGCTGGCCTCCCAGGCCGGCGTGATCCTGCCGACCGTGACGCATGAGGCGCAGGTCCAGGAGGAGAGGCGCAAGGGGCTCCACGAGGTCGTGGAGCTTGCGGCGTGCTTCTTCGAAGCCGAGTTGGCCGCCGAGCGTGGCGTCGCGGCGCGGCGCTATCTGTCGGGCCGCGGCCTCGACGGAGAGCCGAGGAGGCAGTTTCGCATCGGCTACGCGCCGCCAGATCGCTTCGCGCTGCGCGACCATCTGGCGGGCAAGGGGGTCGATGCCGCCTTGATGATGGAGGCCGGGCTGCTGATCCATGGCGATGAGATCGCCGTGCCCTATGATCGCTTCCGCGACCGGATCATGTTCCCGATCCACGATGCGCGCGGGCGGGTCATCGCCTTCGGCGGCCGGGCGATGAGTGCCGAGGTTTCCGCCAAATATCTGAATTCGCCGGAGACACCCCTCTTTCACAAGGGGCGGCTGCTGTTCAACCACCACAATGCCCGCAAGGCTGCTCATGATGTCGGGCAGGTCATCGTGGTCGAAGGCTATGTCGACGTCATCGCCATGACGATGGCGGGCTTCCCGCAGGTCGTTGCCCCGCTTGGCACGGCGTTGACCGAGGACCAGATCGGCCTGCTCTGGCGCATGGCCGACGAGCCTGTGATTTGCCTGGACGGCGACAAGGCCGGGCGCAAGGCCGCGAGCCGTGCGATCGATATCGGCTTGCCGCTGCTCGAGCCCGGGAAGTCGCTCGCCTTCGCCCTGTTGCCGGACGGGCAGGACCCGGATGACCTGGCACGCTCCGGCGGCAAGGTCGCGATCGCCGAGGTGCTCAAGGCGGCGCGGCCGCTGGTCGACATGCTCTGGAACCGCGAGGTCGAAGCCGGGTCGCTCGATACGCCCGAGCGCCGGGCGGCCTTCGAACGTCGGCTGAAGGAGGCGCTCGGACATATCCGCGACGAGGTGACGCGGCGCCATTATCGCATCGAGATGGAAGAGCGGCTGTCTCAGCTCTTCACCAGTGCTGCTCCTGCCCGCGCCGAAAGGAATTTCGGTGGAGGCGGGCAGCAACGGGGGCGGGGCGGCGCCGGCAATCGCGGGCAGGGCGGTGGTGGCGGCGGTGCGAACCGCCAGGCCGTGCCGCTGAGGGCAAGCTCGCAGCTTTCGCGCTCGCGCATCGTGTCGCAAGGGCGCGGCGAGGATAAGCGCGAGGCCTTTATCCTGCTGGCGTTGGCGAGCCATTCCGGATTGATCCTGCGTTGCGCCGATGAATTGTCGGAGCTTTCGCTCGACGGCATGGCGGCCGAGCGTTTCAGGCAGGTGCTGCTCGATGCCGCCTTCGGCGACGGGCTGGATCAGGATGCCCTGGCGAATCGGCTCGACCAGCCAAGGGTCCAGGAAGCCAGGGCTGCGCTGATGGCCGTCACAGGTCCGGCCGAGCGGCTGAAACTCGCCCAAGCGGCTGATCCGGAATCAGTTTTTGAATCGATTCGTCAGGCAATCGTCTTGCATCATCGGGCGCGAACGTTACATAGCGAGTTGAAGGCAGCCGAGCGCGCACTGGCTGACGAAGCGACTGAAGCAAATTTCGCCTGGATCAAAGACGTCAAGGCCCGGCTCGAGAACCTCGAGGGCACCGAGGCCATGGCAGGTGATTGATCGGAACATAGCTTTCGCTGTCGTCGTCACTGTCGCACGGGGCATGGGTGGTTCACGATTCCTAAGGAGGATCGGGTCCATCTGGTCGAGATGATTTGGGTGGGGTGAGCGCGCCGGACCAGCGGCCGCGCCGCCCTTTTATGCGTCGACATGGGGCACTTCGCGCCTCCTGCCACGCGAGAGTGCGGAGCGCTGATTGATGGCGACTAAAGCGAGCGAACGGGAAAAGACCGATCAGGTCGCACCGGAAGCCCCCCCGACCACTGATGGGCCGCTGCTGGATCTGACGGATCAGGCCGTACGCCGGATGATCAAGCTCGCCAAGAAGCGCGGCTATGTCACCTATGACGAACTGAACGAAGTCCTGCCTTCCGAGGAATTCTCCTCGGAGCAGATCGAGGACGTGCTTGGCCAGCTCAGCGAGCAGGGCATCAACGTCGTCGACAACGAAGATCCCGAGGCCGCCGGCGAGGAACGCGCCCAGCGCGGCAAGGACGGCGGCGGCGACGACGAAGAAGGCGAGGGCGATCTCGTCGAGACCTCCCGTTCGGCGCTGCCGGTCGAGGTCAAGCGCAATCTCGAGCCGACCGAGCGCACGGACGATCCGGTCCGCATGTATCTGCGCGAGATGGGCTCGGTCGAGCTCCTGTCGCGCGAAGGCGAAATCGCGATCGCCAAGCGCATCGAGGCCGGCCGCGAGGCGATGATCGCCGGGCTCTGCGAAAGCCCGCTGACCTTCCAGGCCATCATTATCTGGCGGGACGAACTCGTCGACGGCAAGGTTCTGCTGCGCGACATCATCGATCTCGAAGCCACTTATGCCGGTCCCGACGGCAAGAATCCGGTGCAGTTGCCGGGTGAAGAGGGCGAAGAAGGCGAAGGCCAGCCGGCAGGCGGCGCCCCGGCCTTCGGTGGCGAGGGTGGCGAACCGCCGCCCGAGATGGATGACGACGACATCGAGAACAACGTTTCACTTTCGGCAATGGAAGCCGAGCTGAAGCCGCGCGTGCTCGAGACCTTCGATTCGATCGCAGACAACTACAAGAAGCTGCGGCGTCTGCAGGACCAGGATATCGCCAACCGGCTGGAGAACACCAAGCTCTCGCCGTCGCAGGATCGCAAGTACAAGAAGCTCAAGGACGACATCATCACCGCGGTGAAGTCGCTCTCGCTCAACAACAACCGCATCGAAGCGCTTGTCGAGCAGCTCTACGACATCAACAAGCGCCTGATCTCGCATGAGACGCGCCTGCTCCGCCTGGCCGAAACCTATGGCGTCGCGCGCGACGATTTCCTCAAGCAGCATGTCGGCGGCGAGCTCGACCCCAAATGGGTCCTGCGCGTCTCCAAGCTCGGTTCGCGCGGCTGGCGCGAATTCGTCGGGTCCGAGAAGGACCGGATCAAGGAGCTGCGCGAGGACATCCACACGCTTGCCTCCGAGACCGGCCTGGAGATCCAGGAATTCCGCAAGATCGTGCTGATGGTCCAGAAGGGCGAGCGCGAAGCCCGGCAGGCGAAGAAGGAGATGATCGAGGCCAATCTGCGTCTCGTGATCTCGATCGCCAAGAAGTACACGAATCGCGGCCTGCAATTCCTCGACCTGATCCAGGAGGGGAATATCGGCCTGATGAAGGCGGTCGACAAATTCGAGTATCGTCGCGGCTACAAGTTCTCGACCTACGCGACGTGGTGGATCCGGCAGGCGATCACACGCTCGATCGCCGATCAGGCCCGCACCATCCGCATCCCGGTGCACATGATCGAGACGATCAACAAGATCGTCCGGACCTCGCGCCAGATGCTGCACGAGATCGGCCGCGAGCCGACGCCTGAGGAGCTGGCCGAGAAGCTCGCCATGCCGCTCGAAAAGGTGCGCAAGGTGCTGAAGATCGCCAAGGAGCCGATCTCGCTGGAAACGCCGATCGGCGACGAGGAAGATTCGCATCTCGGCGACTTCATCGAAGACAAGAACGCGATCCTGCCGATCGACGCGGCGATCCAGTCGAATCTGCGCGAGACGACGACGCGGGTGCTGGCCTCGCTCACGCCGCGCGAGGAGCGTGTGCTGCGCATGCGCTTCGGCATCGGCATGAACACCGACCACACTCTCGAAGAGGTCGGCCAGCAGTTCTCGGTGACGCGCGAGCGTATCCGTCAGATCGAAGCCAAGGCGCTGCGCAAGCTCAAGCACCCGAGCCGGTCGCGGAAGCTGCGCAGCTTCCTCGACAACTGAACTCAGCACTCGGGATCAGCGAAGGGCGGCGCGAGCCGCCCTTTCCTTTTGAGGGGGACCTTCAGCCTTGGCTGGGCGTGGCGACGACAAGTGCCACTAGCCGTCGCACGAGGGGCAGCACGACAAGCAAAGTCGGGAAGGCGACCAGCCAGGACAGGGCCCAGGAGGCGGGCCAAGTCTGCAGCGCGGTCATGGAAGGACCGAGCGCCTTCAATGTCGAGATGCCTGAGACGATGAAGGTCATTACGATCGACAGGATGAAGGGCATGACGATGCCGGCATATCGTGCCGGCAGCTTGCAGCGCGGGCGTGAGACGTCAGTCGGAGACATGGAGAACGAGCTCTCAGGACAGGCGGTGTCGCTTGGGGAGGCGCTTTCGGCATCCATCGGCGCAACGCCGCGGTGGATGCGTTGCCTGACGTGAGACGCTTACGACCACTCCCTGGAGCGATGCGGCCTTCTAACCGCTGCCTGGCCTCCTGCCAAGCACCACATTCCCCTTCCGATTCAGCGGCCGGCGAAGATGTCGGGCCTTGGCAGCGGCTCCCATGAGTTGCCTGCCGAAATCAGGCAGCTCATGCCTTCGGGCGTGGTGGCAAAAACGGTCCAGCTACCGGCCGGGCCCGTAAAGAGCTCAAGCATATAGCCGCCCTCGGCGAGGCCGTTGCCGACAAGGTGTTCGCCGTAAATGTCGCGCAGATGTCCGACGACTTCGCTTCGCGCTGCGCAAGGCGGCCCTCGCGGCGCCTGTGCTTGCGCAGTACCCGCGTAACTCACTGTGGCGAGTGCGAGCAGCAGGGACGACAGCGTCCTGATCCGTCTCATGGCCACCTCCCTATTCAGAGGCGCCGCGAGAGATGAACCTGGCGTCAAGGGGCACGACGGTCGCCCTGAACCCTTAAAACGTGGGATCCGGGTTGCCTGCTTTCAAGAAACGCCGAAAGTCGATGGGGGGATCACTGAACGGTGAGGTCAAGGTCCGGCCCTTCACCATGCGGTGGTCAGGTCCTGCCGGCGAGCTTGAGGAGCAGCCGATAACTCTCGGCCGCGCCCGCGTTGCCGGCGCCTGTGTCGATCTGCTGGAAGCCGATGAAGGCTGCGTATTCGAGACGAGCGAGAGCGAGCGCATTCTTGTCATCGAAGCGTCCGGAGGCCCGGTGCAGCCCGGCGAGATAGGCGATGCGTTCACGGTCCACCTCGATGCAAACGCGCCTCACGGCGGTGTCGTTGGCGGCAAGCCGGCGCATGCCTTGCTCGACGCGGCTGTCGAGGCGCAGCGCCATCTGGTCGAGGACGGAGAGTCTGGCGTCCGGATGTTCGCCGGTATCGGCGGCTTCGACGAGCCGGCGGGTGTAAGCCTCGCGCCAATGCTCCGCGAGTGCGCTGAGATAGGCCTCGCTCGTCACGAAATGCGCGTAGAATGAGCCCTTGGTCTTGCCGCCGCGCCGGCAGAGCGCTTCGATGGTCACGCCGGCAGGGCCGGCTTCAGCAAGCGCCTCGAGGCCGAGGTCGAGCCAATCCTTCTGCGAGAAACGGCGGGCGGCTGCCTTCACCACCACAACCCCAGTGCGCCGCAGGCGGTCATGGGAATGAACAGGGCCCATTGCGGGAAATGAGTGGGTCTCAGCCGGAAGCGCCGGATCATGGCCAGGCTCCAGAGGGCGAAGAGTCCAGCGCACCCTGTCGCAAACGCCCCAAGGTCGCGGCTGCCTGCGTGCCAGGCAACGAGGCCGAAAGCGAGCGCGAGCCCCGCCAGCACGATCGTGACCAGGTGCCAGCAATAGTAATTGGTGAATTTGGGCACCTTGCCCAACCCGCCGGAGGCTAGGAGCGGCTGGGCAACTTCGCGCCCACCGAGCCAGACATGGATCACGCAGGTCAAGACTGCGATCGCTGCAGCGCCCAGGAACCAACCATTCATCCGAGTGCACTCGATGTTCGTTTAATACCATACAGTATGGTATTAAACGTTATGTGTGGCAAGGAGGCCAGGGGACGCGTGCGATGGCGAGTTGTACAATCGCTGAGGAGCGCCCGCGTCGCTCAATATATGTGAAGATGCACGAGGCTGGCTCCCTCTCGGGCTGTTTCTGCCCTATACAGATCGAGATCGCGATGGAGGCCCCATGTCATTCCTGAAATCCCTGTTCGGCCTTGGTGAGAAGGCCGAGAAACCGGCCCCTGGACCGCTCAAGACCTTGGAGCACAGAGGCTTCACGATTCACGCCACGCCTTACCAGGAGGGCGGGCAGTATCAGCTTTGCGGCGTCATCGAGAAGGATGTCGGTGGTGACCTGAAGACGCATCGCTTCGTGCGGGCGGATCGTTTCCCTGGTGTGGCGGAGGCCGCCGACTTTACCTTGCTGAAGGGGCAGCAGCTCATCGATGAGCAGGGTGAAGCCATTTTCAAATAGAATTTCCACTGTCCCGAGGATTATCGTTCCTTACTTTGCGACATTCTTGCTTTTTATCTGACTTTTTTCTTGTGTCATTTCGTATAGATTTGAGATTATGTGTTGTAATCTGCCGTAATAGATTTTCAAATTTGGATATTTTGGTCTCTTTAGTTCCGTATGTCGGGTTTTCTCCATCCCAATTGATCGGGGGCTTAATATTTTATTGGCATCTCCGTGCTGTCATCGCTCAGTGACCACAGAATGAGGCGACACGGAATTCTCGATGCATCGAGCAGCTGCCGACCCAGAAGCTCTTGATCACGCCTCGCAAACGCAGCGGGCGCCGTGATATCCGGGCTTGCGACTTTCGCCGGGAGCGACGTGGATCTCGCGCCCCTTGTTGCTGCAATGCCGCTGCTAGGCTCTCGCGCTGAGGATAACGCCTGGCTTGCGAGCGTTCTCGATCAGCTTCCCGCTGCCGTCTATGTCACGGATGCCGATGGGCGCCTGACCTACTTCAATCGCGCTGCTGCCGAGTTTGCCGGCCGCGAACCGCGCATTGGCGCGGATTTCTGGTGCATTTCCCACCGCTTGCTGACCAAGGACGGTGAGCATCTGCCGCATGATCAGTGCCCGATGGCGATTGCGCTGCGCGAGGGCCGGCCCATCCGGGGCGTCGAGGCGCAGGCCGAGCGGCCTGATGGGAGCTGCATCCCTTTCATGCCATTTCCGACGCCGCTCTTCGATGCCAGCGGCAGGCTCGTCGGGGGCTTCAATCTGCTGGTCGACATCAGCGAGCGAAAGTATGCCGAGAAGAAGATCGCCCATCTATCCCGCAACGATGCCCTGACGGGGCTCCCGAACCGTTTCGCCCTTCGCTCGTATCTGGCCGAGCGCATGGAACGCGCGAAGCATGAAGGCGAGAGCTTCCTTGTGATGCGGATCGATCCCGACCGCTTCAAGTGTTTCAACGAGGAGTATGGCCAGGTAACTGGGGACAGCCTCCTGATCGAACTCGCCAGGCGTCTGGGATCGATCGAGGGCAGCTTCGCGGCGCGAATCGGCAGCGACGAATTCGTCCTGGTGTCGCGACACTCCCCGGGTGGAGAGCATGGTCTCTTGCAGGCCGAACAGGTGCGCTTTGCCCTGGAAGCTGATTTCATCAATGGAAGGGCCCGTCACGCGGTGAGCGTCAGCATGGGCTGCGCCCGCTTCCCCGAGGACAGCGACAGCGAAACCGGATTGCTCGACGCCGCCAATGCGGCCTTGCGTCTCGCCAAGACCGAAGGGCGCAGCCGCGTCCGGATGTTTGACTTTGCCGAGCAGGAGCGCGAGCGCGAACGTCTCGACCTGCGCGCTCATCTGCGCCAGGCCATCGAGACCGGGGCGATCCTGTTGCATTATCAGCCGCAGTTCCGGGCGGATGGCAGCGTCGTCGGGTTCGAGGCATTGGCACGCTGGCGCCATCCTTCACGTGGCGTCGTCTCACCCTCGTTGTTTATCCCAGCAGCGGAAGAGGGCGGCCTTATCGCCGCGCTTGGGGCTCACGTCCTTCGCGCGGCCTGCCGCGAAGCGGTGCGCTGGAAAGAGCCCCTCAGGATCTCCGTCAACATCTCGCCGCTCGAATTCGCGGCTGACGCGCTGCCCGGCCTCGTGGAGGAGGTGCTGAGGGAGACCGGCCTCGATCCGGAGCGGCTGGAACTCGAGATCACCGAAGGGGTGATGGTCACCGATGCCGACCGCGCCATGGCAACCCTGTCGCGCCTGCGCGCACTTGGGGTGCGGATCGCGCTCGATGATTTCGGCACCGGCTATTCGTCGCTGTCCTATCTTCATCGCTTTCCTCTGACGACGCTGAAGATCGACCGCAGCTTCGTCGCAACGCTCGGCGTCACGCTCGAAGCCGTTGCGATCACCCGCGCCATCATCCAGCTTGGGCATGCCCTGGGCATCGAGGTGGTGGCGGAAGGCGTCGAAACACCCGAACAGCTCGACTTCCTGATCTGCGAGGGTTGCGACTCAACGCAGGGTTATCTGCTCGGCCGGCCACTGGATGCCGCGGCCTATGCCCCGTTGACTGGCGGCGCCTGAGCGGCATCGCCTGCTTATCCGGGGGCGGCTATCGCCGTACGGCCCGCTGTTCGTGCGTGCCGGCCGCCTGCCGCAGTTCCGCAAACAAGGCTTCTCCGGACCAGTGCGGGCGCGTGGTGCTCCTCTCGGCCGCCTGCACCAATGCATGCAGCCGCTCGTTCGCTGGCGCGCGTGTTCCATGCTGCTCGGCCAGGCGCAGCACCTCGCCATTGATCCAGTCGATCTCGGTCGGGCGGCCAGCTGCAAGATCATCCGCCATCGAGGAGCGCGCGACCGGGGCGATCGTCAGCATCTTGCTCGCCAGCCTTGCAAATACCCAGTCAGGCGCATCGAGCAGCCGTGGAAGCCAGCTGGCGGGCAATGGCGTCAGCCGGGCCGGACGAATGCCTGAGCGTTCCAGCAGTGCGAGGGCCTCCGCTTGGGCCAGCGCAAGGCAGCGCCGGTAGGCGCGTTGCGACAGTTCTTCCTTCAGCGGGACGTTGGCGAGTGCGTTGATCGCGTTGTTGAGATTGAACAGCAGTTTTGCCCATTGAACCGGCACGATGTCCGGGTACTGGCTGAGCGGCAGCCCGGCGGCTGTGAAGGCTGCGAGATAGGGATCAAGCTCCGCATGCGCCTTGACCGCAAGCGCGCCTTGCGACGCCTGATGGAAGGTGCCTGGCCCCGACATCACCACATTGAACGGGACCATGCCCTCCAGCACAGTTCGGCCTGGCAAGGCGTTACGCAGACGGTCGGCATGGCCCAGGCCGTTCTGGAAGCTGATGACGATGGTCTTGGGGCCGAGAATCGTTGCGAGTTCGGCAGCGGCAGCACGTGTCGCAGCCGACTTCACGGTCACCAATACCAGCCCAACTGCCTTTGCAGCCCCGGCAACGGTCGAGAAGTCGATGGTCGATGGCGGGAGCTGCCAGCGTCCACCCTGGTAATGCGACAGTGCAAGGCCATGCCGGCGAATCTCGGAGGCGATGCGCTCACGGCCGACGAAGCTGACATCGGCGCCAGCCGCGAGCAGCCGGCCGCCGATATAACAGCCGACCGAACCGGCGCCGTAGATGCAGATCCCCGCCATCGGGAAAGGATGCCCAACGCCTCCATCCGCAGCAAGCCGGACGCCCGCGCGTTTCGCTCCTATTTCTCCGGGAGGAGGAAGGTCAGCGTGGCACGAACGCCCCAGCGCGGCCCTTCGGTCGGTCTGACCGCATAGTACTGGAAGCCTAGTCCGGCGCTCATCGCCTGATTGCCGAGCTTGAATACCTGGCCGACGCCGACATTGATCGGAACCGTCCATTGCCGGGCGATCCAGTCGTAACTTGCTTCCGTATTGAGGGAGAGGCTGAGGCCCTGGCCGAGGCTGTAAGACAGGAAGGGCTGCAGGAACGTCGCGCTGACATCCTTGCGTCCTTCGGGGCCGGCATAGGACCAGATATGATTGGCCAGCCCGCCGACCGTCCATGCTCCGTCCTGAACCAGCATCAGGGCGGTCGGCCCCGCTCCCCATTTGCCCGAGCCGAAGCGGTCACTTGTTGCCGTCGGCCACATGAAGGCCGGCCCGATACCCCAGACGAAGCCGTTCTTCGGGGTCTTCGGCGTGAAGAAGAAGCTCTGGGTGGTGTCGCCGAGGCCCACGCCATCGGCCGGGCCGTAACTTTCACGGTGTATGACGGGCAGGATTGTTCTGACGATCAGGTTCCAGTCCTGGTTCAGCGACACCGGGATGACCGGCTGGATGTTGCTGGTCGACGAAAAGCCATCCCGATCAGGCCCGCCACGGAACTGGAAATTGCTTTGAATCGGTACGCTGATCATGCTCGCGACCGGGTTCTGCAGCTGTTTCGAGAGCTCCTCGGCATCCTGCTCGCTTGCAGTGGCGATCGCGATCGGCGCGCTCGCTGCCATCAGGGCGAGCAAAAGTCCCCGGTTCATCGTCAGTTTTCCGGGGTAGGCCAGGCCAGCGAATCGGAAAGTGTGCGTGGCTATCCTAGAGACGCTGCGGCAACCGCTGCCAAGCCTGCACGTTTGCCCGATAGTTTCCGTGCACCGGAATTGCGCGCCGCCGATGCTATTCGGCATCTGATCTTTGGGCATGAGCAGACGAGGGGCGACTGCAGGTGCGCCGGTTGGCTCTCCTGGCAAGGGATGTCCTCGCGACGAATACCGAGGCAGCGTGGCCGATGACGCTTTCCCTTCGCGCTGCGGCGCTCTAGCCTCTGCCCCCGGGGCAGTGCTCTTGTGAAAGGCAGCGAGTGATGAAGAAGGGGTCCGATCTCCTGGTAGCGGCGCTCGAGAATGAGGGCGTCGACTGCATCTTCGGTGTGCCGGGCGAGGAAAATCTCGATGTCGTCGAGTCCCTCCGCAATTCCGGTATCAAGCTCGTCCTGACGCGGCATGAGCAGGCTGCGGCCTTCATGGCGGCGACGCATGGTCGGCTGACGGGCCGACCGGGGGTCTGCATCGCGACGCTCGGACCGGGTGCCCTGAACTTTTCGACCGGCGCGGCCTATGCCCATCTCGGTGCCATGCCGATGATCATGATCACCGGCCAGAAGGCGATCATGACCGCCAAGCAGGCGCGTTTCCAGATCGTCGATGTCGTCGCCTCGATGAAGCCGCTGACCAAGATGACACGGCAGATCGTCAGCGCCGCCAGCATCCCGGCTGCTGTGCGCGACGCCTTCCGCGTCGCGATGGAAGAACGGCCGGGGCCGGTGCATCTCGAGTTGCCCGAGGATGTCGCTGCCGAGGAGATCGACGACATCCCCGTCATCCCGGTTCATCCGCTCGAGCGGCCGGTTGCGCAGACCGCGGCGCTCGACCGCGCGGCCGAGATGATCCTGGCGGCAAAGAGGCCGCTGGTCATGATCGGTGCTGCCGGCAACCGGCCGCGTCTCGTCGAGGCACTCTCGGCCTTTGTGCGGCGTACAAGGCTGCCCTTCTTCAACACCCAGATGGGCAAGGGCGCCGTCACCGGCGGCTCGAACCTCTATATGGGGACCGCTGCCCTCTCCGAACGAGACTATGTCCATGAGGCCGTGAACCGGGCCGACCTGATCATCTCGATCGGTCACGACACGGTCGAGAAGCCGCCCTTCCTGATGCAGAGCGCTGGCGGTCCGAAGGTGATCCATATCGGCTATCAATCCGCCAATGTGGAGCAGGTCTACCACCCCGACGCCGAGGTGATCGGCGATATCGGCGCGACCGTGACGCAGCTTGCCGAACGGCTCGGCGGCAAGCTTGAACCCGATGTGTCGCTGCTCGATCTGCGCCAAAGGATCCTGGCGCGGATCAATGACCGTGCCGATGAGGACCGCTTTCCGATCACGCCCCAGCGCATCGTCCATGACGTACGCCAGGTGATGCCGGAGGATGGCATCGTCTGCCTCGACAACGGCATGTACAAGATCTGGTTCGCCCGAAACTACCGCACCCATGTCGCCAATACGCTGCTGCTCGACAATGCGCTCGCAACGATGGGGGCAGGGCTGCCCTCCGCGATGATGGCGGCGATGCTGTATCCCGAACGCCGCGTCATGGCCGTCTGCGGCGATGGCGGCTTCATGATGAACTCGCAGGAGATGGAAACCGCCGTCCGGCTCGGCCTCAATCTCGTCGTCGTCATCCTCAACGACAATGCCTATGGCATGATCCGCTGGAAGCAGGCGGTCGATAATTTCCCGGATTTCGGCCTGACCTTCGGCAATCCGGATTTCGTCCGTTATGCCGAAGCCTATGGTGCCAAGGGGTCTCGCGTCGCCGCAGCGGAGGATCTTGCTCCAACGCTGGAAGCCGCATTCGCGGGTGGCGGCGTTCATCTCGTCGAGGTGCCGATCGACTATTCCGAGAACACGCGCGTTCTGGTGGACGAGTTGCGCAACCGTACGCCCGATATCGAGCTGGCCTGACGGGAGAGGGACGATGCTGCAGATTGTTCAAGCCTTTGACCGCGCTCCTATCGCCGAAATCGAGACCGATGACGCTGCTGCGCTCGAAGCCAAGCTGCAGGCGGCCGAACGTGTGTTCCGGGATCGGGATGGCTGGCTGAAGCCCTATGAGCGCATCGCCATTCTACGGCGACTGGCCGGTCTCATGGAGGCCCGACGCGATCATTTTGCCATGCAGATCGCGCGCGAGGGTGGCAAGCCGCTGCCGGACGCCATCGTCGAAACCACCCGCGCAATCGACGGCGTGCACAATGCCGCCGACGAGCTGCGGAATTTTGCCGGGCGCGAGATTCCGATGGGCCTCTCGGCGGCGGGAGCGGGCCGCTGGGCCTTCACCACCAAGGAGCCGATCGGGATCGTCGCCGCGATCTCGGCCTTCAACCATCCGCTGAACCTGATCGTGCATCAGGTCGCTCCGGCGATCGCCGTCGGCTGTCCGGTGATCATCAAGCCGGCCGGCCCGACGCCGCTTTCCTGCCGCGACTTCGTGGCTCTCGTTCACGAAGCCGGCTTGCCGGAGGCCTGGTGCCAGAGCTTCATTCCTGAGAGCAATGCGCTTGCCGAGAAATTGGCGATAGACCGGCGCATCGGTTTCCTGAGCTTCATCGGCTCGGCGAAGGTCGGCTGGTATCTGCACAGCAAGCTTGCCCATGGCGCACGCTCGGCGCTGGAGCATGGCGGAGCGGCACCCGCGATCGTCGATCGCAGCGCCGATCTCGACCGCATCATCGAGCCGATCGTCAAGGGCGGCTACTATCATGCAGGGCAGGTCTGCGTGTCGACGCAGCGCATTTTCGTGCATGAGGACATCGCTGCGGCATTCACCGAACGCTTGATCGCGCGGGTCGCGAAGCTGCGTGTCGGGGATCCGACGCTTGCCGATACCGAAGTCGGGCCGCTGATCCATCCCCGCGAGGCCGACCGGATCGCCTCGTGGGTCGAGGAGGCCGTGAGCGGTGGGGCGAAGCTCGCAGTCGGCGGCGGCCGCATCTCGGAAACGACCCTGCAACCGACCGTGCTGCTTGACCCGTCCACTGAGGCAAAGGTCTCGCGCGAAGAGGTCTTCGGGCCTGTGACCTGCGTCTATCGCTACCGGCGGCTCGATGACGCGATCGCACAGGCGAATTCGCTCCCGGTCGCGTTCCAGGCCAGCGTCTTCGCGCAGGATATCGATGTCGCGATGCGGGCCGCCGACCGTCTCGATGCCTCCGCGGTGATGATCAACGACCCGACCGCATTTCGGACCGACTGGATGCCCTTCGCGGGCCGGCGCGAGTCCGGCTACGGCATTGGCGGCATTCCCTTCACCATGCGCGAGATGGCGCAGGAGAAGATGATCATGATGCGGCGTCCGTAGCCTGGTCCGCGGGCGAACCGAGGTCTCGCGGGCCGAGGGATAGGCACCCCGCGCGCCGTCTGCCTTTGGCATGCCAGAACTGCCGCGTCGCGCTGCGGACGCCGTGCCCCACTGCGGCCGGCGCGCTTGCCGCGTGGGTTCGCGGTGCCTAATCATCGCCGCGTCATAAGAGAGCCGTTCTCTAAAATCGGCCGGCGAGGAAACATGTCTCTTCAGCACGAGCGCTACGCGCCTGATTCCTCCTATGCCTGGCTGCGGCTGGCGATGGCGCTGCTCGTCGGCACCGTCGCCTGCGTCGGCACCTGGTCCGTGGTCGTCGTGCTTCCCTCCGTTCAGGCTGAGTTCGGCACGGCGCGGGCGGGCGCTTCGCTGCCCTATACCGCCGTCATGCTCGGTTTCGGCGTCGGCAATATCCTGATGGGCCGGATCGCCGATCGTTACGGCATCGTCGTTCCGATCGTGATGGGTGGGGTCTTCCTCGGTGCGGGCTATGTGCTTGCGGGTCTTGCCGGCACGCTCTGGCAATTCGCGCTCGCCCACGGCCTGCTGATCGGGATCGGCGGCGCTGCGGGGTTCTCGCCTCTGATCGCCGATCTCTCGCACTGGTTCCGCAAGCATCGCGGGCTCGCCGTGGTCTTCGGAGCATCCGGCAGCTATCTCGCGGGCGTGATCTGGCCGCAGGTGATCACCTGGGGATTGCAGAACCATGGCTGGCGCGCCACGCATATCGGCATCGGCCTGACGGCGCTGGTTGTGCTGGTGCCGCTTTCCCTGTTCTTCCGCAGGCGCCCGGCCGCCGAAACGCTGGCAGCGGCCGAGGCTTCGAGTGCCGGGGCTCGCGGCGATCTCGGCCTTTCAGCGAACCAGCTGCAATTGCTGCTTTCGGTCGCCGGCTTCGCCTGCTGCGTCGCAATGGCGATGCCGCAGGTCCATATCGTCGCCTATTGCGGCGACCTTGGCTACGGCGTCGCGCGTGGCGCCGAAATGCTCTCGTTGATGCTGCTGCTCGGCATCGTCAGCCGCATCGGTTCCGGCTTCGTCTCTGACAGGATCGGCGGAGCGGCAACCCTGGCGCTTGGCTCGGTGATGCAGGGTGTTGCGCTCTTCCTCTATCTCTTTTTCGACGGGCTGACCTCGCTCTACATCGTCACCGGCATCTTTGGTCTGTTCCAGGGCGGGATCGTGCCGATGTATGCGGTGATCATCCGCGAGTACCTGCCGGCCAAGGAGGCCGGGGTGCGGATCGGCATCGTGATGTCGGCGACGATTCTCGGCATGGCCTTCGGCGGCTATATCTCCGGGCTGATCTACGACCTCTTTGCCTCCTACAGGGTTGCCTTCCTGAACGGGCTGGCCTGGAACCTGATCAATCTCGCCGTGGTCTCCTGGCTGATGCTGCGGGCAAGGCCGCGGCTGCAGCCAGCCTGATCACCCCGCCATCGGTCCCGGCCGATAGGTGCCGAAGCACCAGACATGCCCCTCCGGATCCTTGCAGATGAAGTCGCGGCTGCCATAGGGCTGGTCCGTCGGCTCCATGCAGATCTCGGCACCGGCCTTGCGGGCGCGCTCGCACCGGGCATCGATATCGTCGGTTGCGATATAGGGCGAGGCTGTGGTGCCACCGAGCTCAGCCGGGCGTGAAACCAGCTTGCCGAAGGGATTGTTGTCGGCAGAGCCGAGCATCACGAAGCTCTCGCCCATGCGAAGCTCGCCATGGAGCAGCGTCTTGCCGTCGTCCGAGTAATAGGCGGCGTGCTTCTCGAAGCCGAGGGCCTCGATCAGCCAGTCATACATGCGCGGAGCATCCGCATAGCGCAGCGAAATGCAAATCATGGCCGGTGGTCTCGTCATGGCGTCCTCCTCAACGACTGATCATAGCGCAGGAGCGAGGACCGATGTCTCTGCGATCCATGGATCGTCAGCGCCGCAGGGAGCCTCTCCAGCAGCGCTGGTCTTCCCTTCTCAATGGCGATGCCGGAAGGGGCTTCGCGGGCTCCTGCGCAATTGTCTCGAGGCCGTTCGTGGGGATTGCCACAGGCTTCGCGCTGGCGCCGATGCTGCGTCATGTGCTCCATTCCCTCCATGTCGGAGAGGAAGGGAGCAGAGATGATCGAGCCAGGCCTAAAGCCGGACGAGGAGCCGTTGGGCGATTTGACGGTTCGCACCATCGCCATGCCGGCCGATACCAATGCCAATGGCGACATCTTCGGCGGCTGGGTGATGTCTCGGATGGATTCGGCCGGTGGAATAGCCGGCGTCGATCGTGCACAGGGCAGGGTGGTGACGATCGCGGTCGAAGCCATGACTTTCATCCGCCCGGTCAAGGTCGGCGATGTCCTCAGCGTCTACACCCAAGTCGAATCCGTTGGCCGGACCTCGATGAAGATCCATGTCGAGGCCTGGGCGAAGCGCTTTCGGACGACCCTGCACGAGAAGGTCACCGATGCGACCTTCACCTTCGTTGCGATCGACGAGGACGGCCGTCCGCGGCCAGTGCCGCCGCTTCCGGGCGCATGAGCGCCGGGTTGCTGCCAGGTTTCTGCGATCACGCTAAAGGATTCTTCACTGCGCCAAGAGGTTGAAGCAGCGCATTAACAATTGTGACAGGGCCAGATGGTTCTTTCCATGGGTCAAACTCCATTGGACAACCATCGCCATGCATCGCTCGGTCGTTCTTCGTCTCCGCAAACTGAGCGTTTTGTCGTCCCGACTGCGCGGAGACGAACGCGGTGCCATTGCCATGATCTTCGCGATCCTGCTGGTTCCGCTGATCGCGCTCATAGGCGTTCTCGTCGATACGTCGCAGGCCCAGAATGCCCGCATCGATCTGCAAAGCGCCCTCGATTCGGCGGTTCTGGCCGCGGCCAAGCTGAACGAAAGCGACAGCGAGCGGATTGCCGCCGCGAACCGCTACCTAACGGCGGCCTTGCCGCCGGGCTTTCCCGGCACCGCCGTCATCTCCAGCTTTGCCATCGTCGACGGTGCGGCAGCGGTGAAGGGGGATGCGAGCGCGAACGTCAAGACAATGTTCGGCAACTTCATCGGAGGATCCTCGACCAAGGTCGCGACCACGGCGAAGGCGCTCATCGCACGGCCGCAGGTCCGCCATCTCGATCTGGTGATGTGCATCGACGCGACCGGGTCGATGCAGAACACGCTCAACGCGGTGAAGAACGCTGCCCTGAATTTCGAGAAGAATCTGAACGATGAGCTGAAGGCGAAGAAGATCGATCCCTTCGAGTCGATGCGGGTGAAGCCCATTTTCTACCGTGATTTCGGGGGCAATAGCGGCACAAAAAAAGACCCTCGGGACTATGGCGACCGGCCTCCCATGAAAGTGGGCGAGTTCTGGAGGTTGCCCGACCAGTCGACGCTCTTCTCGAACTTCGTATCGCCGGAACAGGCCAGCGGTGGCGGCGACCTGCCTGAATCGGGTCTCGAATGCGTCAATGAGGGCATGAATTCGAACTGGATCAAGAAGGGCGCGGCCGTGGTCGGTGGAGCGAGCGCAGGCCAGGTGATCACGGCATCGTTCAACGTCATTGCCGTCTGGACCGACGCCGATGCGCACCAGCCATCCCACAGCCAATCCCTGAAGAATCCTGATTATCCAGCAGCTGACATCATGCCACGGACCTGGACGGGTACGCCGCCCGCTGCCCCTGGCCTTAATTACAAGTGGAGTTCCAGCGTCAAGATGGATCAGGAAAACAGGATGCTGGTCTTCTTCGGCGATTCAGGCACGACAAACTGGTTGCCAGTCAGGAAGTGGCCCGGTTTCTTTCAAGGAGGCACGCTGACTGAAGGCAATACGCAGCTCGTCAAGAAGCTCGCTGAAGCCATCGCAACCAAAACCAAGATACCGACGTTGACGCATTGAGCCGGACCGGTGCGCGCCGGCCTTTCGAAGAGGTTAACGGAAGCTGAATCGCCCGTTCCATCGGGCGATTCAGAACAGGGCGCTCACTTAAGCGTTTTTTAAGCGCATGTCCCCGATCCTAGGGCTCAAGAAGCCTAACTCTAAGGGCTGACCTAAAGAGAGCTGGGGAACTGTTCATGCCTGATCAACGAGGCTCCTGCCGGGCCCCGCTGTCTGCGTCGCGGTTTCCTTCCTGAGGCCCCGCCGTCGCGCGCTGCATGCATCCCGGAGAACGACTATGAAGAAGGTCAAGAAGCCCACGCGGCAGCGCACGCCGCTGCGCGTCGGCATTGCCGCGCGCATCTATGCCGCGCTCGGCATTCTGACCGTACTGACGATCGTCGCATCCGCGGTCGCCTGGTTTTCCTATGGCCGGGTGAACCAGACGGTCAACGACATGATCGAGAACAAGATGCCGGTGGTCGAGCTGGCGCTCGAGCTCTCGCAGGCGGCGACGAAATCCACGGCACTCGCCGCGCGTTTCAGCGAAGTCCAGAATGCCAAGGAGCGGTCCGAGCTGACGGGAGAGCTCGATCTCATTGAAGCCAAGCAGTTCGAACTGCTGCGCAAGATCTCCGATCGCGGGCAGGACAAGGCAAAGGCCCAGAAGGCGATCGACGAACTTTCACGGCAGATCAACGATCTGAACGATCTGACGGGGCAGCGGTTGCGCAACTCCAGCGAGGCGCAGATCGCGATCGAGACCCTGGGAAAGGCCCGAGAGGACTTCGTCAGGGCTGTCGGAACCGAGGCTGAAGAGGCGAAGTTCAATCTTGCCTATGGCATCGAGAATGCGGCCAATCTGTCGGGCGACGAGCTGACCTCGGCTCTGAAATCGCTCGCCGGCCGCGATTTCACGGCCTTCGACCTGGCCAGAAGCCTACAGGCCGATGTCAGCGAGCTCGGCGGCATCCTGCGCGAGATCGCCCAGATCAGCGACAGCTCGCAGCTTGGAACCGCGCGCGAACGCTTCCAGGCCATTGCCAAGCTTGTCCGCACCGGCCTCGCCGACGCTGAGAAGATCGTGCCGAACCAGGGCCGCGTGCGCTCGGTCAATGCGATCCTCAACGTCGCCGAAGGAAGCAGCGGCCTTTTCGATGTGCGCGACCGCGACATCGTGACTCAGGGCGCAATCCGCGCCGGCCTGTCGGACCTCAATCGCGCGGCTGAAGTGGTGCGCCGCGAGGTCGAGACGCTGGTCAAGGCGGCTCGTGACGAGGCGCATTCCGCGGGCACGTCGACCGGCAACCTGATCGAGGACAGCAAGTGGTGGCTCGGCGCAATCGGCCTCGGCTCGCTGCTCGTCGCGCTGGCGCTCTCGCTCTTCTATGTCCGCCCGATGATCGTCGGCCGTCTCAACAAGCTGTGGACGGCGACACGGGCCATTGCCGATGGGCAGCTGGACGCAACCGTCGAGACCAAGGGCAATGACGAGATCTCGGACATTGCGCGCAGCGTGCTGCTGTTCCGCGACAATGCCTTGGCGCTGCGAGCCGCCGAAGCTGCGAAGATCGAGGACGAGGCCCTGGCGCAGCAGCGCCGTCGTGAGATGATGCAGGAGCTGGGGGAAGCCTTCGGCCAGGTGGTCGAGGCCGCGGCCGCCGGCGACTTCAGCCGCCGCGTCTCGGCAAGCTTCGCAGATGCCGAGCTCAACGCGCTTGCGGGTTCCGTCAATGCCCTGCTCGAAACCGTCCAGGCCGGGCTTTCGGAAACCTGCGAAGTGCTGGCCGAACTGTCGGCTGGCCAGCTCTCGACCCGGGTCAAGGGCAGCTATCACGGCGCTTTCGCCGAGCTCAAGGACGGCGCCAACGGCCTCGCCGAAGAGTTCGAAAGCACGCTCGCGCGTCTTTCGGATACGGTTTCGGCCGTGCGCAGTGCGACCAGCGAGATTCTCGATGGTGTCACCGACCTCGCCGAGCGTACGACGGAAGAAAGCAACGCTGTCTCGATGGCGACCAATCAGCTCGGCGCCTTCGCGGGCACCGTGAAGAAGACGGCCGACGAGGCCTCGCAAGCCATGGGCATGGCCGAGAGCGCCGAGCAGCGTGCCCAGCAGGGCGAAAAGGTCGTCGCCTCGGCGCTGGACGCGATGCGCCGCATCCGCGCGTCGTCGGACAAGATCTCGGAAGTCATCTCGATGATCGACGAGATCGCCTTCCAGACCAACCTGCTGGCGCTCAATGCGGCAGTGGAGGCGGCGCGCGCCGGCGACAGCGGCCGCGGTTTCGCGGTCGTCGCGGCCGAGGTGCGCAGTCTCGCGAAGCGCTCGGCGGATGCCTCGAACGACGTCAAGCGCCTGGTCGAGGCCGCGCATGGCGATGTCGCGGTCGGTGTCGGCCTCGTCGAGGAGACCTCGGCGATGTTCGAAAGTATTGTGTCCTCGGTCAACGATCTCTCCGGACTGATGAACGGCATCTCGCAAACGGCGCGGAGCCAGGCAAGCGACGTTTCCGCCATCAACAACGAGATCGACGGCATCGGCACGATGGCGCATCAGAATGCTGCGCTGGTCGAGGAGACGAATGCCGCGCTCGCACTGACGGATGAGCAGACCCGCGCGCTGACCGAACATATCGGGCGCTTCCAGTTCCGCGAGGGACACGTCGCCGGGCACGGCGGGGCGTCGGTCGCCCGGGCGGCCTGAGCGATCCACTGCATCCAACCATTGCTAACGGCCCCGCTCGCGAGACGCAGCGGGGCCGTTTCAGTTGCGGGGGCTGCCTGGGGTCTTGCGGGACAGAAGGCGAGGGTGTTAGGCGAAGAGCGGGCCGGTAGCTCAACGGTTAGAGCTCGCTGCTCATAACAGCGCCGGTGCCGGTTCGAATCCGGCCCGGCCCACCATTTCCCTCTCAATCACCTAGCGACGGCCGCCCTCGGGATTACGCCCCGTGCGATCGCGCATGCCGCTTTACAGCGATATACCAACCGCTTATCGCGATTGTGACGGATCGATGACATAACGAGGCGCCGATGCTCGGCTGGTTTCAGAAGCTCCTGCCCAAGGAGCCCAAGTTCTTCGACCTGTTCGAGAGCCATTCCAGGACATTGGTGGCAGGTGCCGCGGCCCTGAACGGCCTCCTCAGGGGCGAAACCCCGGTGGAGGCAGGTTGCACCGAGGTGCTTTTCCAGGAAAATCGCGCTGACGAGATCGCCGCGGAGGTAATGCTGGAAGTCGGCCGCACCTTCATCACGCCCTTCGACCGTGGCGATATCGAGGAGCTGATCGGTTCGATGGACGATGCCATCGACCAGATGCAGAAGACCGTAAAGGCGATCACGCTGTTCGAGGTTACGAGCTTCGAGCCCTGCATGAAGGAACTCGGGGCGGTCATCGTCCAGGCGTCCGAGCGCGTCGTCGTGCTGCTGCCGATGCTGCGCGACATCAAGAAACATGCGATTTCGATCGGCGCACTCGCCAAGGATATCCGGGCCATCGAGGAGCGATCCGACGAACTGCACGACCAGGGCCTGAAGGCGTTGTTCAAGGCGCACCAGACTTCGGACACGATGGGTTTCATCGTCGGCGCAGAGATCTACGACCATCTCGAGAAGGTGGTGGACCGTTTCGAGGATGTCGCCAAGCGCGTCAGCCGTATCGTCCTCGAACATCTCTAGGCGGTTGGCCCGGTGGATTTCTCAAGCGTCGCCTTTGCCCTGGTCTTCCTGATCGCGGTCGCGCTTCTGTTCGATTTCCTGAACGGACTTCACGATGCGGCCAATTCGATCGCGACCATCGTCTCGACCAGGGTTCTGGCGCCGCGCTGGGCGGTGTTCTGGGCTGCCTTCTTCAATTTCATCGCGTTCCTGTTCTTCGGCCTGCATGTCGCCGAGACCGTCGGGTCCGGCATTGTCCAGACCGCCATCGTCGATGACCGTGTCATCTTCGGTGCCCTGACCGGCGCCATCGTCTGGAATGTCGTCACCTGGATTGCAGGCATTCCGTCGAGTTCGTCGCATGCACTGATCGGCGGACTGGTCGGGGCCGGGCTGAGCAAGGCTGGCTTCTCGTCGATCGTCTGGTGGGGGCTCGGCAAGACCTTCGTCGCGATTTTCATGTCTCCGGCCATCGGCTTCGCCCTGGCGCTGGTCCTCGTCCTGATCGTCTCCTGGGTGTTCCTGCGCGTGGCCCCTATCAAGGTCGACAGCACCTTCCGGCTGCTGCAGTTCGTTTCGGCTTCGCTCTACTCGCTCGGACACGGGGCGAATGATGCGCAGAAGACGATGGGCATCATTGCGGTGCTGCTGTTCTCGCATGGCATGATGGGCGAGACGTTCTCGGTGCCGTTCTGGGTCGTCATCTCCTGCCAGGCGGCCATGGCATTCGGCACGCTCTGTGGAGGTTGGCGGATCGTTCACACCATGGGCTCGAAGATCACCCGGCTTTCACCCCAGCAGGGTTTCTGCGCGGAGACGGGCGGCGCGATCACGCTGTTCATGGCGACCTATCTCGGCATCCCCGTCTCGACGACGCATACGATCACAGGCGCGATCATCGGTGTCGGCGCCGCCCGGCGCGTGACGGCCGTGCGATGGGGGGTGGCTCGCGGCATCGTCTTCGCCTGGATCGTGACGATGCCGATGGCAGGACTGATCTCGGCTATCGCCTATTTTGTCTCCGGCCTGTTCCTGACCGGGCGGTGACCGGGATCAGGAGGCGCCGCCGAGGGGCGCTGAGTCTGCGCAACCCGCAGCGTCGGTCAATTCAACTTCAGCGCGCGGATCGCAGCCTTCAGGCCGGGCTCGTCGACAATCTCGGCAGCATCTTCAAGCGTGAACCAGTGCGAAAGCCGCTGATTGTGCTCGGCCCATTTTTCAAGCCGACGCTCGACATCAAGAATATAGAGCGCCACCTTGCAGAGAACGAAGTGGTCGCTCATCCGCTTCCAATAGATGTAGCGCCCCGCGGGCTTCTTGTGGGCCTTGCCGATCACGCCGGCTTCTTCGCGCGCTTCGATCGCCGCAGCCTCATGGTTCTTCTTGCCCTTGATGGGCCAGCCCTTGGGAACGATCCATCGCCGCGTCGTGCGTGTCGTGACCAGGAGAAGCTCCGGCTCCCCCGTCGGCGATCGGCGGATGGGGAGCGCGGCGATCTGCGAGCGCGGCTTCCCCAATCCTGACTTCGCCTTCTTCATCGAAACCTGTGCCCTCCCATCCGTAAACAGAACCTATGTTAGAAAGCCGGCAAATCAATATCGAATAGCCGTCCAACGCCTTAAAGGCCGTGGATTGACCGCCTCAGCGGTGATGGCCATGCTTCATTGCAGCGAAATGAACGCTCGAAGCCCTTGAGAGCCCGAGCGTCGGCTCCAGTCGGCAAGCGCGCTCGCCGATTGGCGGGTTCGTCGCGCGCCTTGCGTCCCATACAGGAATCAGCTGCCTTTCCCTAGCCTGCTGCTTAGGCAGACGTCGATCAGGCGGGGAGAAGGCGCGCCCCGATGCGCATGGCAGCGTCCTGCAAGGCATCGAGATGCGCTGGGCGCCCTTCAGGTGCGACGATCGAGGTCAGCGACGAGATGCTGAGTGCGCCGGCAAGCGCGCCGCTGCGGTCGAAGATCGGTACGCCGACGCCCGTCAAGCCAATGAAGAAGTCGTCGGCGGCCAGCTCCCAGCCTTGCGCGCGAATACGATCAGCCTCGCGCCAGAGCAGGTCGGGGTCCGTCTGGCTTGCCGGCGCGCGCTTTGGCAGTTCCAGGGCCAGTGCCTGTCGCCGCTGCGCCTCGTCGAGATAGGCCAGGATCACCCGTGGGCCGCCGCCGCAGTTCAGCGGCGCCTGAGCACCGACCGCGAACCATGTCGCATCGACATGCGGCAGTGAGGCGCGCACGCGGTCCACGCAGAGTGCGCGGCCCGAGATATGAACCCATAGGAACGAGGTCGCGCCGGTCTTCTCGGCGATCTCGGTCAGATAGGGGCCGGCCACGTCCCGAAGCTCGCGCCCGGTCGTGACGGCGCTGCCGAGTTCGATCAGCCCGACCGCCAATGCATAGGTCTGCGAGCGTTCGTCGTGCTCGACCAGTTCGTTGAGCTGCAATGTCTGCAGCAGCCGCCGCGTCGTGCCCTTGTCGAGTCCGACCTGGCGAGCGAGCTCGCTCAGCCCGAGGCGTGGTTGCTCGGGGCGGAAGGCGCGGAGCAGGGCAATGGCCCGGTCGAGCGCCCTGACGATCGGGACGCCCGGCGGAAGTTTCGCGGTCCGGCTGTCGCCTGCGCTGTTCATCGGCCCTCTCGCAGCGCCAATCGCCCGATCTTTCATCGTGTCGTCTAATAACACGCCATGTCAGTCATTGACACGAATTTTGACTCTGGCTTTCAATGGCGCGGAGCTTGCTAATCGGCACATGTTCGGGTGCGATCCCGGTAGGCCGCGATGCCAGTCGAAAAGAGAGGCCGTGCCCGGTGCGCTCACGCAGCTGCCGGAACCGGCACAGGGGAACGGGAGAACAACGATGACCGGATTGAGACTTGGCCTGGCGCTTGCCGCTTCAGTGCTCGCGCTCGGGGCAGCCACCGCGCAGGAGCCGAAGAAGGGGGGCACCGTGCATGTCGTGGTGCAGCCCGAGCCTCCAATGCTGATGCAGGGGCTGAACCAGAATGGCCCGACCAACATGGTCGCCGGCAATATCTACGAGTCGCTGCTGCGTTACGACGAGAAGCTCAATCCGCAGCCATCGCTCGCCAAGAGCTGGGAGATTTCTCCTGACGCGAAGGTCTACACCTTCAAGCTC
The DNA here is from genome assembly GCF_056396005.1 of Allobosea sp. 05T439. NCBI lineage: Bacteria > Pseudomonadati > Pseudomonadota > Alphaproteobacteria > Hyphomicrobiales > Alloboseaceae > Allobosea > Allobosea sp. 05T439. Next base: position 146,683 of record NZ_JBFTKP010000002.1, on the reverse strand, counting down.
CAGGAGGGCGTGACCTGGCATGACGGCAAGCCCTTCACGGCGGACGACGTCGTGTTCACCCTCGATAAGTTCCTGCGCGAGGTTCATCCGCGCTGGCGGCCGATCGTCAACGCTCAGGTCGAGAAAATCGAGAAGGTCGATGATCTCACGGTCAAGATCACACTGAAGCAGCCCTTCGGCCCGATGATCATGACCCAGGAAGTCGCTTCGGCGCCGATGATCCCGAAACACATCTATGACGGCACGGATTATCGGGCGAATCCGGCGAACAACACGCCAATCGGCACCGGTCCGTTCAAGCTGAAGGAGTGGAAGAAGGGCTCCTATATCCACCTCGTCAAGAACGAGAACTATTGGCTGAAGGGCAAGCCGAACCTCGACGAGATCTACTGGCAGATCATCCCGGATGCGGCGGCGCGCGCGGTGGCGTACGAGACCGGCAAGGTCGACGTGCTGACCGGGGGCTCTGTCGATGTCTACGACGTGGCGCGGCTCTCGAAGCTGCCCAATACCTGCATGACGACCAACGGCTGGGAGATGTTCGCCCCGCATGCCTGGCTGACGCCGAATGTGCGCAACGGCATCCTCGGCAACAAGCAATTCCGCCAGGGCCTGATGTACGCGATCGATCGCGAATTCGGGAAGGATGTGGTCTGGGGCGGGCTCGGCAAGCTGCCGACAGGGCCGATCTCGTCGAAGACGCGCTTCTACTCGTCCGACGTGCCGACATATGCTTTCGATCCGGCGAAGGCGAAGGAGCTGATCAAGGCGTCTGGCTACAAGGGCGAGACGATCAAGCTGCTCAACCTGCCCTATGGCGAGACCTGGAGCCGTTGGTCCGAGGCGATCAAGCAGAATCTCGAGGATGTCGGGGTCAAGATTCAGATCGAAAACACCGACGTGCCCGGTTGGACCCAGAAGGCCAGCAACTGGGACTTCGACCTGAATTTCAACTTCCTCTACCAGCTCGGCGATCCGGCGATGGGTGTGGCGCGCAGCTACATCTCGAGCAACATCGCCAAGGGTAATCCCTTCGCCAATGTCGGCGGGTATTCGAACCCGGAGGTCGACAAGCTCTTCGCCGAGGCGGCCGTCGCGCCGACAGATGCGCAGCGCCAGGAGCTGTATACCAAGGTGCAGAAGCTGCTGGCAGACGAGCTGCCGGTACTTTGGCTGCTCGAGATGGACTTCCCGACGATCTATCGCTGCAACGTCAAGAACCTCGTCACCACCGGCATTGGCGTGGATGACGGTTTCCGCGACGCCTGGAAGGAGTGAGGCCATTGCCGTCCCGGACGTCGCGTCGCGGCGATCCGGGACGACATGACGCCACTACTCTGTGACGCGCCTCTTCCTGAAGACCATCCCGGGTTTGAGCGTGCTCCTTTCGGGGAGACGCGGACCGGTCATCTTGCCCGTCCGTAGCGCCGAAGGATTTTGATGAACCTCGCTCAATTTCTCGCGGGCCGGCTGGTGAAGGGGATCGTCGTCCTCTTCGCCATCGCGATCCTGAATTTCTTCCTGATCCGCGCCGCACCGGGCGATCCCGCGCAGGTTCTCGCGGGAGAGGCCGGTGCGGCCGATGCGGTGCTGCTCGAGCAGTTGCGGGCGCGCTTTGGCCTCGACCAGCCGCTGATCCAACAGCTCTGGATCTATCTCAAGGGCTATGCCTCGCTCGATCTCGGTTTCAGTTATCGCCAGCAGAGGCCCGTGCTCGAGCTGATCCTGGACCGACTGCCCGCGACCCTGCTGCTGACCGGCGCAGCCTTTCTCGTCTCGCTGGGGTTGGGCGTCCTGATGGGCGCGCTTGCGGCGCGGCGTGCCGGGCGCTGGCAGGACAGCGTCATCACCACGCTTGCCCTCGTCTTCTACGCGACACCGCTCTTCTGGATCGCGCTGATGAGCCAGATCGTCTTCTCGCTGAAGCTCGGCCTCGTGCCGAATGTCGGCTTCGAGACGATCGGCGCGAACTATACCGGCCTCGCTCGGGCGCTCGATATCGCGCAGCATCTCTTCCTGCCGGCGCTGACGCTCGGATTGTTCTTCACGGCGCTCTACGCGCGAATGATGCGGGCCTCTATGCTGGAGATTGCCGGTGCCGATTTCGTCAAGACGGCGCGCGCGAAGGGGCTTTCACCCGGGGTCGTCTCGCGCCGGCATGTCGCGCGCAACGCTATCCTTCCGGTCGTGACGCTGGCTGGCCTGCAGGCGGGCCAGCTCGTCGGCGGGGCCGTGCTGACCGAGACGGTCTTCGCCTGGCCCGGCATCGGCCGCTTGATGTTCGATGCCCTGGTGCAGCGCGATTACTCGGTGCTGCTCGGTGTCTTCTTCGTCTCGTCGGCCATGGTCGTCGGCTTCAATATCCTCACGGACCTGGTCTACCGGCTGGCCGACCCGCGCATCGAGGCGACATCATGAGCTTCCTTAAGCGTTTCGCGCGCAACCGCGGGGCGGTGGTCGGGTTGATCATCCTGCTCGTCGTCATCGTCTTCGCCTTGCTGGCGCCGTCGCTCTTTCCACAATCGCCATGGCGCACGGTCGGCCGTCCGTTCCTTGCACCCTTCGCCATGGAGCGCTTCCCGCTCGGCACAGATACGCTGGGGCGCAACATCGCTTCAGGGCTGGTGCATGGCGCGCGTGTCTCGTTGATGATCGGCGTGGTCTCGACGGTGGTCGCGCTGCTGATCGGCGTGCCGCTCGGCGCGATTGCAGGCTATGCGGGCGGCTTCGTCGATGATGCGTTGATGCGCTTCACCGAGTTCTTCCAGACGATCCCCAGCTTCGCACTCGCCATCGTCATGGTCGCGATCCTGCAACCACAGCTTGGTTCGATCGTGCTCGCGATCGGGGTAGTCAGTTGGCCGCCCGTGGCGCGACTGGTGCGTGGCGAGGTCCTGTCGCTGAAGACGCGCGAATATGTGCAGGCCGCCGTGACGATCGGCCAGTCGACGCCGCGCATCATCTTCAGCCAGGTGCTGCCCAACACCATCGCGCCGATCATCGTGATGGGCTCGCTGATGATCGGCTCGGCGATCCTGCTCGAATCCTCGCTCTCCTTCCTCGGGCTGGGCGACCCCAACCTGATGAGCTGGGGCTATATGGTCGGTGCCGGGCGCACTCGCCTGATCGATGCCTGGTGGATCAGCTTCTTCCCCGGCCTTGCTATCTTCCTCACGGTTCTTGCGCTCAATCTTGCCGGCGAGGGGCTGAACGACGCGCTGAACCCGCGTCTGGCGCGGGGGAGGGAGTGATGACGACGCCCGTTCTCGCGATCGAGGGATTGAAGCTAGCTCTCCCGGCCCTCGCCGACCGCGCCTTCGCGGTCGAGGATGTCTCTTTGACCATCGCTCCCGGTGAAACGCTCTGCGTCGTCGGCGAATCCGGCTCCGGCAAGTCGATGATCGCGCATGCGGTGATGGGGCTGCTGCCGAAGGCGGTGAAGCCCGCTGCGGGTGCGATCCGCCTTGCGGGTCGCGATCTGCTGGCGCTCGACGAGGCTGCGATGCAGGACGTGCGCGGCCGTGAGGTCGGCATGATCTTCCAGGAGCCGATGACCTCGCTCAACCCGGTGATGCGGGTGGCCGACCAGATCGTCGAGACGTTCGAGGCGCATGGCCTGCACAGCAATGCCGAGCGCCGTGCCCGTGCGCTCGCGTTGCTGACCGAGGTCGGCCTGCCCGACCCCGAACGCTTGGCCAAGGCCTATCCGCATGAGCTTTCCGGCGGCCAGCGTCAGCGCGTGATGATCGCGATGGCGCTCGCACTCGAGCCGAAGCTCCTGATCGCCGACGAGCCCACCACCGCGCTCGACGTGACCACGCAGGCGCAGATCCTGAAGCTGATCGACAATCTGCGTCGCAAGCATGGAACGGCGGTGCTCTTCATCACCCATGATTTCGGCGTCGTTGCCGAGATCGCCGATCGCATCGCCGTGCTGCAGCAGGGCAAACTCGTCGAGGAGGGCACGGCCGATGCCGTGCTGTCGCAACCGAGGCACGACTACACGAAGCGGCTGCTCGCGGCCGTGCCGTCGATGACGCCGCCGGAGCGCCCGCCGATCGCCGAGACCGTGCCTGTGCTGAGCGTCGAGAAACTCGGCAAGGTCTATCGCAAGCGCAGCTTCTTCCGGCCCGGTCGCGAGGTGAAGGCTGCCGACGATATCAGCTTCACCCTGGCTCGCGGCGAAACGCTTGGGTTGGTTGGCGAATCCGGGTCGGGCAAGTCGACGGTCGGGCGCTGCTGCCTCAGGCTGATCGAGCCCGATGGCGGGCGGATCGCCCTGGGAGACCTCGTCCTGAGTGATCTCGGTCCGGCAGCGCTGCGCGAGCATCGCAAGCGCATCCAGATGGTCTTCCAGGATCCGTTCGCCTCGCTCAATCCGCGCCAGACGGTAGGGCGGATCATCTCGGACGGGCCGGTGGCCCATGGCACGCCGCGCGCGCAGGCGCTCGGGCGGGCAAGGGAGCTGCTTGAGCTCGTCGGCCTCTCGGCCAATGCGATAGACCGCTACCCGCATGAATTCTCGGGCGGGCAGCGCCAGCGCATCGGCATCGCCCGCGCGCTCGCGCTCGAGCCCGACGTGCTGGTCGCGGACGAGGCAGTCTCGGCGCTCGACGTCTCGGTTCAGGCTCAGATCCTGACGCTGATCAAGGATATCCAGCAGCGGCTCGGCCTGGCGATCCTGTTCGTCACGCATGACCTGCGCGTGGCTGCGCAGATCTGCGACCGCATCGCCGTGATGCAGCGCGGGCGTATCGTCGAGACCGGCCCGACGGCTGCGCTCTTCGCCAATCCGCAGCATGACTACACGCGCCAACTGCTCGCCGCCGTGCCCGGCGGCCGCCGCTTCGCGCTGTGACGCAGCCTTGCCGGCCATTGCCTCATCGTCCTGGTCGGGCCTGTCCCGACCATCCATGTCCACACCTGCCATCCGCGTCGCGAGGCGCGGATGCTCGGCACAAGGCTGAGCGTGACGGCGAGCACCTGCTTGCCGCCTAACCGACCGGAGACCTGCCCATGCCTCTCGATCCCGCGCTTCGCGACCGCATCCTTGCCTCAGTGGAGGCCGGCTTTGCCGAGCAAATCGCCTTCACCCAGGAGATGATCCGCTTCGGCTCGCTGCGCGGGCAAGAACACGCGGTGCAGGATTTCGTCTTCCGGGCGCTGAAGGGGCGTGGCTTCACGATGGACCGCTTCGGAATGGATCGCGAGGCGATCGCGGCCCATCCCGGTGGTGCGCCGTTCTCCGATGAGCATTCGGATGCGCCGATCGTCGTCGGCATCCATCACCCGCGCGAGGAAAAGGGGCGCTCCCTGATCCTGCAGGCGCATGTCGATGTCGTGCCGACCGGGCCGGACACGTTTTGGACGCATCGGCCCTTCGACCCGGTGATCGAGGGAGATTGGCTCTATGGCCGTGGTGGCGCGGACATGAAGGCTGGCCATGCCGCCAACCTGTTCTGCCTCGACGCGCTCCGGCGCATCGGCCTGCAGCCGGCGGCCACGGTCTACGTGCAGTCGGTGGTCGAGGAGGAATCGACCGGTAACGGCGCGCTGATGACGCATCTGCGCGGCTACAAGGCCGATGCGGTGCTTATCCCCGAGCCAGAGGAGGAAATGCTGGTGCGCGCCAATACCGGTGTGCTCTGGTTCCAGATCGAGGTGCGTGGCGTGCCGATGCATGTGCGCGAGATGGGCGCGGGCGCGAACGCGATCGACGGGGCCTATCGCGTCATCGGGGCGCTGCGGAAGCTCGAGGAGGAACTCAACGCGGAGAAGGCCGGACGCGAGCATTTCGAGGACGTCGCCCATCCGATCAACCTGAATATCGGCAAGATCGAGGGCGGCGACTGGGCCTCCTCCGTGCCGTGCTGGTGCAGGATCGACTGCCGCATCGGACTCTATCCCGGGGTCAGCGCCGAGGAATTGGCGAAGCGGATCGAGGCCCGCGTGCTGACGCATGCGCGTGGCGATTCGTTCCTCGCCAACAATCCGCCGAGCGTGACCTTCAACGGCTTCTATTCGGAAGGCTATGTGCTCGAACCCGGCAGCGAGGCGGAGGCCGTGCTCGGCCGGGCGCATCAGGGCGCGACCGGCAAACCACTGAAGAGCTTCATGACGGCGGGCTATCTCGATACCCGCGTCTACGCGCTCTACGACAAGATTCCGGCGCTGTGCTATGGCCCGATCTCGGAGAACATCCACGCTTTCGACGAGCGGGTTAGCCTCGCCTCGCTGAAGCGCATCACCGGAACCATGGCCCTGTTCGTGGCCGAATGGTGCGGCGTCGAGAGCGTCCCGGAGTGACGCCGCGCGGCGGCCGGGGCGATAAACGTGCATCGGCTCCTGCGCGATTTGGCATGACGATGGCGCCGCCGGTTCGGCCATAGTCACGCCATGTCGCAAACCCCCGGCCGTTCGCTTCTGCTCGTTCCGTTGCTCGGTCTGCTCTGGGGCTTCAACTGGCCGGCTGTCCGCATCGCGCTGACCGAGATCGCGCCCTGGACGCTCCGGGCCGGCGGCATGAGCTTTGCGGGGCTGGCTCTGGTCGCCATAGGGCTCGCACGTGGGCAGTCTCTGGCGGTGCCCAGAGGCCAATGGCTGAGGCTGGCGATTGCCGGCTTCCTTTCGATTGCCGCCTTCAACGTATTGCTTGCCTTCGCACAGCTCGCCGCGCCGACCTCGCGGGCGGCGATCCTGACCTTCACCATGCCGATCTGGGCGACATTGCTCGCACGGTTCGTCCTTGCCGAGCCCTTTGACCGAAGGCGCCTTCTCGGCCTCGGCCTCGGCGCTGCGGGATTGCTGTGCCTCGGCCTGCCATTGCTCGCCAGCGGCTCGTTCTCCATCGGCCTGCTCTACGCGCTGATCGCCAGCGTGAGCTGGGCCCTGGGCACGATCGTCACCAAGCGCTGGCCGGTTTCGGCGCCGGCACTGACCATCGCCGCGTGGCAGCTGCTGATCGGCGGCGTTGTCGCCGGGATCGGCATGCTGGTCTTCGAGGGCCTGCCCGTTCCCAAGATGCTGGAGGCACGGACCTTCGCCGCGTTGACCTTCCATATCCTGGGAGCACAGGCGCTGGCCTATTTCCTGTGGTTCACGGTGATCGCGCGGCTGCCCGCGGGCATTGCCAGCCTTGGCACGCTGATGGTGCCGGCCGTCGGCGTTCTGGGTTCCGTGCTGCTGCTCGGCGAGCGACCGACGCCGAGCGACTGGCTCGGCCTCGTACTGGTGGTCGCCGCATCCGGGACCATCATGCTGCCGCAGCGGCGGCGCGGGGCCAAAGCCCTATCGTAGCGGCCAGACCAGCATGATCAGCGGCACACCGAGCAGGATCACCAGCAGCGACAGCGGCGCGCCAAGCCGGGCGTAGTCGCCGAAGCGATACCCTCCCGGACCCATCACCAGCGTGTTGCACTGGTGGCCGATCGGCGTGAGGAAGTCGCAGGCCGCACCGATCGCCACCGCCATCAGGAAGGCATCGGGGCTGTAACCGAGGCTCTTCGCAAAGCTCGCGCCGATCGGGGCCATGACCAGCACTGTCGCAGCGTTGTTCAGGAAGGGCGTGACCGCCATGGCAGAGACGAGAATCAGCGCCACCGCGCCCCAGCCGGGAAGGTGCATGCCGACACTCGCGAGCCAGCCGGCGAGCAGATCCGTGGTTCCAGTCGAGCGCAAAGTGTCGCTGACCGGGATCAGGGCCGCCAGCATGACGAGGATGGGCCATTCGATCGAATCATAGGCGTCGCGCGGCGAGATCGCTCGGAAGGTGACGAGCAGCGCGGCTGCCGCAAAGAACGCGACCGAAACCGGGACGAGGTTGAAGGCGATCGCGATCACGGTCGCAAGCAGGATCGCGCCGGTAACCCAGCCCCTGCGGGCACTGCCGAGCGTCAGCGCGCGTTCCGCGAGCGGCATCAGGCCCAGTTCGCGCATTCGCTCCGGCAGGATTTTCTCGTCGCCCTGGAGGACGACGACATCGCCGGTGCGCAGGGTGATGTTGCGCAGGCGTTCCCGGAAGCGCTCGCCCGAGCGGCTCACCGCGAGCAGATTGACGCGATAGCGCTCGTGTAGCTCGATTTCGCCAACGGAGCGTCCCGTCAGTAATGAGACGGGGCCGACGATCGCCTCGCTCACGGTGATCTGATCGAGCGCGCCCGTGCTATGGGTCGGGCGCTGGTCGGCATCGAGTTGGAGGCCGCCCTGCGCGACCACGCGCTCAAGCGCCTTGGGCTCGCCGCGCAGCAACAGGATATCGCCGGGACGCAGGCCGGCATCTGGGAACGGGGCGGACAGCCGCGTCTTGGAGCGCAGGATGGCGACGACATCGACCTCACCCTCCGCAATGGCCTTGAGCTCGGAGATGGTTTTGCCGGCAAGCGCCGAGCGCTGGGGAACTTGAACCTCGGTGACATAGTCGGAGATGTCGAGCGCCTGTTCGAGCGAGGCTGCGCCTTGCCGGTCGCGCGGCAGCAGGCGGTAGCCCACGCATAGAAACAGGCAGCCGGCGAGCGCGAGACCGAGGCCGACCGGCGCAAAGTCGAACATCTCGAAGGGGCGGCCGGTCAGTTCCTCGCGGACGCGGGCGACGATGATGTTCGGCGAGGTGCCGACCAGCGTGACGATGCCGCCGAGCAGCGAGGCGAAGGCCATCGGCATCAGGAAGATGGATGGCGATTTTCCACCCTTCCGGGCGAGCTGGTAGGCGATCGGCAGCATCATCGCGAGCGCACCGATATTCTTGATGATCGCCGACATCACCGCGACCGAGAACACGAGCAGCGAGATCTGCATCTGTGTCGAGCGGACATAGGGCGCAACATGGCTGAGTGCGCGCTCGATGATGCCGGAGCGCGCGACCGCTGCGCTGACCACGAGCGCGCTGCCGACAATGATGACGATATCGTCGGAAAAGCCCTTGAAGGCGTCCTTGGCCGGTACAAGGCCCAGAGCCAGCGCGGCGAGGAGTGCCAGCGCCGCGACGACATCATAGCGGAGGCGGCCCCAGACGAAGAGCGCCATCATCGTTGTGATGACGGCGATGGAGAGCGATTGATCGAGAGTCATGCAGTCCCTGGAGGCCGCGCCCGGGCCGGCGCCTTGTCCAACCTCCACTTCAGCGGATCGTTCCGCAAGCCTGCAATCGGACGTTCAGTCCTTCAGCGACGTGCGCCGGTTCGCCTCTTCCGGGCGCTGGGTCCAGGTGTCGACCGACATCGTGGGCAGGTCGAAATAGTCGCGGGTCGTGGCATAGCCATGACCGCCCATTCGGCCGATGGCGTCGAGCCCGACCGGGTCGACATGGAGCCGTTCGTCGACGATGTCGGCCCGGAAATGGGCGTAGACGACTTCGCCGAGGATGATCTCTCGGGAGTTGCCGATGCCGAGCGTGGTGTGGTGGCGACATTCGAAGGCGGCGGGTGCCTGACCGATCCAGGGGCAGGGCACTTTGACGCCCGGCAGGGCATCGAGCCCCGCTTCGCGCAATTCGTCGATGCCCGGCGCAAAAGGCACCGCGCAGACATTCATGCCGGCAATGAGCGCGTCAGAGACGATGTTCACGGTGAAGGCGAGGGTATCGCGGACATTGCGACCGGTATCCTTCTGGCCCCCTGTCGGGCGATACTCGACGCCAAGGGCCAGGATCGCGGGATCGGCCGAAAGGCAGTTGAAGAAGCTGAACGGCGCGGCGTTGACGACGCCCTGCGCATCGACCGTCGTCACCAGCGCGATCGGGCGTGGCACGACCGCGCCGATCAGGAGCTTGTAGCGCTCGCGTGGCGTGAGCGACGCGAAATCGAAGGTGACGATCGAGGGCTGGGTGTCGGACTTGGGCTGGACGCGCGGCTGAGCGGTCATGGGGGAGTCAGTCCTTCGCTCAATGCGTAGGGGGCGAGCAGGTCGCGGATGTCGCGCTCCGCCCGGGGAGTGAGCAGGGCGCGCGTGACCACGGCCTGCAGATGATGATCCATCAGCTCGGCGGCCTGCTTCGCATCGCCGCGCTTCAGCGCCTCGATCAGCTGCCTGTGCTCCGAGACGGCGCATTCCGACGAATGCGGACGGCCGTAGATCGCCAGAACCAGCGAGCAGCGCGAGCTCAGCTCCTGGATATAGCGCAGCAGCAGGACGTTCCCGGTCATCTCGGCGAGCCGGATGTGGAAATCGCCAGAGAGCCGGATTGATTCCGGCCCGTCCTGTCCATGTGCGGCTTCCTCCTGCCGGACATGGTGCTCAAGTTCGGTGATCTGCGCCGGAGTGAGCCGGCCGGCAAGGGTCTCGGCGACCAACCGTTCAAGGCTGCGGCGGACGTCGAAGACGTCGCGGGCTTCTTCCAGGGTGGGATAGGCGACCGAGGCGCCGCGATTGGGCTTGAGCTCGACCAGGCCCTCGACGGCGAGCCGCCCGAAGGCCTCGCGCACCAGCGTACGGCTGACACCGAGCTGTTCGCCGATCGAGTCTTCGGGAAGCTTCATGCCAGGCCGCAACGCCTGCTCGATGATCGCGCGTCGCAGCGCCTTGTACACGGATTGCGCACGCAATCCATGAGGGCGGGGTTCCGTCGGCATGGTGCGTCTCCGCTCTGGCTCGGCCGTCTCAGCCTCACTCCATGTCACGGGATCCCGCTCCACTCCAGTTTCCCCTTGTCTGCGATAATCGTATACAATACGATATCTCTATCGTATGCAATATTGATTGTTGATTGCGCACGAGATGCTGCACAAAGTGCCAGGGTGGCGCGGGATTGGGCATTCACGAGGGGCACCGAGCCTGACCGAGCGCCAAAGATGCGCCGCAGGTTCATCGAGAGGAGAGATCGATGAAGAAGCACTGGTTGTTGGCGGCTGTCGCGGCTCTGGCGCTGAACGGCGCGGCTGAGGCGAAGACCCTGAAATGGGGCGCGTCGCGCGAGATCGCCTCGCTCGACCCCTATTCCTACGGCGAGACGTTCACGCTCTCCGTGCTCAATCATGTCTATGAGGGGCTGGTGCGCTACACCGGCGATCTCAAGATCGAGCCGGCCCTGGCGGAATCATGGGAGACGGTCTCCCCCACGGTCTGGCGCTTCAAGCTGCGTCAGGGTGTGAAGTTCCACAATGGCAACCCCTTCACCGCTGACGACGTGATCGCCTCGCTCGACCGCGTCACGCATGACACCTCGCCGCTCAAGGGTAATCTGCCGGCCTACAAGAGCGCCAAGAAGATCGACGACTATACCGTCGAGATCGAGGTCAACGGCCCGTATCCGCTGCTGCTGAACGACCTCACCAACATCTTCATCTTCGACAAGGAGTGGATGGAGGCGAACAACACCTCGCTCCCGACCGATTCCGGCAAGGGTATCAAGGGCTACGCAACCGACAACACCAACGGCACCGGCCCGTTCAAGGTCGAAAGCCGCCGCGCCGACGCCAAGACGATCTTCATCAAGAACCCGACCTGGTGGGACAAGCCGCAGCACAATATCGACGTCATCGAGTTCACGCCGATCACCTCGGCCTCGACCCGTGTCGCCGCGTTGCTCTCCGGCGAGATCGACTTCACCAATGTCGCGCCCTTGCAGGATCTGCCGCGGCTCGCGGCTTCGCCCGACGTCAAGGTCCTGCAGACCAACGAGCTGCGCTCGGTCTTCTTCGCCCTCAATCTGAAGGATGCGCTGTTCGAGAGCGATGTGAAGGACAAGAACCCCTTCAAGGATATCCGGGTCCGTGAGGCGCTCTATCGCGCGATCGACATCGATGCCGTCCAGAAGCGGGCCATGCGCGGCCTCTCGCGCAATACCGGCGCGCTGGTCGCTCCGGCGATCCCAGGCTACGAGCCGTCCCAGGATGTGCGCCTGCCCTTCGATCTCGAGGGGGCCAAGAAGCTGCTGGCGGCCGCCGGTTATCCCAACGGCTTCTCCTTCCAGTTCAATTGTCAGGCCGACAGCCTGGTCAACGAGGAGGAGTTCTGCCAGGCGGTCGCTTCGATGTGGTCGCGCGCCGGCCTGAAGCCCAATCTCAGCCTCGCCCCGCGCAGCCAGCAGACACCGAAACGCGTCAAGGGCGATTTCGACGTGATCTCCTTTGGCTGGGCCAATGAGCCTATGATCGACGCCTACTCGCTGCTGGTGCAGGTGCTGCGCTCGAAGAGCGGCACGGGCGGCGTGTTCAACTGGGGCAACTGGGGCGATCCGCGCATCGATGCGCTGATCGACAAGGCCGGCGTCGAACTCGACAACAGCAAGCGCATCCCGATGATGATGGAGGCGCTCAAGATCGCCAAGGCAGAGCATCTCTTCATTCCGCTGCATCAGCAGCCGATGGCGTGGGCGATGCGCAACACGGTGACCTCGACCGTGCAGGCCTCCGACAACAAGCCGCGCCTGTGGCTGACGATGCTGAAGTAAGCTGAACCGCATCGACCGACCGGGAGCGTTTAGGCGCTCCCGGCCCATTGTGACCGGAGGGGACGATGCCGGCTTTCCTGCTGAAACGACTGCTGAACGCGGCTGGCGTGATGCTCGCCGTCGCCTTCCTCGCCTTCCTGATCTTTCGCTTCGTCGGCGACCCCGTCGAGCTGATGCTGAACGAGCAGGCGAGCCAGGCGCAGCGCGACGAGTTGCGCGTGCGGCTCGGTCTCGACCGGGGCTTCGTCCTGCAATTTGCGACCTTTGTCGGCAACGCGGCGCGCGGCGATTTCGGCATCTCCTATCGCAATCAGCAGGATGTTTTCACGCTGATCACGGAGCGCTTCCCGGCCACTTTCGAACTGGTGCTGGTGGCGACCTTCCTGTCGCTCGCAGTCGGGATTCCGCTCGGCGTCTACACGGCGATCAGACGTGACAGCCTGCTCGCCAAGTCGCTGCAATTCGTCTCTGTGCTCGGCGTCTCCCTGCCAAGCTTTGCGCTCGGCATCCTGTTCATCCTGCTCTTCTCGGTGACGCTGCAATGGCTGCCGGCCTTCGGCCGCGGCGAGGTGGTGCAGATCGGCTGGTGGAGCACAGGTTTCCTGACGCCGTCCGGCCGGCGGGCGCTGATCCTGCCGGGCATCACGCTCTCGCTCTTCCAGATCACGCTGGTGATGCGGCTGGTGCGGGCCGAGATGCTGGAGACGATGCGCACCGATTTCATCCGCTTCGCCCGGGCGCGGGGCCTGCCGGCTCGCGCGGTGAATTTCCGCCATGCGCTGCGCAACTGCCTGATGCCGGTGATCACGGTGACCGGTCTGCAGATCGGCAACCTGATCGCCTTCGCGCTGGTGACCGAAACCGTCTTCCAATGGCCGGGCATGGGCATGCTCTTCGTCCAGGCCGTGACCTTCGTCGATATCCCGGTGATGGCGGCCTATCTGATCGTCGTCTCCTTCATCTTCGTGTCACTGAACGCGCTGGTCGACCTGCTCTACGCCTATGTCGATCCGAGGCTGCGCGAAGATGCGATTTCGGGAGCCGCCAATGCCCGTTGATGCCACTGCCAAGCCCGGCCGCCTGCGCCGCTTCCTCGACAGCGATATCGGCTGGAGCTTCTGCCGCACTCCCGCGGCCTGGCTTTCGACGCTGGTGCTGGTGCTGCTGATCGCGACCGCGTTTCTCGCGCCCCTGATCGCGCCGCAGAACCCGCATGATCTCGCTCAGGTCTTCATCGACAAGGCCGAGATCCCGCCGATCTGGCAGGCCGGCGGGGAGTGGCCGTTTCTGCTTGGCACGGACCCGCAGGGACGCGATGTGTTGTCGGCCATTCTGTACGGCACGCGCGTCTCGCTGCTGATCGGCATCGCGGCGGTGATCGTCTCGATGGGGCTCGGCGTTACGGTCGGGCTGGTCTCGGGCTTCTATGGCGGCCGCATCGACAACCTCCTGATGCGCCTCGGCGACACCGTTCTCTCGATCCCGACCCTGCTGATGGCGATCCTGGTCAGCGCTATCTTCCGCGAGTTGCTGCCACCCGGCCTGCGTGAGCCTTTCGCTGCGGTGGTGCTGGTGGTCTCGATCTCGCTGACCAACTGGGTGCAGTATGCGCGCACCGTGCGCGCCTCCACCATGGTCGAACGGCGCAAGGAATACGTGCTCGCTGCGCGCATCATCAAGGTCGCGCCGGCGCGAATCATGCGCCGCCACATCCTGCCAAACACCCTGACGCCGGTGATGGTCGCCGCGACGCTCAATCTCGGTCTGGCAATCCTGTCGGAAGCGACCCTGTCCTTCCTGGGCGTCGGGATGCCGATCACCCAGCCTTCGCTCGGCACGCTGATCCGCATCGGCAACCAGTACCTGTTCTCCGGCTCCTGGTGGCTGGTCGTCTTCCCGTCACTGCAGCTCGGGCTGATCGTGCTCTCGGTCAACCTGCTCGGCGACTGGCTACGCGATGCGCTGAATCCGAAACTCCGCTGACAAGAAACTGACGAGGAAACGATGGCTACCGATCTTCTGCTGCGCAATATTCGCCCGCTTGGCGGCGAGGCGACCGATATCCTGATCGAGAAGGGGCGGATTGCCCGCCTCGGGACCGGGCTTGCCGCGCCGGCCGGTGTCGTGGTCGAGGATGGCCGCAACGAGATCCTGCTGCCCGGCCTGGTCGAGGCTCACACCCATCTCGACAAGAGCCTCTGGGGCCTGCCCTGGTACAAGAACGAAGTTGGCCCGAGACTTCTCGACAAGATCGACAATGAGCGCCTGAACAAGCGTCGGCTCGGCATCGATCCCTATCAGCAATCGGCCCGCCAGAGCATCCAGTCCTCGCTGATGGGCTCGACCCATATCCGCAGCCATATCGACATCGATACCGACCACGGCATGTGGGGCGTCGAGGGCGTGATGAAGATGCGCGACTATTATCGCGACATCATCGACGTCGAGATCGTCGCCTTCCCGCAGTCCGGCATGCTGCGCCGGCCCGGCACGCTGGAGCTGATGGACGAGGCCATGAAGCTCGGCGCGGAAGTGGTCGGCGGCCTCGATCCCTGCACGATCGACCGTGATCCCAAGGGCCATCTCGACGCCGTGTTTGCGCTCTGCCAGCGCTACGGCAAGCCGCTCGACATCCACCTGCATGAGCCGGGTGAGGTCGGCGCCTTCTCGATGGACATGATCATCGAGCGTACACGGGCACTCGGCATGAAGGGCAAGGTCACGATCAGCCATGCCTTCTGCCTCGGCACGCCGGACCCGGCGCTCATCGATCCGCTGATCGCCCAGCTCGCCGAGCTCGACATTGCCATCATGACGACGGCGCCGGCGAGCAGGCCGGCCCCGCCGGTGAAGCGGCTGATCGAGGCCGGCATCCGGGTCTGCTCCGGCTCAGACGGCATCCGCGACACCTGGGGGCCGTATGGCAATGCCGACATGCTGGAGCGCGCCATGTTCGTCGGCCTGCGCAACAACTTCCGGCGCGACGATGAACTCCGGATCGCGCTCGATGTCTGCACCATCGAGGGTGCCAAGGTGATGGAACTCGACGGCTACGGGCTGAGCCAGGGCTGTCGGGCCGATCTCGTGCTCGTGCCCGGCGAGACGCTGGCCGAGGCGATCGTGACCCGCTCGCCGAAGCGTCGCGTCGTCAAGGGCGGCAAGATCGTCGCGCGCGACGGCGTCTCGATCAAGAGCGCACCCTGATGCTGCAGGCCGCGCCGCACCCCAAGGGCAGGGTCCTGCTGACCGCGCGCTGGCTCGTGGGCCACCGCGACGGCCGGCATCGGCTCATCGAGAATGGCGAGATCGTCTTCGAGAATGGCGAAGTGGTCTTCATCGGCCATCGCTTCCCCGGCGAGGTCATGCGCCGGATCGATTACGGCAACGCGCTGATCGGACCCGGCTTCGTCGATCTCGACGCGCTTTCCGATCTCGACACCACCATCCTCGCCTATGACAACCAACCGGCCTGGAAGAAGGGGCGTGTCTGGCCGCGTTCCTATATCGAGGCCGGCCCGGTCGAGATGTATTCGCGGGAGGAGCTTGCCTTCCAGAAGCATCATGCCTTCGCGACGTTGATCCGCAATGGCATCACCACGGCGCTGCCGATCGCCTCGCTGTTCTACCGGCAATGGGGCGAGACGCCGGAAGAGTTCTCCGATGCGGCAGAAGCCGCGGCGAAACTCGGCCTGCGCGCCTATCTCGGCCCGGCCTACCGCACCGGGAACCAGGTGGTCGAGGCCGATGGCAGGATCACGACGGCTTATGACGAGCCTCGCGGCCTTGCCGAGCTCGCGGAGGCGATCGCCTTCTGCGAGCGCTTTGAGGGCGCCGCCGGCGGACTCGTCCGCACCATGCTCGCGCCGGACCGGATCGAGACCTCGACTGCCGAACTGCTTCGGCGCACGACGGAGGCCGGCCGGACGCTTGGCGTGCCGGTGCGGCTGCACTGCTGCCAGTCGAAGATCGAGTACGATCTCGTGCTGGCGCAGCACGGCATGAGCCCGCCGGAATGGCTGGAGAAGCTCGGCTTTCTGACCGAGCGGACGCTCCTGCCTCACGGAACCTATGTCTCCGGCAGCAGGCACATTTCCCGGCCTGGCCGCGATCTCGAGATCATCCGCGATGCCGGTTCGACCATCGTGCACTGTCCTCTGGTTTCCGGACGCCACGGCAATGCCATCGATCATTTCGGCCGCTATCGCGAGATGGGCCTGAATCTCGGCCTCGGCACCGATACCAGCCCACCGGACATGATCATGAACATGCAGGTCGGCATGATCCTCGCCCGCACCATGGCGGGCAGCTCGGCCAGCGTGCGCAGCGAGGACTATTACGACGCGGCGACCATTGGCGGTGCCGATGCGCTTGGCCGCCCGGATCTCGGCAGGCTCCAGCCCGGCGCACGGGCCGATATCACGGTCTTCGATCTCGACCGGCCACATCTCGGCCAGGTCATCGATCCGATCCAGACCATGCTGCTCGCCGGACACGGCCGCGACTTCGCGACGGTGATCATCGACGGCCGCTTCGTCATGGAGGACCGCGAGATCCCGGGCGTCGACGAAGCTGCGGACAAGCGGCGCGCGCAGAAACAGTTCGAAGGCGTGATGGCGCAGTACCCGCGCCGGACACATGGCCACCCGCCGGCTTCCGAGATCTTCTCGTCAAGCTATCCGGTCGAACGTGGGGAGGAGAGAACATGACCGCCATGGCCGTGCCCCAGTCGCTGCTCTCGGTGCGGGACCTCAAGGTCGTCTTCGACGGCCGACATGGCCCGCTGACGGCGCTCGACGGCGTTTCGCTCGAGATCGCGCCAGGCGAGATCCTTGGCGTTGTCGGCGAGTCGGGGGCGGGCAAATCCCTGACCGGTACGGCGGTGATCGGCCTGCTCGATCCGCCCGGCCGGGTTGCAGGCGGCAGCATCCATCTCAACGGCCGGCGCATCGACAATCTCCCAGCTGAGGCGATGCGCCTGGTGCGGGGCAAGGAGATCGGCGCGATCTTCCAGGATCCGCTGACCTCGCTCCATCCACTGCTCCGGGTTGGGGATCAGATCGTCGAGACGATCCTGGCGCATCTGCCGGTCAGCCGTGGCGAGGCGCGGGCACGGGCGCTCCACCTTCTCAAGGAAGTCGGCATTCCCGCCGCCGAAACGCGGATCGACCATTATCCGCATCAGTTCTCGGGCGGCATGCGCCAGCGTGTGGTGATCGCGCTGGCTCTCTGCGCCGAACCCAAGCTGATCATCGCGGACGAGCCGACGACGGCGCTCGACGTTTCGATCCAGGCGCAGATCATGAGCCTGCTCAAGCGGCTCTGCCGCGAGCATGGCACAGCGATCATGCTGGTGACACATGACATGGGCGTGATCGCCGAGACGGCAGACAGGGTCGCGGTGATGTATGCCGGACGGGTCGTCGAGGTCGGCCCTGTGAAGGATGTGACGCGCCACCCCAGCCATCCCTATACGGCCGGGCTGATGGCTTCGATCCCGAGCGTGCATGAGCGCCATCGCCATCTCAACCAGATCGACGGCGCCATGCCGCGACTGAACGCCATACCGAAGGGCTGCGCCTTCAATCCGCGGTGCGGTTCTTGCCGCGACCGCTGCCGCGACGAGCGGCCTTCGCTGGGCGCGGGGCTCCATATCGCCGCCTGCCATTTCCCCTTGCGCGAGCTGGTTCATGGCTGAAACCGAAACCATTCTCGAGGTGAAGGCGGCGTCGTGCCGCTTCGACGTCTCGGCGCCCTGGCTGTCCCGTCTGGCTTCGCATGAGCCGCGCCGTGTGTTGAGGGCGGTCGAGGATATCTCCTTCACGGTCCAGCGTGGCACCACTTTCAGCATCGTCGGCGAGTCCGGCTGCGGGAAGTCGACGCTGGCACGGATGATCGTCGGGCTGCAGCGCCCGACCGAGGGCAGCTTGCGCTTCGCCGATATCCGCCGCCTCGATGGCAGCTTCGGTCCGCCACGCGTTCAGATGATCTTCCAGGATCCCTACGCCAGCCTGAATCCGCGCTGGCGGGTCGGCGACATCATCGCCGAGCCGATCCGCGAGCTGAAGCTGCGCCGCGATGACGCCGAGGCGACGGAACGCGTCGGCGATCTGCTCGAGATCGTCGGTCTGTCCCGCGCCGACGCCCGGCGCTTCCCGCATGAATTCTCTGGCGGGCAGCGGCAGCGCATCTCGATCGCCCGTGCACTGGCGACCGAGGCCGATTTCCTGGTCTGCGACGAGCCGACCTCGGCACTCGACGTCTCCGTGCAGGCACAGATCCTCAATCTCATGGTGAGGCTGCAGGCCGAGTTCGGCCTGACCTATCTCTTCATCAGCCATAATCTCTCGGTGGTTCGGCACATGTCCGACCATCTGGCGATCATGTATCTCGGCCGCTTCGTCGAGGCCGGCCCCGCCGATGAGGTCTTCAACCTGCCGCGCCATCCCTATACGCGGCTGCTGCTCGAGACGATTCCCGATGTCGAGAGACCGAACCGGGAGCGCAAGCCGATGTCGGGCGAGGTGCCGAGCCCGATTGCGCCGCCGAGCGGCTGCGCGTTTCACCCGCGCTGTGCGAGTGCCGTCGAGCGCTGTTCGCAGCAACGCCCCCCGCTGCGCGATTTCGGCGATGTCCGCCTCGCCTGCGACAGAGCGTGATCGGTACGCGGAGGGATGGTTAACGGCCGAACTGGCCGTTAACGCGCGATTTACCGTGTTTTGCCTAGGGTAAGCGAGGCTTCCTCTGGTCGCGGATACATCTCGCCATGCAAGCACAGGCGCTCAAGCTGCCGGAGACGGCCAATGAGGATGTGCTCAATGGGACTGCGGCCGCCCGCGCCATTGGCGAGATCGCGGAGCGCTTCGGCAAGCTCGGGGTCGAGATCACGGATATTTCCGGCCGCATCGGCGATGTCACACGACAGCTCGAAGGCCAGGCCGAAGGGCTGCACCGCGTCGTTGCGTCCGTCGAGCAGGTTTCGCTCTCCAATCGCTCGATCCAGAGTTCGGCGGAAGACGCTCAGAAGGCGGCGTCTGTCGTCAAGAGTGGCCTGGAACGGGTCACGGGAGCGGTTCGGCAGGGGCTGAATGCTGCCCAGAGCGATATCGAGACGCTGAGCCAGGGGGCCGAATCGATTTCGGCTGCGCTTGCCGAGGCCGTCACCAATGCCCACAAGGTTCGCGAGGCGAGCGACGCCATCCAGACGATCACGCGCGAGATCCAACTGCTCTCGATCAATGCCGGTGTCGAGGCGGCGCGGAGTGGTTCGGCGGGGCGCGGGTTTGCGGTCATCGCTGCGGCCGTGAAGCAACTCTCCGAGCAGACGCGTGAGGCGACCGCACTCAGCACCCGACAGCTCGACGCGCTTGTGGAAACGGTCGATCAGCTTGCCCGCCGCAGTTTCGAGAATGCAGCGGTCGCCCGCCGCGCGAGCGAGGAGAGCAGGGGAATATCCCGGCAGGTCGGCGAACTCGACATTTTCGGTCGCTCGGTCGTCGGGCTGATCGGCGATATCGATGCGATCTCGAATCCGACGCGGGAGAATGCCATCGCCTTCGCCAAGGTCGGCGAGGATCTCAAGGCGCTGGTCGCCGGCGTCGACCAGTCGAGCGGCAATCTCGATCTCGCGTCGGGCCGGGCGGCTTCGCTCGTCTCGATCAGCGAGGCGATCCTCGGTTCGATTGCGGCTTCCGGCGTGCGCACCGCGCAATCGGAACTGATCGCCACCGCCATGGAGACGGCGCAAGCCATTTCCGGCCTCTTCGAGGACGCCGTGGCACAAGGCAAAGTCACGATGGCCGATCTCTTCGATGAGACCTATCGTCCGATCGGCGGCTCGGACCCCCTGCAGCATATGACGCGTTTCGTCGCGTTGACCGATCGTCTGCTGCCGCCGCTCCAGGAAAGGCTGCTGGCCGCAGACAAGCGCGTCGTTTTCTGCGCGGCCGTCGATCGCAACGGCTTTCTGCCGACCCATAACCGCAAGTACTCGCAGGCGCAGGGACGGGATCCGATCTGGAACAACGCGAATTGCCGGAACCGCCGCGTCTTCGCGGATCGCACCGGGTTGGCGGCTGCCCGCAACCAGAAACCCTTCCTGCTGCAGACCTATCGGCGCGACATGGGCGGCGGCCAGTTTCTCGTCATGGAGGACCTCTCCGCGCCGATCTGGGTCAAGGGGCGCCATTGGGGCGGAATTCGCTTCGGTCTCAGCGTTTGAGGCGACCGCATTAACGGCCTGTGAGCGTTCCTGCAGGCAAGACTACGCGTAGCGCCAGGATGGCGCGTCGGGTTGAGTGAGTGTCCGGTCCAGCGTCATGCATATCGCGCCGTCTTTTCCCAATCTCTCGGTCCTGCTGATCGATAGCAGCGCGCATTACCGGCGCATCGTCCGGACCATGCTCTACCAGGCGTCGCTCCACCGCATCTTCGAGGCCCCGGATTTGTCCTCGGCCGCAACGATGTTCATCCAGAAGCAGCCGAACATCGTGGTCCTGGACTGGGACCTGCCCGATTCCGGCAGTGTCAAATGCCTGGCGTCGATCCGTTCGTTCAAGACTTCGCCCTTCGCCAAGGCTCCGGTCCTGGTGATGATGGAACGCCCCGACCGCCGCTCGGTCGTGCAGGCGGCCAAGCTCGGGGCGCACGAGATCATCACCAAGCCGATCTCGCCCAACGCGCTCTGGCTGCACCTGTCCGGGATCATCAACATCCCGCGCAAGTACAAGGAGCAGAACGGCAGCATCTCGCTCGTTCCGCGTGCCATCAGCAATGCCATGTTCTGACCACATCTGCCTCGGAAACGCCCAAAGCGTTGATGCCGGGGTGCCGCCGATTAGCGAAATTTTTACCAATCTGGCGTGATCTTCCATCCGCCAATCATGGGTCCCGCCGCCGTGGTCATCACCGTCTCGCTTCCAGCCTTTCTCGGTCGTTCCGAGGCGGCAGCCTTCCGCAATCAGCTGCTCGTCGCGCTGGAGCAGAAGGAGAGCATCGCCGTCGAATGCGCTGAAGCTGGCCCCCTGCCCAGCCTCTGGATTCAGTTGCTCCATGCCGCCGCGACCAGTGCGCAGGCAAAGGGGCTCAGCGTCACTCTCAAGGCGGCCTCGGAAGAGTGCCGCAAGTCCCTGCAGGCGATCGGCTTCGATCCTGCCCAAAGCGCTCTCGTCCTGGAGTGATATCGATGCGAATCCTGGCCATCGACGATACGAAGACCCTGCTCAGTCTGCTCAGCCTGACGCTTCGCAATGCCGGACATGAGGTGGCGGAAGCGGAGAACGGCGAGGACGGCCTCGTCAAGTTCGACCAGTTCCAGCCCGATCTGGTGATCACCGACCTCAACATGCCGTTGATGGACGGAATCGAGTTCACGCGCGCCTGCCGTGCCCGACCGGCCGGCCAGAATACGCCGATCATCGTGTTGACGACGGAAAACGGCGCCGAGATCAAGGCGGAGGGCCGGCGCGCCGGTGCCAGCGCCTGGATGGTCAAGCCGTTCGAGCCCAACACCCTGCTCGGCCTCGTTGCTCGCTATCAGAACTAAGGCTGGCCGATGGATCCGTTAGCGGAACTCAAACAAACGTTCTTCCAGGAATGCGAAGAGCTTCTCGGCGCTCTGGAGCAAAAGCTTCAGGCGCTTGATGAGGGCTCACGCGAGCCCGAGGACGTCAACGCCGCATTTCGCGCGATCCATTCGATCAAGGGCGGGGCAGGGGCCTTCGGTTGCACGGAGCTCGTCGCCTTCGCCCATGTCTTCGAGGCCTCGCTCGATCATTTGCGTTCGGGGCGTGTCGCGATCGAGGACGCTCCCTTCGGACTGTTCCTGCGCTGCTCGGATGCCGTTGCCGATCTGGTATCGGCGGCGCGCAATGACGAACCGGCCCGCCCGCGTCCTGATCTGCTCGAGGCGCTGGAACGTGTCGGGCAGGCCGAACCCGTCGCAGCAGCTCCTGCCGCTGCCGCTTCCGCACCTCCAGTGCCATCGGCCTCCGCGCCTGCGAGCGACGACGCCCCGCCGGGTATCGCAGCGCTCGGCAATCTGCTTGCGATGGTCGAGGCGAAGTCCGCCGCGCCCGTGAAGCCGATCGATGACGGCTGGGACGACGAGCCAGTTGCCGCCGTCGCTCCGGCCGAGCCGGTGAAGGCCGGCAGCGAGATGTGCCTGCGCATCACGCCGGATCGCGACCTCTTCCGCCGTGTGATCGAACCCCGCGTCGTGCTGGCGGCTCTGCCGCCGGAGGATATCGTTTCCGTCTCCTGCGACCTGAGCCACGTGCCGTCGCTGGAGGAACTCGACGTCACCGATTGCTGGATGCGCTTTGCCGTGAACCTGCGCACGCAGTTGTCGGTCGAAGAGCTGCACGGCAAGTTCGATTTCACCCTCGCGACCGAGGAGTTCGAGATCGAGGCGATGCCCGAGCCGGCCAATGACGATGTGGTCTCGTTCGCGCCAGTCGCTGCCGTCGAAGCAGAGGTGCCGCAGTCGGTTGCTGCCGATCTCTCGGCAATCCTGGCGAAGCTCGGGCCTGCTCCGGCCGCTGCGCCGGAACCCGTTCCTGTGCCGGCTCCTGCGCCGGCCCCAGTCGAGGCGGCGGCTCCGCCGGTGCCGCGTCCTGCGCTTCGTGCTCCTGCCAATGATGCTCCTGCGGCCCGCCAACGCCAGGCCGTCAGCGTTCGTGTCGATCTCGACCGCATCGACAAGCTGATGAATCTCGTCGGCGAGATCGTCATTACCCAGTCCATGCTGGTCGAATGCGTGCGCTCGCTGCCTTATGACGTCTATGCCAAGACCGCCGAGGGCATCCTGACGCTGTCGCGCCAGACACGCGAGCTGCAGGACCATGTCATGGCCGTGCGCGCGCAGCCGGTGAAGGCCGTGTTCCAGCGCATGCCGCGCCTCGTCCGCGAGCTTGCGCAGACCCTGGGCAAGGAAGTGCGCCTGGTGCTCGAAGGCGAAAACACCGAGGTCGACAAGACGATCATCGAAGAGCTTGCCGATCCGCTGACTCACATGATCCGCAATTCGATGGATCATGGCCTGGAGACGCCGGAGGAACGCCTGGCAGCAGGCAAGGGGCCGGAGGGTACGATCCAGCTCACCGCCGAACATCGGGCCGGGCGCATCGTGATTTCCGTCACCGATGACGGGCGCGGCATCAATCGCGAGAAGCTACTGGGCAAGGCCCGTTCGCGTGGTCTTGTCGGCCCCGATGAAAAGCTTGCACCCGAGGAGATCGACCAGTTGATCTTCGCCGCCGGGCTTTCGACCGCGGAGGCCGTCAGCGACATCTCGGGCCGCGGCGTCGGCATGGATGTGGTGCGGCGCAATGTCGAGTCGCTTGGCGGCCGCATCAGCGTCGATTCCGAGCCCGGCCGCGGTTGCAAGTTCACCCTGGCATTGCCGCTGACGCTCGCCGTGCTCGAGGGCATGGTGATCCGCTGCGGTGACGATCGCTACGTCATCCCGATCGCGAGTGTGATCGAGACCCAGCACCTCGCCAATACGCCGATCGAGCATCTCACCTTCGGCCAGGAAGTCCTGCGCTGGCGCGGTGAGGTCACACCGCTCTACCGGCTCGGCGCCGTGATGGGCTCGTCCGGGCAGCGCGACGAGAACATCATCATCATCGCCGAAACCGAGCGCGGCGGTAATGTCGGAATTGCGGTCGACGAGATCGTCGGCCAGCAGCAGGTCGTCGTGAAGAGCCTCGAGGCGAATTACGGCGCGGTCAACGGCGCATCCGCCGCGACCATCCTCGGCGACGGCCTCGTCGCCCTGATCCTCGATGTCGACTCGATGCTGAGGCTGGCCGCGACCGGCAGCCGGCAACCCGCTCCCGAACTGAAAATGGCTGGATGATCATGACCCTTCAACTCGGCGAAAAGCACTTCTCGTCGGCGCAGCCTGAATCAGCCGTGCGTCGTATCGTTACCTTCCGCGTCGGTGATCGGACTTTCGGCATCGATGTCGGCATGGTTCGTGAAATCAAGGGCTGGCAGGTGACCACGCCCCTGCCGCATGCGGCTCCGCATGTGCGCGGCGTGCTCAATCTGCGCGGCGTCATTCTCGCGGTCTACGACCTGCGCACCTCGATCGGCCTCGGTGTCACCGATGCCACGGCAACCCACGTCATCGTCGTCGTCGATGTCGAGGACAAGACCGCCGGCCTGCTGGTCGACTCGGTCTCCGACATCGTCGATGTTCCGGTCAGCGCGGTTCGCCCGGCGCCGGATCTGGAGCGTGACGAGCATGGCCTGATCGAAGGCCTCGTGTTGCTCGACACCGAGATCGTCGCCTTGCTCGACCTCGCGGCCGTGATCCGCGAAGGCGGGGCGGAAACCCCTCTCGCTCGGACCACCCGGGCGGCTTGATCATCATCTGACGCGGCAACGCGCCAGATGACTGAGCCGGGGAAGGCCAACGCGCCAAGAAAGACACGACAAGAACATGGGCAGCTTCGCCGGTTCCCTTTCGAGACTCTCGGTACGGCTGCCGCTGATGTTTCTCGGCGCGGCTTTCGTTTCGGGCGGCGCCATCGGCGCCGCCGCCTATCATGTCGCCTGGGGGCGGCTGAATGACCTCGCGCAGCTCGGGCTGAGCGCCGCCGATATCGACGGTGCCGTGCGATCGGCCATTCCGCAGATGCTGGGGATCAGCGCCGTTTCGCTGGTCGCGATCGCGGCCGTCGGCTGGTTTGCGGCGCGCTCGATCTACCGGCCCATCGTCGAGATGCGCGATGCGGTCGGCCTGTTGGCCCAGGGCGAGAACGCCGCGATCCCGGGCCTCGCCCGCGGCGACGAGATCGGCGACCTTGCCCGCGCCCTGAAGAGCATTCACGAGACAGGGGTCGAAGCTGCGCGTATCCGTGCCGCGCTCGATGACTGCCGCACCAATGTCATGGTCTGCGATCGGCAGAACCGCGTCGTCTACGTCAACAAGTCGCTGCTGAAGTTCTTTGCCGAGGCCCAGGAGGATTTTCGCACGGCCTTCCCGGGCTGCTCGGCCAAGGACATGCTTGGCCGGGTCATGGATGCCGTCTATGGCGACGCCGTGTTCGGGCGGCATGATGTCGGCGGGGCCCGCGCGATCCGCTATGCGCTCGGCCGGCGGACTATTTCGCTGTCTTTGAGCCCTGTCCTGCATGCCAATGGCGAGCGTCTCGGCACCGCCGTCGAATGGCTGGAACTGACCGACGAACTTGCCGCCGCCAACGAGGTTGCAGATGTCGTCTCGGCGGCCGTCGAGGGCGACTTCTCGCGTCGTATTCCGCTTGCGGGCAAGCCGGAGGCGATGGCTCGCATCGCCGAGGGCCTGAATCAGATCAATACGCTGGTCGAAGGCGCGGTCGGCGAATTTTCGAGCGTGCTCGGTGGACTGGCTGAGGGCGACCTGAGCCACCGCATGGAGGGGGACTATCGCGGCCGCCTCGCAGAGCTGAAGCGCAGCCTGAACGGAGCACTCGCCCATCTCGGCCAGACCGTCTCGACCATCCAACTGACGGCAGGCAATGTTTCGCGAGCCGCGAGCGAGATCAATTCCGGCGCAGGCGACCTTGCCAGGCGGACTGAAGCGACAGCCGGCAATCTGGAGGAAACTGCCGCGACGACCGAGGAGCTGGCAGCCTCCGTCAAGCAGAGCGCGGCCCGCTCCCGCGAGGCGACCCAGCTGGCCGGAGAGGCCATGAATGTGGCCAATGACGGCAGGGTTGTCGTGTCCCAGGCGGTTGGCGCGATCGAACGGATCGAGACGTCCTCCGTCCGCATCTCGGAGATCGTCTCCGTGATCGACGGTATTGCCTTCCAGACCAATCTGCTGGCGCTCAATGCGGCGGTCGAGGCTGCGCGGGCCGGTGATGCGGGCAAGGGGTTTGCCGTTGTGGCCTCCGAAGTGCGCGCCCTGGCACAGCGTTCCGCTCAGGCTGCGCGGGATATCAAGGGTCTCATCGCGACCTCCAACGAGCAGGTCGGCGAGGGCGTGCGCTTCGTACGCAGCACCGGTGAAGCTCTGGAGCGGATCGTGGCCGCTGCGAGCAAGGTCTCTGCGACCGTCGCGGAGATCTCTTCCGCGACCGCCGAGCAGGCCCATGGCATCGAGGAGATGAGCCAGACCGTCGCCCATATGGACGAGATGACCCAGCAGAACTCGGCTTTGGCGGAGCAGAGTGCGTCATCGGCACATGAACTGATGGCGGAAATCGACAGGCTGAAACAGCTTGTTGCCGTCTTCCGCATCGAGGAAGGGTTCGCTGCGCCGTCGGTTCATGCTGCGCAGACCGAGCCCGCCCGGTTGCAGCGACTTGCGGCTGCAGCGCTCGTCGAGCAGGCGCGTGTCGCGCCGGCGGTCCGCCGCCCGGAGTCGCGTCGGCCGGAACTGACGAAAGCCCCGGCGGTCCGTCCAGCGCCGCGCCGCATCGCCAATGGGCGTGTCGATGATTGGGCCGAGTTCTAGTTCGATGTTGTCAGGTTCACAGTGATGCTCGCGCCTCAAGGTCTTCCCGAAGCCACGCTGACGCGTGAGGACATGGGCTTCATATCGAAGCTCGTCTACGAGCATGCCGGCATCGTCATCCGCGAACACAAGGAAGCGATGACGCGCGGTCGCATTTCCCGACGCGTCAAGGCGCTGGGAATGGGCTCGGTCGCGGAGTACTGCGCCTTCCTGAAGACGCCGGGCGCGCAGGACGAGATCCCCGAGCTGATCAACGCGGTCACCACCAACCACACCGCCTTCTTCCGCGAGCGGCATCACTTCGACCATTTGCGCCGCGATGTGCTGCCGAGGCTGGTTCAGGAACGCGGCGGCCGGCGCGGGCGTATCCGGATCTGGTCCTCTGCCTGCTCCTCCGGCGAGGAGCCCTACAGCATTGCGGCTGTCTCGCGCGACGTCATCGGCTCACGCAGCGATCTCGATTTCCGCATTCTGGCGACTGATATCGACACGGACATCCTCAACCGGGCGGAAGCGGGCATCTATCCGGCGGAGCTGTTCGAGCGTCTGCCCGCCGATGTCAGGCCGCTGCTGCGCCTGGACGGGCAGGTCGGGCGTGGAGAGGCGCGGATCAGCGATGATCTGCGCCGGCTGATCGCCTTCAAGCGGCTCAATCTCATCGAAAACTGGCCGATGCGTGGCCCATTCGATGCCATTTTCTGCCGAAACGTCTTCATCTATTTCGATACCCGGACCAAGGCCACGATCCTCGACCGCTTCGTCGATCTGCTTGCGCCGGGAGGTTTCCTCTATCTCGGTCATTCCGAGTCGCTCCCGCAACCTCACCCGCAGCTCAGGCTGATCGGCCGCACGATCTACGAGAGAACCCCATGAGTATCACGCGGTCCTCTCGGCGCTATTTCGACCCCCGTTTCGAGGCGACGATCATCACGGTCGCGCCAGGTGAGCACGAGATCACCTCGGCGAAGGACGAGATCGTCGCGACTGTGCTGGGCTCGTGCATCTCGGTCTGCATGCGCGATCCGCAGGCAGGGGTCGGTGGGCTGAACCATTTCCTGCTGCCGAAGAACAACAGTGGCAACGATGCCAGCGCCGGCGAGCGTTATGGCGACACCGCCATGGAAGTTCTCATCAACGGCCTGCTCAAGCGCGGCGGCAAACGAAATCATCTCGAAGCCAAGGTCTTCGGCGGGGCACGGGTCCTGTCGGGGGCGACCATGCTCGCCATAGGCGACGGCAACATTGCCTTCGTGCTCGACTTCCTCAACCGGGAAGGCATTCCCATCGTCTCCAAGGATGTCGGCGGCACACGCTCACGGCGAATCCACTACCAGCCTTCCACGGGACGGGCCTGGGTGCAGCATGTGCAGCCGAGCGTCCGCAGCAGCGAGCATGAGCAGGAAGTGGCCTATCTCAACCGACTTAAGACCCAGCCTGTCGCAGGTGATGTCGAGATCTTCACATGACCCTGAACCAAGCACCATCGGCCAAACCCGTCACTGTCCTTGTCGTCGACGATTCCGTCCTGATGCAGAAGCTCATGACGCAGATCATCGACTCCGCCCCCGGCTTCAAGGTGATCGGCGTCGCCGGCAGCGCGGAGGAGGGTTGGGACGCGATCCAGGAGCTGCGGCCAGACCTGCTGACGCTCGATCTCGAACTGCCGGGACGGCACGGCCTCAAATTGCTGGCGCGCGTGCTGAAGCAGGATCCGTTGCCGGTGCTGATCGTCTCAGCCTTCGGCGGCCCAGGCGCCGACAACACCATCCAGGCGCTCGAACTGGGGGCGATCGACTTCATCGAGAAGCCGGACGGCACGACGCATACGCTCGAAGGCTTCATGAAGCATCTGGTGGCTGCGCTTCACCGCGCCTCGGCCAGTCGAAAGATGCTTGCAGCCGCGCGCGCTCTGGCGCGCGAAGCCGCGCCGGCAAGGCCAGCTCCCGTTCGTGAACCTGGGCGCGCTTCCGCCTCGCCCGGTGGGCGTACGTCGTTGATCGCCATCGGCGCCTCGACTGGCGGCGTACCGGCCGTGCAGGTGGTGATGCGGGACCTCGCCAATCTGCGCATCCCGATGGTCGTGGTTCAGCACATGCCCGCCGGCTACACGGCAAAATTCGCGGCACGCCTGGCGGCGGCCACCGGGCTTGACGTCCGCGAGGCGGCTGACGGGGACAAGCTGAAGCCTGGCATGGCGGTCGTCGCGCCAGGTGGCCTGCGCCATCTCGAGATCGAGGAGCGCCGTGGGGAACTGGTCTGTGTCCTGAAGGAAGGGCCGCTGGTCAGCGGTCATTCGCCATCGGTCGATGTCATGTTCCACTCGGTGGCGCGCAGCCTGGGTGCCCATGCGGTAGGCGTGCTGCTGACCGGGATGGGCCGGGACGGGGCAGACGGTTTGTTAGCCATGCGCAAAGCCGGCGCCGAGACGTTAATTCAAAGTGGCGAAACCTGTGTGGTAAACGGGATGCCGAAAGCAGCATTCGAGATCGGGGCCGCTGATCGCGTTGTGGCACTCGACCAGATTGGCGCCGCTATCGGCCACCTGATCGCAGAACGTCCGCATCAGCGCACCGCGTGAGGAGAGCGTGATGAAAGCCAGAAGTGACTACCGGATCCTCGTGGTCGACGACCAGAAGAGCATGCGCGGTCTTGCCACCTATTTCCTGAAGCAGATCGAGTTCCAGGACATCGATGAGGCGGAGAATGCGCGCGAAGCGCTGATGAAGATGCAGACCAAGCGCTATGATCTGCTTTTGCTCGACTGGAACATGGACGGAATGAGCGGCATCGATCTGCTGCGGGCGATCCGTTCCGTGCCGGAGCTCAACCAGATCAAGATCATCATGGCGACCTCCGAGCGCTCGGTGGACAAGATGGACGAGGCGACCAGCAACGGCGCCGACCACTATGTCGTGAAACCCTATGAGCTCCGCGATCTCGAGGTGCGGGTGAAGAAGGTTCTCGCCTGCTGAGCGCAGGCGGCTCGAGGCTAAAGCATCGGCCCGAAAAGTGGATTGCGGTTTTCGGGAAAGCCGGTGCAAAGATAAAGGGATAGATCATCGGACCGGATACGATTTCCTGTCCGATGATCTAATCTCACCATTGTGATCCAGCGCCTCGGGCCATCATGGCTGCGGGGCGCTCTCATTTGCGCCAGTATCTGCGCCGGATTATGAGGTTTGGCGGGAGGGCAGGCCATGCCGCTGCTTCGTCGTGACGTGTTGAGCCTGATCGGCGGGCTCGCTGCGAGCCCATCATTT
Source organism: Allobosea sp. 05T439 (assembly GCF_056396005.1). Classification (NCBI taxonomy): domain Bacteria; kingdom Pseudomonadati; phylum Pseudomonadota; class Alphaproteobacteria; order Hyphomicrobiales; family Alloboseaceae; genus Allobosea; species Allobosea sp. 05T439. The sequence continues at coordinate 116,592 of NZ_JBFTKP010000002.1, read as the reverse complement.
GCCATATCGCCGGATATGCAGAGCGCACCCGACGCCTACCAGTTTGCGTTCGCCCGGCTCGAGGGCGGCCATATTCCGCTGGCGGCCTATCGCGGCAAGCCGATCCTGATCGTCAACACGGCTACCAATTGCGGCTACGCAGGGCAGTTCGCAACACTTGAGCAGCTGTGGCAACGCTATTCCGGCCGTGGCCTGATGTTGCTGGCGGTGCCGTGCAATGACTTCGGCGGGCAGGAGCCGCTGGAAGGCGTGGCTATCGCGGAAGCAGCGCGCCAGACCTATGGCGCGACTTACCCGTTCGCCGCGAAATCGAGCGTGCGCGGCCCGGACGCCCATCCATTCTATCGCTGGGCGGCGACACGGCGGCCGGCCGAAGTCCCGACCTGGAACTTCCATAAGTATCTGGTCGGGCGCGATGGCAGCCTCGTAGGCGGCTTTCCCGCGAGCTCGGACCCGGTCGGCTCACAGCTGATCCGGGCTATCGGTCAGGAGCTGCACGCCGCCTGAGCCCGCCTTCAGCTACGCGCGTAGATGTCTTCGATGCGGATGATGTCGTCCTCGCCGGTATAGGAGCCGACCTGTACCTCGATCAGTTCGAGGTCGATCCTGCCGGGATTGCGCAAGCGGTGGACGCAGCCGATCGGCAAGTACACCGATTCATTCTCATGCACGTGCGTGACCTTGGCATCGACCGTAACTTCGGCTGTTCCCGAAACCACGACCCAATGCTCGGCGCGATGAAAGTGCTTCTGCAGGCTGAGCAGCCCGCCCGGCTTGACGTTGATGCGCTTAACCTGGAAGCGCTGGCCGATATCGATGCGCTGATACCAGCCCCAGGGCCGGTAGACCCTCAAGTGCTCGCTCGCCTGCGGCCGGCCATCGGTCTTCATCAACTCGACGAGGTTCTTGACCTTGCCGGCGGCGGCCATTGACGAGACGAGCACGGCATCGCGCGTCGCAACCACGACGACATCGTCGAGGCCGAGAACCGTCGTCAACACGTCATCGCTGCGGACATAGATGCCGTGGCTATCGAGCGCGACCACCTCGCCTTCGAGGACGTTGCGATCGGCGTCCTTCTGTTTGATCTCGTGGATCGAGTCCCAGGCGCCGATATCGGACCAGTCGAAGCTTGCCTGCACGACACCGGCCGCCCGCGTCCGCTCCATCACGGCGTAGTCGATTGAAATCTTGGTGGCCTGGGCAAAGGCCTCCGGATCGAGGCGCAGGAAGTCGAGGTCGCGGGTCGCCTTGGCAATCGCTTCACGCGCGGCATTCAGCACGTCCGGAACGTGGCGTTCCATCTCGTCGCACATCGTCGCCGCGGCAAAGACGAAATTGCCGCTGTTCCAGAGATATCCCTCCTCGAGATAGCGCGTGGCGCGTTCCAGGTCGGGCTTCTCGACAAAACGCTGCAGACGTTTCGCGCGCTCGCCGGGCAGCGGCTCGCCGGGTGCGAGATAGCCATAGGCCGTCGAGGGATGCGTCGGGGGAATGCCGAGCGTCATGATCAGGCCGGACGCAGCGAGCTCGGCTGCGATCGCGCAATCGTCGCGGAATGCCGCAGTCGCCTGAATGACGTGATCGGCTGCAAAGGCCGCACAGATTGCGCCGGCCCTGCGCTGTTCTGCCAATAGCGAGCCGACTGCGACCGCTGCGGCGGAATCGCGTCGCTCCGGCTCCAGGACGATCTCGCCCTTGATGCCGATCGCGAGCATCTGTTCGGCAACGATAAAGCGAAAGTCATTGTTGGTGATGACGATCGGCGCATCGAAGCGCGGGTCATGCAGCCGCTGCAGGGTCGCCTGGAAGGTCGAGATCCCGTCTCCGAGCAGCGGAATGAACTGCTTGGGCAACGTATCGCGCGACAGCGGCCAAAGCCGGGTGCCGGCTCCGCCGGCCATGACGAGCGGAACGATTTTCGGGACTGACATCAAGCGCGCTCTTCTCAGGCAGGTCGTGACCCTGCTGCCTTACAGCAACGTCACTACCATTGGTTAAATGCAGGGTCGTGGAAAAATTCAGGCCTTGGCCTTCTGGCCCGGACGAAAGGCGACGATGACGGTCGGGTCGGTGTCCAGGTAGGGGCCCTCGATCAGGTCAATGCAGTAGGGTATGGCGGGCATCACGGCGTCGAGGCATTCGGCGATCGCGCGGGGCCGTCCCGGCAGGTTGACGATGAGCGAGCGACCACGGATGCCGGCGGTCTGGCGCGAGAGTATCGCGGTCGGCACCTTGGTGAGGCTGACCTGGCGCATCAGTTCGCCGAAGCCGGGCATCGGTTTCTCGACAACGTCGTCCGTGGCCTCGGGCGTGACGTCGCGGGGTGCGGGACCGGTGCCTCCCGTCGTGACGATGAGACAGCAGCCCTCGCGGTCGGCAAGTTCAATCAGGGTGTCGGCAATCGCCTTGCGGTCGTCCGGGATGACCCGCGCAACGGCCGTCCAGGGCGAAGTGAGCGCATTCTTCAGGTAGTCGCGAATGGCGGGGCCGCCCTCGTCGGCATAGATGCCGGCTGAGGCCCGGTCGGATACCGTGACGATTCCGATCTTGATATCGCTGGTCATGCCGTCGCACCGTTGCAGGATGATCCTGGCCGGTATCGGGCAGGTGGCGAGCCTGGTCAATCTCGTCATGAGCCGCCGCCTTCCGAGCCCGACGTCGGCTCGACAGGGCGGCGTCGCCGGAGTTGCTCTCAGTTGATGCGTGCGAGGTCGCCAGGCGAGCCGCGTGATCTCTATCGATGCTTTGCCGATTGATGACGATTCCGCAGGCGCCGCAGCCACGTGCGGGCCAGGGCGGCGACCTGTGCCGGCCCCGGTATCGCGCTGCCGATCGCGATGATCGCATTCGCCATGGTCCTGCGCTCGCCCCAGACATAGGTTCCGGGATCGACGCCGTCGCCTGCGCCGCTGTCGAAGAAGACCGGCGGCGTCTCCGTGAAATCGGCTTGGAGCATCGCAATGGTCAGCGCTCGCCCTGGCGAATGGCGCGCCTGGGTCTCGTCATAGGCGATCTTCAGGAACTGGCGGGTATTTCCGCTTTCGACGAGCAGGCCCATCGCCATGGGCTTGCCATCGAGCAGCAGCGTGTCGAGCTGGAGCGCGTCCTGTTCGACGAAGAGCTCGACCAGCCGGTGGAAATAGGCCGCGTCATTAGGCAGGCAGGCGATTGCGGTCGCGGCTTCCCCCTTCCAGCCTGCCGCTTCGAGCGCGAGGAAGGTCTCGAACGCCTCGCCTGCGGCTTGGCGACGCTTGCGCTGGAAGGAGACCACGCCGTTCCGTGCGATCGCCCGGAACTGCTGCATGCGCTTCTTGTAGCTTGAGCCAAGGGCGCGACGGAGATAGCGCTCGGCATCGTCGCCGGGCTGAGCGATCATCACGGGACGCTGCCAGGTTTCGAATGTCGTCAGCCCGCTGCCGGTGACCCGGCAAGCCTCCTGGAGCGCACGAAAACCTGGCCCCTGCACGGGCAGGAGCGGCAGAGCCAGGGTTTTCGGCAGGTCGCGCGATGCGGCGAGGTGGCGCAGCAGAGCGAGCGCGATATCCTCGGCATTGTCGCGGTCCAGCACGGGGGCCGATGAAACCTCGTAGAGCGGCACGAGCGGAGCGGCGAGGATGGGGGTAAGGCCGCTGCGCCAGTCGCGCTGCCGACGCAACACCCAGATTCCGACGAGGCTCTCGGAACCGAGCGCTTCACTGCGCCAGGCCGTCAGGATGACGATGCGATCATCTGGAACCAGGACCCGCGCAGCCGCGACAGTGGCTGGCGACATGGCGGGATTGGGCTCGACCGCTCGTTCCGCGAGTTCGGCGAAGGCTGCACCATAGCCGACATAATCGCCAAGCCGCGTGCGCCTGATGACGATCTCGGCGCTCATCCGACCCTCGTGCGGAGGCGGCAAGCAGGCTCTGGGCAGAACTGGATCAAGACTGGCCGCCGCCCTGCCTACCGAGGCGCATCTCGCCCCGTAACGATAGCACAAAGGCGATGACCTGCGCCGCAGCCCGGTAGAGTTCCTCGGGGATCTGATCGTCCAGCTCGACCGTGGAGAGAGCCTGCGCGAGCACAGCGTTCCGCTCGATGTCGACATCATGTTCGCGGGCGGTCTCGATGATGCGTTGAGCAAGCTCTCCGCGGCCCTTTGCCGTGACGCGCGGGGCGCCATGGCCGTCATACTCGAGCGCGACCGCGAGCGGATCGGGAGAGGGAGGGCTCATGACAGACGGTCCAGGAACTGGCCGGCGGTCGCTCGCCTGGCTTGCGGCTGGCCGGTATGAATGTCGACGGTTCCGTCTTCAAATTTTGCATTGGCCAGCGCTGCCTGGAGATCAGGCGCAGCGCCGCGCAGGAACTGGCTCGTTCCTTCGCGTTCGGCCCAAAGCGAGACGCTCACCGCGCGTCCCTGGAGCGTTACGACACCTTGCAGCGGACCCATCGGCTCGGCGTCGAGGGCAAAGCGCACGCGCCAGAGGGGCCCTTCGACACCAGAGGGGCTGCGTCGCGGCGGGTCCTTCTCGATATGCAGCGGCAGGATCGCGGTGCCCGCTTGGAAAGCGAGAGGGATCTCCGTCACCCAGCGTTGGCCTTGTGCGGCCTCGGGACGGTTGGGTTCTGGCGGCAGAGATGCGAACTGCGCGAGCTTGACGCGGTCGAGCGCGGCTTCGGTCTGGTCGAGCAGCGTGCGTGCGATGACGAGCGGCTTCTCTCCGGCCGACAGGGTGGGTTCGGCAATCGATTGAGGGGCGAGCGCGCCGTCGCGCCGTGGCGGGGACGGGCGGATATGCGCTTCCGCATCGCTCGTTGCCTGCTCTGCCGTCCTTGGTTCTGTTCCCGACGGTTTGAGCCCTGGAGCGGCGGCGTCCGGGGCGACAAGCGGCCGCAGCATGTCGCTGAGCGCGCGTAACCCCGCCTTCAGATCGCCGTGAGGAGAGGGGCGTGGTGCGGCTGCCTCCGGGCGGTCGCTTGCTCGCGAAGGCAGTCTTGCCTCCTGCGCATCCAGGAAAAGTCCGGAGCGTGCGACGGCCTGCTTCAAGCCCTGGCCGGTTACGGGTCTACGCTCGGCCGGCATGGCCTGAGCCAGGATCTGGTCGATCAGGCCCATCAGGGGCTTGGGCAGGATGAGGGAGATCGTACCGTTGGCAAGCACCTGCAGATTGGCGAAGAGCGGCGCGAGACTGTCCTGGCGAGCGAGAGCCTCGCCCATCAGCGGGCCGGCAAGTGCGCGCGGCGAGGGCGTCGCCTCGGACTGCAGCCGTTGGGGCGGCGCAGGGGCCACCGCGACGGTAGCGGGGATTGGCAAAGGTGCTGAAGAGCTCGCGCCGGCAAGACGCGACGAAGCCGGCAGGCCGGGAGTGGCGGCCTCCGGAGCCGACGGCTTGGCGCTGCGGCCCGTCTCCAGCGCAAGCGGTGCGAGCGCCGGCTCGCGCCGCGGACCGTCGATGGGCACCAACTGAGCCGGAGGAGTGAGAGCTTCGCCAGGGGGGCGAGCCGCAAGCAGCGTCGCCCGCACCCCCGTTCCACCGTCTTCCGGAGCCTCGATTTTGAGTGTGAGCGTTGTGCCGGGCTGCAGCGCAGCCTGTCGGACTTCCGGGCCGGCGAGAACGAGATCGATCTTCACGCCATCGACCAAAGCGGTCACGGTACCGTCCTTGCCCAGGGAGAGCAAGCGCGCTTCGACCGTCTTGCCGGGCTCGAGCCCGGCTCCGGGAGCCAAGGCTGCAAGCAAGGTGGCGAGGGTCTGGCTCTGGACGAGAGCGGCGAGATTCATGCGGGAGCGACCATTGACTGACTGTCGCAGCTTCCCATGAAATCTTAAGGAATCTCTTGCTCTTGCAAGGCATCTCTGCGTGCCTCGCTCTGGTGCGGGCGCAGGTGATGAGGCAGGTTTGCGCGCCAATGCATCAGGGACAACGCAGATGAACTATCGTCGGCTCGGCCGTTCCGGCCTGAAGGTTTCGCCGCTATGCCTGGGGACGATGATGTTCGGAGGTGCGACTGAGGAAGGCGATGCACGAGCCATCGTCGATCACGCGCGCGCGGCCGGGATCAATTTCATCGACACGGCCGACGTCTATAACGAGGGCCGCTCCGAAGAGGTGACCGGGCGGGCGATTGCCGCGAACCGGCATGACTGGGTTCTGGCCACCAAGGTCGCGAGCGTTATGGGGCCGGGGCCCTATCAGAGTGGCCTCTCCCGGAAATGGGTGATGCAGGCCTGCGAGGACAGCCTTCGGCGGCTCGGGACGGATTTCATCGATATCTACTATCTCCACAAGGAAGACCACACCGTGCCGCTTGGCGAGACGGTGCATGCGCTCGCCGATCTCGTGCGTGAGGGCAAGATCCGGCATTTCGGCGTTTCGAACTACCGCTCCTGGCGCGTCGCGGAAATCTGCCGGCTCTGCGATGAACTCGGCATCGACCGGCCCGTGGTCAGCCAGCCCTATTACAACGCGATGAACCGCATGCCCGAGGTCGAGCATTTGCCCGCCTGCGATTTCTACGGCCTGGGTGTCGCGTCCTATTCGCCTCTCGCCCGCGGCATTCTGACCGCGAAATACGAACCGGGTCAGGCACCGCCGGAGGGCACGCGGGCCGGCCGCGCGGACAAGCGGATCATGCAGACCGAATGGCGCGAGGAATCGCTGATCATCGCCCGCACGATCCGCGACCATGCGGCCGCGAAGGGGCTGACCCCGATCCAGTTCGCGGTGCAGTGGGTGCTGAACAATGCGCTGGTGACGGCGGCGATCGCCGGTCCGCGCACCCTCGAACAATGGCAGGCCTATCTCGCGGCGCTCGATGCCCGCTTCGACGCCGAGGATGAGGCCCTGGTCGATCGGCTCGTGCCTGCCGGCCATCCCTCGACGCCGGGTTACAGCGATCCAGCCTACCCGCTGGAGGGCCGGATCACGCGCAAGGCCTGAGGCCGGCCTCGCCGGCGTGGAGCTTGCTCTTTCCGGATGGGCTGCGCCAATAGGCGCTTGCGAGTGCCGCAGCCGGGCCGATGCCTGGCAGGAGCAGGAGGGCGCATGGCGGTCGAAGGCCTTACCGGTGATCTCGTCAAGGTCGTGGCGCTCCTGGGCGCGGGCGTCGTCGCGGTGCCGATCTTTCGTCGTCTCGGCCTTGGTTCCGTGCTCGGTTACTTCACCGCCGGTGTCGCCATCGGGCCATCGGGGCTCGGTCTCTTCGCCAACCCGGAGGCCGTGCTCCACGTCGCCGAGTTCGGCGTCGTTATGTTCCTGTTCATCATCGGCCTGGAGATGCAGCCCTCCCGGCTCTGGAAGCTGAAGGGTGAGATCTTCGGGCTGGGTGCCGCGCAGGTCTGCTTGTGCGGTGCGCTGCTGACCGGTGTCGGCCTGCTCGCGGGCCTGAGCCTTCCGGCTGCCTTCGTGGCCGGAATGGGCTTCGTCCTGTCCTCGACCGCCGTCGTCATGCAGATGCTGAACGAGCGTGGCGAGACCTCGACACTGCATGGGCAGCAGGCGGTGTCGATCCTCTTGCTCGAAGACCTTGCGATCGTGCCGCTGCTGGCGATCGTTGCTCTCCTTGCGCCGGCGAAGCCGGGGGATACCGGCGACTGGCTCCCGCTTCTGATCGCCGCCGGCTCCGTTATTGGTCTCGTGGTGGCGGGGCGCTGGTTGCTCAACCCGATGTTCCGGCTGCTTGCGGCTGCGCAAGCCCGCGAAGTCATGACCGCGGCTGCCTTGCTGGTCGTGCTCGGAGCAGCGCTCGCCATGCAGTTGAGTGGGCTCTCCATGGCGATGGGGGCCTTTCTCGCCGGCGTGTTGTTGTCGGAGTCGAGTTTTCGGCACCAGCTCGAAGCCGATATCGAGCCGTTCCGCGGGATCCTGCTCGGCCTGTTCTTCCTTGCCGTCGGCATGTCGCTCGAACTCGACCTGATCGCCCGTGAATGGCGTCTGGTCGCGTTGGCCGTGGTGGCGTTCATGGCGGTGAAGGCCAGTGGTATCTTCATCGTCGCCAAGCTGTTCGGCTCCAGGACCCGCGACGCCATCACGCGGGTGGCACTGTTCTCACAGGGCGGTGAATTCGCCTTCGTGCTCTATGCTGCTGCGGCAGCGGCGGGCATCTTCGGCGCTGAGGTCAACGCAGTGGCCAGCGCCACGGTCATCCTGTCGATGGCGCTTACCCCCTTGCTCGTATTGGCTCTCGATCGCTTCCTGCCACCGGAGCAGACCTCGCTGGACGGCGTCGAGATTGCCTCCGGCCTGCATGGCAGCGCGTTGATGATCGGCTTTGGGCGTTTCGGACAGGTTGCCAGCCAGACATTGCTGGCGCGGGGCTGCAGCGTCTCGATCATCGAAGTCGATGTCGAACTGATCCGTGCCGCGTCGAATTTCGGCTTCAAAGTCTATTACGGTGACGGCACGCGGCGCGAGATCCTGCATGCTGCCGGCGCCGAGCGGGCGCAGGTGATCCTGGTCTGTGTCGATAATCGCGTGACTGCCGACAGGATCGTCGCCATGGCGCAGGCCGAATTCCCGCACGCGAAGCTGTTCGTGCGAGCCTACGATCGCGGCCACGCGATGGACCTGATCCGCAGCAATGTCGAATACCAGATTCGTGAGACCTTCGAATCCGCCATGCTTTTCGGCGCAGCCGCACTGCGCAGCATGGGACTGTCGGAGGAGGAGGTCGCTGAGATTGCCGAGGATGTGCGTCGTCGCGACGATGAACGGCTGGATCTCCAGGTCGCGAGCGATATTCATGCGGGCAACGATCTCCTCCACGGCAATACACCGATACCGACCCCGCTGACCGCACCTAAGGCGCCCGGCAAGATTCTGGGCTCCGCCCCGGATGATTATGGCGATGTCGGCGGCCCCTAGACTAGCCGGCCGTCAACTGTTCCCAGCCCGCCATCGCGCCGCGGACAACCGCGTCCAGTTGCTGGCGGGAAGCACCGTCGCGCGCCTGGATCGACATACCCTGCTGAACGGTGACGTAATAGCTCGCGAGGGCTTCGGCATCGATACCAGGCGGGATCTCGCCGGCGTCGATCGCAGCGCGCAACCGCCGGGCGATGGTCGCGACGCTTCCGGCGCGCATATCACGCAGTTTGGTCGCGGTCTCGTCGCTGACGCCAACGGCATTCACCGCCGAGAGCACGATCATGCAGCCGGGCGGGCGCCCCGGCCGCGTGAATACGGCGGCGCTTGCAGCCAGGAACGCCGAGACCGCCTCTCGGGCGGTTGGCGCTGCTGTCAACGGGCCGGCGATCTCATCGCTTTCACTCGCTTCGAAGAAGTCGATGGCTTCGCAATAGAGTTCCTCCTTGCTGCCGAAGGCGGCATAGAGGCTCGGCGAGCCAATGCCCATCGCTCCCGTCAGATCGCTGAGGGAGGTGGCCTGATAGCCCTTTGCCCAGAAAATCAGCATCGCCTTCTTCAGGGCGTCGGATCGATCGAAGGCGCGGGGGCGGCCGCGTTCCGTCATTGCCATTCCTTTTCTGTATCGATCGGTAGATAATTATCTTGACGGTGGGAGGCAAGCGCTCCATCTGTTTCTGTATCAATCATCACAGAAATGGAACTGCCTGATGTCACGCTTCACTGGAAAGAAGGCCCTGGTCACGGGCGGCAGCCGCGGCATCGGTGCCGCGATCGCCCTGCGATTGGCTCGCGAGGGCGCCGATGTGGCGATCACCTTTGAGCACTCCGCCGACAAGGCAGGCGAGGTGGTCCGCGCCATCGAGGCCCTTGGCCGCAAGGGATTCGCACTTGCTGCCGACAGCGCGGATCCGGTGGCGGTCAAGGGGGCGGTCGACAAGGCCGCGGCCTCGCTGGGCGGGCTCGACATTCTGGTCAACAACGCCGGCATCTGGCGTGGAGGAGCGGTTGCCGAGTGGAGTCTCGCCGATATCGACGCGACACTTGCCGTCAACGTTCGCGCTGTCGTGCTCGCCTCACAGGCGGCCGCGGCGCATCTCGGCGTCGGCGGACGCATCATCTCGACCGGGTCCTGCCTCGCAGATCGCGTGGTCGAAGAGGGTGCGACGCTCTACGCGATGAGCAAGGCGGCGCTGATCGGCTTCACCAAGGGGCTCGCCCGCGACCTCGGCCCGCGCGGCATTACGGTCAATATCGTGCATCCCGGCTCAACCGACACAGACATGAATCCGGCGATCGGCCCGCAGGCCGATGAGCAGCGCGCCCGCATGGCGATCCCGCGCTACGGCAAGCCAGAGGATATCGCGGGGCTGGTGGCCTATCTGGCGAGCGAAGAAGCGCGTTTCGTCACCGGGGCGGGCTTTGCAATCGATGGGGGCGCCAACACCTGAAGATTGGCCTGGCGGCGGCTCAGTTCAGCATGCAGAAGCCGCCGACCACCACTTCGCTGCGGCACCAGATCCTTGGTTCCTCGGCGGTGCTGAGCCGCAGCATCGCTGGGGCCGCCGCGCTGGCCGTCGGGAAGGGAGGGCGCGACGGGGCGTCGCCCTTGGCCGCTTCCTGCTGTGAGGATCGGCCGACCCGCGGCGCGACCCCGACGGAGGTCCCGCTTCCTCCGCTGGAACTGGTCTGGGAGCTTCCATGCGACGAACGGCTTCCGCCGCGGAATTTCGCGGCTTCGGCACCCGCCGGCAGCAACAGGGCGGCAATGACGGCAGTCGTGAGAACCCGGATCATGCTGCACTCCCATGAGACGGGAACAGATTGCCGCTGCGGAACGGGAGGGCAAGAAAAGCCTCTCGCCAGGCTGAGCGAGGGGTTAATGCGCGCCTGAAAACCGGAGAGGCCGGTCAGTTTCCGGGCAGGACGATGATCGTCGGCTTGGGCGGCAGCATAGCCTTGCTGATCGTGATTTCGGCCTCGGCCCGGCGTTCGACGGGCCAGAGATCCTGGGAGCGCGCGAGGAAACGACTGAGGCTCGAGCCGCCGAAGAAATGCATCGGGATCATCACCTTGGCCTGCACCGATTTCAGCACCTCGATCATGCCTTCCTGATCGAGCGTATAGCTGCCATCGACCGGGAAGAGCACGACGTCGACGCGGCCGAGCGCGCGCAGATGGCCGGGTTCGAGCGGGTGGTGCAGATGCCCGAGATGGGCGATGCAGAGATCGCCGATCTCGAAGACGAACATCGAGTTGCCGTCGAAATCGGTCGATCCGGAATAGGAGCGGATATTGGTCGGCACATTGCGTACGCGCATGTCGCCGAGCGTGACGTCGTGCTTCGCGGCGCCCTTGCCGGCAGGGTCCCAGCCGGGCAGGACCTGCTTGATGGCGGGATCGGGATTGCGCGAATTGTGGGTCGAATGCGCCTTGTTCATCGTCGCGATATCCGGCGTTTCGCGCGGCCGGATGTAGTCGTTGTAGTCGGTGGCGGCCTTCACGCCGCCGGGCGTCTCGATCAGGAAGGTGGCGTGGCCGACGAAGGTCAGCCGGACCTCGTCCTTGGCGAGCGCCGCGCGCTGGATCGGCGGGCGGAGGCTTGCCATCTCCGGGCGGCAGCCGGGCTCGTCGGATTGGGCTTGCGCCGGCGCCAGGCACGCCAGCGTCGCGAGCAATCCGAAGACGGCTCGGCCTAGCGTCGTCGACAGTCTCATGAACTTCGCTCCCGCTGCGTTCCCGCAGCCAAGGTTTAGGCAAAATTCCGGGCTGCGAAAGCCAGGCTGTCAGTTTCGTGACTATCGTCCGATTGGGATGACCGGTTGCATATCAGGATCGGTTATGGCAAGAATCCGATATCGTTTTGCAACTGGTTTGGAATGATCGCCATGACGAGGCTGGTGGTTCGCGGGTTTTCGCTGTCGCTGGACGGTTACGGTGCCGGACCCAGCCAGGATGTCGACAATCCGCTCGGCGTGAACGGTGCGAAGCTGCATCGCTGGGCGTTCGGCACGCGCACTTTCCGAGAGATGTTCGGGCAAGAGGGCGGCGAAACCGGCGTCGATGACGATTTTGCCGCGCGCGGCTTTGCCAATATCGGCTCCTGGATCATGGGCCGGAACATGTTCGGGCCGATCCGGGGAGAATGGCCGGACGAGGCCTGGAAAGGCTGGTGGGGGGACAATCCGCCCTATCATGTTCCGGTCTTCGTACTGACCCATCATGCGCGCCCCCCGCTGGAGATGACGGGCGGCACGACATTTCACTTCGTCACCGATGGGCCGGAGGCGGCACTCCAACGCGCCAGTGAAGCCGCAGGTGGCAAGGACATCAGGCTCGGCGGTGGCGTTGCGACGATCCGGGACTATCTGCGCGCGGGGGCAGTCGACGAGATGCACCTCGCCGTCTCGCCGATCCTGCTCGGCACCGGCGAGAACCTCTTCATTGATCTCGACCTGCCCGCATTGGGCTATACCAGCACGCAGCACAGTGCGACGCCCGCCGCCACACATATTGTCGTGACCAGGCGAGCCTGATCAATCGCGGCGCGGAGCCTGCACCTCATAGCGGGGGCAGGCGCCGCTTCACCGGCTGGCTCTTCACGATGGCCGAACTGGTCTCCGCCTTGTCCGCGATCCGGTCGAGGATCTGGTCGAGCTGTTCGATGGAGCGCAGATGCAGCCGGCCGATGAAGCAGTCATCGCCGGTGACCTTGTCGCATTCCGAGAATTCCGGGATCTCCTCGATCAACTGCTGGACCGCGTGTAGTTTGCCGGGGAGGGGGCGGATCCGGACGATCGCCTGCAATTGGTAGCCGATCGCATGGGGATCGATGTCGACGGTGAAGGCGCGGATTACGCCGCGCTCTTCCAGCCGTCGAAGCCGCTCGGAGACGCTGGGCGAAGACAGATTCACCCGCTGAGCCAGCTCCTTCAGGGAGATGCGGGCATCCCCGGCTAGAATGTCGATGATGTTCCGGTCCAGCTCGTCGATCATATGGTTATCAGGTCTCCTGAGGTTTGACCCTTACAATATGAGGTATTCTCTCTGATTTGTCTCATGTAATCCATAGAACGCGGGATTCCGTCATCCTATCATCCGGCTTCATTTCTGGGTGGAGGTGGTGATGACGGACCATAGGCGCGGCGTGGCCGAGATGACGGCCGCCATGATGATCTCAGGCACGATCGGCTGGTTCGTGGTTCGCTCCGGCCAGCCGGTGATGGATGTGGTGTTCTGGCGCTGCGCTTTCGGTGCCGCGACCCTGTTGATCGTCTGCGGAGCCCTGGGGCTGCTTCGGCGCGGCGCGATGACCGGTCGCAAGCTCGCGCTCGCCGCGATAGGCGGCGTTGCCGTCGTCCTGAACTGGCTGCTGCTGTTCTCGGCCTATTCGCGCGCTTCGATCTCGGTTGCGACGGTGGTCTACAACACCCAGCCCTTCATGCTCGTCGGGCTCGGCGCGCTGCTGTTTGCCGAACGACTGACCGTCACGAAGCTGTTCTGGCTCGCGATCTCCTTTACCGGCATGGTGCTGATCATGCAGGCGAAGCCGGGCGCGGGGGCGGTTGGGACCGATTATCTCACGGGCATCGCCATGGCACTCGGCGCGGCCTTCTTCTACGCGCTGGCCGCTATCGTGGCGAAGGCGCTGAAGGGCGTTGCGCCCTATCTGATCGTGCTGGTCCAGGTCCTGGTCGGGATCGCGATGCTCACTCCCTTCGCCAGCCTGGCGCAGTTGCCCGCCGGCGCGGAGACCTGGGCGCTGCTTGGCACGCTCGGCGTCGTCCATACCGGGCTGATGTTCGTGCTGCTCTATATGGCGATCCAGCGGTTGCCGACGACGCTGACCGGCGCGCTGTCCTTCATCTATCCGATCGTCGCGATCATCGTCGATCTGACGGCCTTCGGCCACCAGCCGCAGCTTCTCCAGATCATCGGAGCCGCTGCGATCCTGATTGCCGCGGCGGGCATGACGCTCGGCTGGGTGCCGTGGCGGCGGCCTGATGCGACCTCGATCGTACGGCTTCCGGCCGAATAGACGCAGCAATCGCATCTGCGCGGCGCGAGCATGGCTGCCGCATGGAGCGTCTGTCCGGCGGCCAAAACGGGGGGCGAGGAAAGCTACACATCGCCTTGCCGTTCCCGATCTGGCCGGTACATGGCCAGCAGCTGCGGCAGCATGTCGTCGATGGCGACCGCCACTGCTGCGGGACCGCCGAGTTTCCCGTCCAGGGCGAGATGGGCGAAGCCGTGCACGAGCGACCAGGCTCCCATGGCCGCAAGCGCTACGTGCGGCGAGGAGACATCACGGCCGAGGCAGGCGGCCATGGCTCGCTCCAGCTCATGGCGTGCCGTCTCACCGACCAGCAACAGGCGCTCATTGCCGTCATCGAGACGGTCCTTGCGGAACATCAGGGCGAACCGGCCCGGGAATGCGACGGCGAACCGGACATAGCCGGTTCCTTGCCCGTGCAACCGCGCGAGCGGATCAGTGCCTCCTTCCGCCTCGCCTGCTCTCAGGAAGGCGACCAGCTCCTCGAACCCGCGAATGGCGACTTCCGTCAGGAGGCCGGAGACGCTGCCGAAATGATGCGCGGGCGCGCCTGCCGAAACGCCTGCGCGCCGTGCCGCCTCGCGCAGGCTGAACCCGTCAAGGCCGCGCTCGATCAGGATTCGGTCGGTGGCTGACACAAGCGCATCGCGCAGGTCGCCATGATGGTAGCCGCTCTTCGATGCCGGATTCATATCGCCTCTATCTTGACGGTGTTCAAATTATTGTCTACGCATCTGATCGCTGTTCAGATTAGCGAAATGCAAGAGGTTAGGCCATGGAAACCAGACACATCACGCGTCGGCTTGCAATCGCCGGCTCCGGATTGGGAATGGCCGTCGGTGCGGCGGCCGGCCTGGCCGGCGGCGCAATGCTCGGGGCCGCTGCGGCGGCACCGGCACCGGTCGTGCTGGATGGGCGCCGCCGCTTTGAAAACAAGGTCGTGCTCGTCACGGGAGGGACCTCCGGCATTGGCCGCGCGGCTGTGGAGGCCTTCGCTGCCGAAGGCGGAAAGGTCGCCTTCTGCGGTCGGCGCGAGGCGCTTGGCCAAGAGGTCGAGCGCAGCATCAAGGCAGCCGGCGGAGAGGCGCTCTATATCCGGGCCGACATCCGCAGGGAGGACGATGTCCGACGGTTCGTCGAGAGCTCCGTTACCCGATACGGCGGTTTGCACGTTGCCTTCAACAATGCCGGGATCACGCTTCAGAAGCCCCTGCATAGCTACGAGGCGGCGGAGTTCGACGACATTTTGAGCACCAACCTGCGCGGTGTGTTCCTGGCGATGAAGTACCAGATCCCGCACATGATGTCGGCGGGCGGCCAGATCGTCGTGACCTCGTCGACAGTGGCCACGACATGCCGGGAGAGCCAGTCGGCCTATGTCGCCAGCAAGGCGGCGTTGACGGGGCTCGTGCGCGCCGCGGCGCTCGACTATGTCAAACACGGCATCAGGGTGAACGCCCTTCTGCCGGGTACGACCGATACCGAACTGGTCCGCGGCGTTGCGGGCATGATGGCTGCGCCCGACGCCGTCTGGCAGATTGGCGGAGCGCAATGGGCCAAGGACAATATCCCGACCATGGGCCGCATGGCGACGGCGCGGGAAATGGCCGCTGTCGCGCTCGACCTGGCGGCCGCGACCCACCCTTATCTGACGGGGGCTTCGATCGTCGTCGACGGCGCGATGACGCTGCGGGCCTGAGGGAGTTGACGACGGGCGGTTGCAGCAAGCGGCCAGCCTCGCTACATACGCGGCACTCTTCCCGAAAGCCCCGGCGCGATCAGTCCGAAGCGGAGCCGCACATCCATGTCCCGTCAGTTCATCTACCATATGCGCGGCCTGTCGAAGACCTATCCGGGCGGCAAGCAGGTGCTGAAGGACATCCATCTGTCGTTCTACCCGGACGCCAAGATCGGTGTGCTCGGCGTCAACGGCGCCGGCAAGTCGACCCTGCTCAAGATCATGGCAGGCTATGACAAGGAATGGACCGGCGAGGCCTGGGTGGCCGAGGGCGCCCGGGTCGGCTACCTGCCGCAGGAGCCCAAGCTCGATGAGAGCCTGAATGTGCGCGACAACGTGATGCTCGGCGTCGCGCCGCAGAAGGCGATCCTCGACCGCTACAACGAGCTCGCGATGAACTATTCGGACGAGACCGCGGACGAGATGACCAAGCTCCAGGACGAGATCGAGGCCAAGGGCCTGTGGGATCTCGATTCCAAGGTCGACCAGGCGATGGACGCGTTGCGCTGCCCGCCCGACGACTGGCAGGTCTCGAAGCTCTCGGGCGGCGAACGCCGCCGTGTCGCGCTCTGCAAGCTGCTGCTCGAGCAGCCGGAACTGCTGCTGCTCGACGAACCGACCAACCATCTCGACGCCGAAACCACCGCCTGGCTCGAAGGCCATTTGCGGACCTATCCGGGCGCGATCCTGATCGTCACCCACGATCGCTACTTCCTCGACAATGTCACCAGCTGGATTCTCGAGCTCGATCGCGGCCAGGGCATTCCCTACGAGGGGAACTACTCCGCCTGGTCGGTGCAGAAGCAGAAGCGCCTCGCCCAGGAGGGCCGGGAGGACGTCTCGCGTCAGAAGACGCTGGAACGCGAGCAGGAATGGATTTCGGCTTCGCCTAAGGCGCGCCAGGCCAAGAGCAAGGCCCGCATCCAGCGCTATGACGAACTGGTGCAGAAGGCCTCGAACAAGGGGCCGGATACCGCGCAGATCGTCATCCCGATCGCCGAGCGCCTCGGCAACAATGTCGTCGATTTCGACAATCTGTCGAAGGGCTTCCAGGACAAGCTGCTGATCGACGGGTTGTCCTTCAAGCTGCCGCCGGGCGGCATCGTCGGCATCATCGGACCGAACGGCGCCGGCAAGACCACGCTGTTCCGGATGATCACCGGGCAGGAGAAGCCGGATTCCGGTTCGATCACCATCGGCGAGAGCGTCAAGCTCGGCTATGTCGACCAGAGCCGCGACTCGCTCGACGACAAGAAGAACGTCTGGGAGGAAATCTCAGGCGGCAACGACATCCTCTATCTCGGCAAGCGTGAGGTGAATTCGCGCGCCTATTGCTCGACTTTCAACTTCAAGGGCGGCGACCAGCAGAAGAAGGTCGGATCGCTCTCGGGCGGTGAGCGCAACCGCGTCCATCTTGCCAAGATGCTGAAATCGGGCGCGAACGTCCTGCTGCTCGACGAGCCGACCAACGATCTCGACGTCGACACGCTGCGCGCGCTCGAAGAGGCGCTGGAGGATTACGCCGGCTGCGCCGTGATCATCAGCCACGATCGCTGGTTCCTCGACCGTATCGCGACCCATATCCTCGCCTTCGAGGGCGACAGCCATGTCGAGTGGTTCGAGGGCAACTTTGCCGATTACGAGGAAGACAAGAAGCGCCGGCTGGGGATCGATTCCACGATCCCGAAGCGGATTCAGTACAAGAAGTTCTCGCGCTGATCTTCTGAACCTCGAAGACAAAAGGCCCGCGCTCCTGAATGGGGGCGCGGGCCTTTCCATTGGGGCTGCCGATCTGGACGAGGCTCAGGCCTTGCCTTTCACCAGGATGTTCCCGTCGACCTGCTGGATGTCGCGCAGGCCGCAGAGCGCCATGGTGACGTCGAGCTCCTTGCGGATGATGTCGAGGCAGCGGGTCACGCCTTCCTCGCCCATGGCACCGAGGCCGTAAAGGAAGGCGCGGCCGATCATCACGCCGCGGGCGCCGAGCGCCACCGCCTTGATCACATCCTGTCCGGAGCGGATGCCGCCATCCATCAGGACTTCCATGCGGCCGCCGACCTGCTCGACGATGCCCGGCAGCGCCGCGATCGAAGAGACGGCGCCGTCGAGCTGGCGGCCGCCATGGTTCGAGACGATCAGAGCGTCGGCACCGCTTCTGGCAGCGAGCTCGGCATCCTCTGGATCGAGAATACCCTTCAGGATCAGTTTGCCGCCCCAGCGATCCTTGATCCACTTCACATCGTCCCAGCTTAGCGCCGGATCGAACTGTTCGGCCGTCCAGGAGGAGAGCGATGAGAGATCGCCGACGCCCTTGGCGTGGCCGACGATGTTTCCAAAGCTGCGGCGCTTGGTGCCGAGCATGCCAAGGCACCAGCGCGGCTTGGTCGCGAGGTTGATCAGATTGGCGATCGTCGGCTTCGGCGGGGCGGAGAGCCCGTTGCGGATATCCTTGTGGCGCTGGCCGAGGATCTGGAGGTCGAGCGTCAGGACCAGGGCCGAGCACTGCGCCGCCTTGGCACGATCGATCAGGCGAATGATGAAGTCGCGGTCCTTCATCACGTAGAGCTGGAACCAGAACGGTGCGTCGGTGTTCTCGGCGACATCCTCGATCGAGCAGATGCTCATGGTCGAGAGCGTGAAGGGGACGCCGGCCTTGGCTGCAGCGCGGGCGGCGAGGATTTCGCCGTCGGCGTGCTGCATTCCGGTGAGGCCGGTCGGGGCGAGTGCAACCGGCATCGTGGCGGCCTGGCCGGCCAGCGTGGTCGCCAGCGTGCGGTTGGTCATGTTGACGGCGACGCGCTGGCGCAGCTTGATGGCGGCGAAGTCGGCCTCGTTGGCGCGATAGGTGCCCTCGGTCCAGGCGCCGGAATCGGCGTAGTCGTAGAACATGCGCGGCACCCGGCGCTGGGCCAGGATGCGCAGGTCTTCGATGGTCAAGGGCTGGGACATGTCGGCTGGCTCCGCATTTTCGCTCCTGACCGCTCGGTCGCATGGAACCCTGCCGCAGGCAACCGCCCGCTACGTGACCCCGCTATACCGGCCGGGCTTATGATTGACTGCCAGGATCAGGTTGAGCACGGCAGCTCCCAGCAGCGAAATCAGCACTTTCTCCAGCGGCAGCATGAAGAGTGCACAGATGAGGATCAGCGCATCGATGCCAAGCTGAAACCAGCCGGCGCGGATATCGTGCTTCTCCTGCAGGTAGAGTGCGAGAATGTTGACGCCACCCAGCCCGGTGCGATGGCGAAACAGCGCAAGGACACCAAGACCGATCAGGCTGCCGCCGGCGACCGCGGCATAAACCGGGTCCACGGTTGCGATCGCCATCCAGCCGGGCGTGAACCAGGTGAAGAGCGAGACGAGCCCGACCGCGATGAAGGTCCGTAACGCGAAGCGCCAGCCCATGCGACGGACCGCGAGCCAATAGAATGGGAGGTTGATGGCGAAGAAGAGCAGGCCGAAATTGATCCCGGTGGCAAGCTGGAACAGCAATGCCAGCCCTGCCGCCCCGCTCGTGAGCAGGGTCGCCTTGCTGTAGAGGCTGATGCCGATGCTGACGAGCAATGTGCCGAGCAGCATGGCGAAGACGTCTTCGTAGAAACTATGGCGCTCGGTCGGTGGGGCTGAGGTCGCCGCGTCGCTCATGATGGATATCCGGCTGGGTTGAAAGGGCTTTGGTCGTCGGGCGCGACGATGCAACGGTTGAGCCACGCCGGTTGATCCTGTAGGGCCGGATCATCCCTACCGCCACCCTGCGAGATTTCCTCATGATTCTGCGGCTCGCCGCTGCGCTCTGCCTGACGCTCCTTGCCCATGCCGCGCCGGCACAGGACACCGTTGCCTGGAAAACCGGGCGCGAGGCGAAGCTCATCGAGACGCGCATCGAGGCGTTGCTCAAGACGATGACGCTCGACGAGAAGGTCGGTCAGCTGCATCTCTCGGGTCGTGGCGAGGGGTTCAACGCCGCACGCATCCGCGAAGGCCGGATGGGCGGGGTGATGAACTTCGTCGTGCCGCAGGAGGTTGCGGATGTCCAGAAAGCAGCGCGCGAGTCCCGGCTGAAGATCCCGCTGATCATCGGTCTCGATGCCGTCCACGGCTTCTCGACCTATTTTCCGCTTCCGCTTGGTCAGGCTTCGACCTGGAACCCGGAGCTGATCGAGGAGGCGGCCTATTGGACGGGGCGTGAAGCGCGCGCCGCCGGCATCCAATGGACCTTCGCGCCGATGGTCGACATCTCGCGTGATCCGCGTTGGGGCCGCGTCCTCGAGGGGGCGGGGGAAGACGCCTATTTCGGCTCCATTGTCGCTGCATCGCGCACGCATGGCTATCAGCGCGGCGGCGTGGCGACGACCGTCAAGCATTTCGTCGGTTACGGTGCGGGCGAAGCCGGGCGTGACTACAACTCGACCTGGATCCCGACCAGCCAGCTCTTCGATCTCTACCTGCCGCCATTCAAGGCCTCGTTCGAGGCTGGTTCGATGACCGCTATGGCGGCGTTCAATGCGCTGAACGGCGTCCCGACCACCGCGCATGGCGGGCTGCTGACCGGGCTGCTGCGCCAGAACTGGGGATTCAAGGGTTTCGTTGTCTCGGATTTCGGCTCGATCACCGAACTCAGACTGCATGGCATTGCCAAGGACGATGCCGAGGCCGCGCGCAAGGCGCTGCTGGCCGGCATCGACATGGATATGATGGGTGACGTCTATGACAAGCACCTGGCGGCCGAGGTGAAGGCTGGTCGGGTCTCGGTGAAGATGCTCGACGAGGCGGTGCGCCGCGTGTTGCGCGTAAAGTTCCACCTGGGCCTGTTCGAGCGGCCCGATGTCGACCCGGCCGCTGCCCCGGCTCTGATGCAGACGCAGGAGGCGCGCGAGGTCGCACTGCGCGCGGCGCGCGAAGGCATCATCCTGCTCAAGAACGCCAACGAAACCCTGCCTGTTGCGTCTTCCGTCAAGCGGCTCGCGGTGATCGGCGCCATGGCCGTGCCGGAGGCCGAGCGGGTCTGGACCGATCCGGCCGGGCTCGGACGGCGCGCCATCCAGTCCTTGCCCGACGCGTTGAAGGAGCGCGTCCAGGCCGGGGTCGAGGTCGTCTACGAGCCGGCCTTCACAAGGAACTGCGGCACCGAATTCGCGGACAAGGAGGCAGCGCTCCGCGCGGCCGCGGCGAGTGATCTCGTCATCGCCATGCTCGGCGAGGATTGCGAGTTCATCGGGGAGGGCGCCTCGCGCGCGAATCTCGGCCTGCCCGGCGTGCAGCAGGAACTGCTCGAGGCACTCGTCGCGACGGGCAAGCCCGTCGTGCTGGTGCTGGCCACTGGCCGCCCGCTGGTCCTCACCTGGGCCGACGCCCATGTCGCCGCGATCGTGCAGACCTTCCACGGCGGCACCGAGGGGCGCACGGCGATCGCCGAGGTCCTGACTGGAGCAGCGAATCCGGCGGGCCGCACGCCGATGAGCTATCCGCGCTCGGTCGGGCAGATCCCGATCTACTACAACCATCTCCCGACGGGGCGACCGCAGAAGATCCGGCAGCGCTACGAGTCGATCTACATGGATGAGAAGAACGAGCCGCTTTATCCCTTCGGCTTCGGTCTTTCCTACTCTCGCTTCACCTATGCCAATCCGCGTGTCGACCGCTCGCGCATCCCGATCAATGGCATCGCAGAAATCTCGGTCGATGTGACCAATTCCGGCTCGCGCGACGGCCAGGAAGTGACGCAGCTTTATATCCGCCAGCCGGTCGCGACCCGGTCCCGACCGGTCCGCGAACTCAAGGGCTTCAACAAGCTCGCGATCAAGGCGGGCGAGACCAGGACCGTCCGTTTCAAGCTGGAAGCCCAGAAGCTGGGATATCACGACGACACCGGACGTTATGTTATCGAGCCGGGTCTGTTCGAGGTTTATCTTGGCGGTTCCGCGTTGGCTGAGGCGAAGACACAGTTTGAGGTGATTAAGCCATAGTCATCGCCAGACGCTCCTGCTTGACGATTGGCCTCGACATCTTTGCATTTTCGGTCAATCCTCCTCTGGTCGGGCATTCGGATGCATGCATCCGAAGATCCGCAAGAAGCTGGCTTCAGGGGATGCGGCTATGGCGACCGGAACCGTGAAATGGTTCAATACTGAGAAGGGCTTCGGATTCATTCAGCCTTCAGATGGCGGCAAGGATGTGTTCGTACACATCACAGCCGTGAAAGAAGCGGGCCTGATGACTCTGACGGAAGGACAGAAAGTCTCGTTCGATCTGAAAACCGAACGCGGCAAAACGGCGGCAGGCTCGCTCCAGCTGCTCTGACCTCTCGGGCCTCGCGCGCTCATAGCGACCCTTGAAACGGCCGCTATGATGGGCGGTCGCGCGCGGCCCATTCACTGACGGGATGTGGGGCTGGCTCCAGATCTCGCAAGTGCCGGGGTGCATGGCACGGATGGCCGTGCGTGCGCTTACCGTGCGAAGTGCTTGGCGCCTGCCACGCAAAGTGCCACGCCGGCGCTAACGGCGACCATCGGCCAGCTCACGGCCTCATGCAGCAACAGAGCGGCGAGCATCAGCCCGAAGAAGGGCTGCAGCAATTGCAGCTGTCCGACGGCGGCGATACCGCCCTGTGCCAGGCCGCGATACCAGAACACGAACCCCACCAGCATGCTGAACACCGAGACATAGGCCAGGCCGATCCAGGCCGGCCGGCCGACATCGGCAAACGAGGCCGGAAGGGTCAACGCGCTGAGCGTGACCATGACCGGCAGGGAGAGCACCAGCGCCCAGGAAATCACCTGCCAGCCTCCGAGCTTTCGCGACAGTCGCGCGCCCTCGGCGTAACCGAGGCCGCAGATGATGACCGCGGCGAGCATCAGCAGATCTCCGACCGAGGAGGCGACAAAGCCCTGGGTCATCGCAAATCCGGCGACAAGAGCGCTGCCCAGGCAGGAGAACAGCCAGAAGACCGGGCGGGGACGTTCGCCGCCGCGCAGGACGCCGAAGCTCGCCGTTGCCAGCGGCAGAAGGCCAATGAAGACGATCGAGTGAGCCGAGCTGACATGTTTCAGCGCCAGCGCCGTCAGGAGCGGAAAGCCGACGACAACACTCAGCGCGACCACAATCAGCGGGAGAAGGTCGCTCCGTTGCGGTCGCGTTTGCCGGAAGGCGAGAAGCAGGCACAGGCCCAGCAGGCCGGCGATTGCGGCGCGTGCTGCGGTCAGGAAAACGGGGTCGAGATCGACCACGGCAACACGCGTTGCAGGCAGCGAAGCGCTGAAGATCAGCACGCCGAGAAAGCCGTTGATCCAACCGCTCATGCTCTTGTCCATCAGGAAGCCTCCGTTCGCGGCCTGCATTGGCCGGGATCTGCATCTTTTGCCAGAGACGGTGCATGACAGTTGGTGCAAACTGTCATGCTGCAAGTGGCAATACAATTAGGTGATTGCGTGACACTCCTGGACGATGACGGCACGCTTGTCGGGCGTGTCATGCAGGCTGTTCGCCAGCGCATGGCGGGGCGGGTGCTGGCTCCGGGGGCCAGGCTGCCCTCGATCCGCGCCTTTGCCGAAACGATGGGCGTCTCGAAGTCGACGGTGGTCGAGGCCTATGACCGGCTTGCCGCAGAGGGGGCGATCCGCTCGCGCCGCGGCTCGGGCTTCTATGTCGCGGGGCATCTGCCACCCCTGTCGCTGGCGGAGATCGGGCCGCGTCTCGACCGTGCAGTCGATCCGCTCTGGGTCTCGCGACAATCGCTGGAGGCCGGCGAGGATTTCCTGAAGCCCGGCTGCGGCTGGCTTCCCGCATCATGGCTACCGGAGGAAAGCCTGCGCAGGACACTCCGATCGCTCTCACGCGCCGATGCCTCCACGTTGGCCGATTATGGCACTCCGCTCGGGCTGTTGCCGTTACGTCATCTACTCGCCCGGCGCATGGCGGAGCATGGGATCGAGGCCGGGCCGGACCAGATCGTGCTGACCGAGTCCGGAACCCAGGCCATCGATCTGATCTGTCGCTTCCTGATCGAACCGGGTGATACGGTGGTGGTCGACGACCCCTGCTACTTCAACTTCCAGGCCCTGCTGCGGGCTCATCGAGCCAAGGTCGTCAGCGTTCCCTATACGCCGAACGGCCCCGATATCGTGCGCTTCGAACAGGTGCTCGCCGCGCATCGGCCACGGCTCTACGTCACCAATTCCGCGTTGCACAATCCAACGGGAGCCGTGCTGTCTCCCGTGATTGCGCATCGGCTGCTCAAATTGGCTGAGCAGTCAGGGTTGACGATCATCGAGGACGATATCTTTGCCGATTTCGAGTTGGAACCGGCGCCGCGGCTTGCCGCCTTCGATGGCCTCGATCGGGTCGTGCATATCGGCAGCTTCTCCAAGACGCTGTCGGCCTCGCTGCGATGTGGCTTCATCGCGGCGCGACGCGACTGGATCGAGGGGCTGACCGATCTCAAGATCGCCACGTCCTTCGGAGCCAGTCGGGTCTCGGCGGAGTTTTTACTGGGCGCCTTGAAGGATGGTACCTATCGCAAGCATATGGACGGGCTGCGTGGGCGGTTGGGGCGCGCCATGACGGAGACTTGCGCGCTGTTGAAGGCTATCGGAATCGAGCCGTGGATCGAGCCGCGTGCAGGCATGTTCCTGTGGTGTCGCCTGCCGGACGGGCTGGATGCCGCCGAGATCGCGCAGCGCGTGCTGGCGGAGAATATCGTCCTGGCCCCCGGAAATGCCTTCAGCGTGTCGCTAACGGCGGGACGATTCCTGCGCTTCAACGTCTCGCAATCGTCTGACCCGCGCATCTACACAGCGCTTGAAGCGGCGATGCGGCGCTGAGTGGTGCCAACATTGGCTGACAGGGGGGCGGGATCTCGCTGGCGCGAGGAAGGTGCTTGCTCTTTCTCCTCTTTTGACATAAAGATATCTTTATATGTTTTTCTGAATTTCGAAGGCTGATCCTTTGCGCCAACCCACGACGCTGTCCTCGTCATCCTTGCTTGCGGGCCTGCGCGCGGCCGGCGAGGAGACACGGCTGCGCATCCTGGCTCTGTTGGCGGAGGGCGAGCTCTCCGTTTCGGATCTGACCGATATTCTGGGGCAGTCTCAGCCCCGCATTTCCCGCCATCTCAAGCTCCTGGCCGAGGCCGGGCTGGTTCGTCGCTATCGTGAGGGGGCATGGGCCTTCTTCCGGCTCGACGAAGCGGGAGCGGGCGGCGCCTTCGCGGCCTCCCTGGCTGCGTGGCTCGATCGGGCGGATCCTGAACTCGCCGCGGACCGCGAGAGGCTCGCTGCCGTTCGCTCCACGCGCGCCGAGGCGGCGCAGTCCTATTTCGCCAGCGTGGCTCGGGACTGGGACCGGCTGCGGTCGCTGCATGTCCCCGACGATGCTGTCGAGGCGGCCGTCGAGGCGGCTGCCGGGGAGGGCTCTTCCGGCGCGATGCTCGACCTCGGCACGGGGACGGGCCGGATGCTGGAGCGGATCGCCCCAAAATTCGGCCGTGCCATCGGTGTCGATGCCAGCCATGCCATGCTCGCCGTGGCGCGCGCCAATCTCGAGAAGGCCGGGCTGTCCCGGGTTGAGCTGCGACAGGGCGATATTCACGCCTTGCCTTTCGCACGCGGGGCCTTCGATCTGGTGATCATCCATCAGGTTCTGCATTTCCTCGATGACCCCGGCCGCGCACTGCGCGAGGCGGCCGCGATGCTCGCCCCCGGCGGCCGGCTGATCGTGGTCGATTTCGCGCCGCACGAGATGGAGTTCCTGCGAACCGAGCACGCGCATCGCCGGCTCGGTTTCTCGCGGGCCCAGATCGCCGGCTGGTTCGCGGAGGCAGGATTGAGCTGCGATCTTTCCGAAGAGGTGACCTCGGCCGAGGGGGCGTCCGGCCAACTCTCCGTGATGCTCTGGCGTGGACGTGACCGGCGCGTGCAGGGGGATTTCCCGCTGCGTCAGAATTCCAGTTTCGAGGTGGCCTGATGAATGCGTTTCGCCCCAGCCGGCACGGCACCCGCCGGCCCAGCGTCTCTTTCGAGTTCTTTCCTCCGAAGACACCGGAGATGGAGACGACACTCTGGGAGAGCGTGCACCGTCTCGAGCCGCTTGGACCCACCTTCGTGTCGGTGACCTATGGTGCCGGCGGTTCGACGCGAGAACGCACCCACAACACCGTCAAGCGCATGGTTGACGAGACCCGGCTGAAGCCGGCGGCGCACCTGACCTGCGTTTCCGCCACCTGCGCCGAGGTCGACGACGTGATCCGCTCCTATTGGGCGGCCGGCGTGCGCCATATCGTGGCGCTGCGCGGTGACCCGGCCGGTGGACTGGGAACGGTCTACGAGCCGCACCCGCAGGGCTATCACCAGACCTCTGATCTGGTCGCCGGGATCCGGCGCGTCGCCGATTTCGAGGTGACAGTCTCGGCCTATCCCGAAAAGCATCCGGAAGCGGCCTCGCTCGATGCCGATATCGATGCCCTGAAGAAGAAGGTCGATGCCGGTGCGACCCGGGCGATCACTCAGTTCTTCTTCGATAACGACGTCTATTTCCGCTATCTCGACAAGGTCAGGGCTCGGGGGATCGATATCCCGATCCTGCCCGGAATCGTCCCCGTCCTGAATTTCAAGCAGACGGCGAGCTTCGCCACCAAGACGGGCGCGAGCGTGCCGCAATGGCTGGCCGATCGGTTCGAGGGCCTGGAAGACGACGCCGCGACGCGCCGGCTCGTGGCGGCCGCGGTTTGCGCCGAGCAGGTGCTCGACCTGATCGACCGTGGCGTCTCCGACCTGCATTTCTACACGATGAACAAGGCCGACCTGGTCTACGCGATCTGCCATCTTGTCGGCTTGAAGCCCGACAGGGCCGCGCCGCAGCAGGCGGCCGCGGAGTAGCGTGCCAGCCGTCATTGGGAGCAAAGCGATCCAGCCTGTCTTCAGTGGCCTCTGGATTGCTCCGTCGCTTTGCTCCTCGCAATGACGGGAAGACCATACGAGCAGAGTTTCATGACGAAGGCGTTCGCGATGTCAGACTACAATCCCAGCCAGGTCGATGGCATCGAGATCGAGCGCGCGCTTCGCCAGTCCGCGTCCGAGCGCATCCTCGTGCTCGACGGTGCGATGGGGACGCAGATCCAGAACCTGAAGCTCTCGGAAGCAGAGTTTCGCGGCGAGCGCTTCAAGGGCTGGAACCACGATCTCAAGGGCAATAACGACCTGCTGGTCCTGACCCAGCCGGACGCCATTCGCGAAATCCACCTCGCCTATTTCCAGGCGGGTGCCGATATCGTCGAAACCAACACGTTTTCGTCGACGCAGATCGCCCAGGCCGATTACGGCATGGAGGCGCTCGCCTATGAGCTGAACGTCGCCTCGGCGAAGCTCGCGCGCGAAGCGGCCGCTCTCGCTCAGAAGGTCGATGGGCGCCGTCGTTTCGTTGCCGGCGCGATTGGGCCGACGAACCGTACGCTTTCGATCTCGCCGGATGTGAACAATCCGGGTTTCCGCGCGGTGACCTTCGATCAGGTGCGCGAATCCTATGCCGAACAGGTGCGTGGCCTGATCGATGGCGGTTCCGAGCTGATATTGGTCGAAACCATTTTCGACACGCTCAATGCCAAGGCCGCGATCGTTGCGATCGAGGAGGTCTATCGCGAGAAGGGCCTGCGCCTGCCGGTGATGATCTCCGGCACGATCACCGACCTTTCGGGGCGCACGCTCTCGGGCCAGACCACGGAGGCGTTCTGGAATGCGATCCGCCATGCCGCGCCGCTGACGGTTGGTCTCAACTGTGCGCTCGGCGCGCGTGAGATGCGGGCGCATATCAAGGATCTGTCGCGCGTTGCCGATACGCTGATCTGCGCCTATCCGAATGCCGGCCTGCCCAATGAATTCGGCCTGTATGACGAAAGCCCCGAGGCGACGGCCGGAATGCTCGCTGAGTTCGCCGATGCCGGGCTCGTCAATGTCGTTGGCGGCTGCTGCGGCACGACGCCCGGCCATATCCGCGCGATCGCGGAAGCCGTCGCGGGCAAGCCGCCGCGCGCCGTGCCGGAGATCAAGCGCTATCTGCGGCTGGCTGGGCTCGAGCCTTTCACGCTCGACGAGACCATTCCCTTCGTCAATGTCGGCGAGCGCACCAACGTCACCGGCTCGGCCCGCTTCCGCAAGCTGGTCAAGGAAGGCGACTTCGCCGCAGCGTTGGATGTGGCACGCGACCAGGTCGCCAATGGCGCGCAGGTCATCGACATCAACATGGACGAAGGCCTGCTCGATTCCGAGAAGGCCATGACCGAGTTCTGCAATCTGATCGCTTCGGAGCCGGACATCTCCCGCGTGCCGATCATGGTCGACTCGTCGAAGTTCCACGTCATCGAAGCCGGCCTGAAGACGATCCAGGGCAAGCCGATCGTCAATTCGATCTCGATGAAGGAAGGCGAGGAGGCTTTCCTCGATCACGCCCGTATCTGCCGCAACTACGGCGCGGCGGTGGTGGTGATGGCCTTCGACGAGACCGGCCAGGCCGACACCTTCGAACGCAAGATCGAGATCTGTACGCGGGCCTACAAGCTCTTGACCGAGCAGATCGGCTTCCCGCCCGAGGATATCATCTTCGATCCCAACATCTTTGCCGTCGCGACCGGCATCGAGGAGCACGACAACTACGGCAACGACTTCATCGAGGCGACCAGGGCGATCCGCGAGACCCTGCCGCATGCCCATATCTCGGGCGGCGTCTCGAACCTGTCCTTCTCGTTCCGCGGCAACGAGAAGGTCCGCGAAGCGATGCATTCGGTGTTCCTGTACCATTGCATCAAGGCCGGCATGGACATGGGCATCGTCAATGCGGGTCAGCTCGGCTCCTATGACGACCTCGATCCCGAACTGCGCGAGCTCTGCGAGGATGTCGTCCTCAACCGTCGCAAGGATTCGACCGAACGACTGCTCGATGCCGCCCCGCGCTTCAAGGGAGACGGTTCGGTTGCGATTTCCGGCAAGGACATGGCCTGGCGCGATAACCCGGTCGAGAAGCGGCTGGAATACGCACTGGTCAACGGCATCACCGCCTTCATCGACACCGATGTCGAGGAGGCCCGCGCCGCAGCCGAGAAGCCGCTCCATGTCATCGAAGGGCCGCTGATGGCCGGCATGAACGTGGTCGGTGACCTGTTCGGCGCCGGCAAGATGTTCCTGCCGCAGGTGGTGAAATCGGCCCGCGTGATGAAGCAGGCGGTGGCCTATCTCATGCCCTATATGGAGGAGGAGAAGCGCCTGAACGGTGGTTCCGAGCGTTCGGCCGCCGGTAAGGTGCTGATGGCGACGGTGAAGGGCGATGTCCATGACATCGGCAAGAACATCGTCGGCGTCGTGCTCCAGTGCAATAACTACGAGGTCATCGACCTCGGCGTGATGGTGCCGACGCAGAAGATCCTCGATGTCGCGCGCAAGGAGAAGGTCGACATCATCGGCCTCTCGGGCCTGATCACGCCTTCCCTCGACGAGATGGTCACCGTCGCCTCCGAGATGGAGCGCGAGGGTTTCGACATTCCGCTCCTGATCGGCGGCGCAACGACCAGCCGCGTGCATACGGCGGTGAAGATCCACCCGGCCTATAGCCAGGGGCAGACGGTCTATGTCACCGACGCATCGCGCGCCGTCGGCGTCGTCTCGAGCCTGCTCTCGCAGGACCAAAAGCCGGCTTATATCGAGGGCGTCAGGGGCGAGTACGCCAAGGTCGCCGCCGCCCATCGCCGCTCCGAGGCCGACAAGCAGCGCCTGCCGCTGGTGAAGGCGCGGACGAATGCCTTCAAGGCGGATTGGGCGAACTACACCCCACCAAAGCCGAGCTTCCTCGGCACGCGCGTGTTCCGGACCTATGACATCGCCGATCTCGTGCCGGTGATCGACTGGACGCCGTTCTTCCAGACCTGGGAGATGAAGGGACGCTTCCCTGCGATCTTGCAGGACGAGAAGCAGGGCGAGGCGGCACGCGCGCTCTGGGACGATGCGCAGGCGATGCTGAAGCGCATCGTCGAGGAGCGCTGGTTCAATCCCAAGGCGGTGATCGGCTTCTGGCCGGCCAACGCCGTCGGGGACGATATCCGGCTCTATACCGGGGAGAGCCGCCAGGACACGCTGGCGACCTTCCACGGCTTGCGTCAGCAGCTTTCGAAGCGCGACGGCAAGCCCAACATGTGCATTTCGGACTTCGTCGCGCCCGAGGGCATCGAGCGGCCTGACTATATCGGCGCCTTTGTGGTGACCGCGGGAGCGGAGGAGGAACGCATCTCCGAGAAATTCGCCCGCGACAACGACGATTACCGCTCGATCATGGTCAAGGCGCTGGCCGACCGCTTCGCCGAGGCGATGGCCGAACGCATGCACCAGCTCGTTCGCACGCAGTTCTGGGGTTATGCCCCCGACGAGAATCTCGCCAATGAGGATTTGATCCGCGAGGAATATCGCGGCATCCGGCCGGCGCCGGGGTATCCGGCCCAGCCCGATCACACCGAGAAGGAAACGCTGTTCGAGTTGCTGCAGGCCGAGCGGCGGGTCGGCGTGAAGCTGACCGAGAGCTTTGCGATGTGGCCGGGCTCCTCGGTTTCAGGACTCTATCTGTCGCACCCGGACGCCTATTATTTCGGTGTCGCCAAGGTCGAGCGCGACCAGGTCGAGGATTACGCGGCGCGCAAGGGCATGGCGATACAAGAGGTCGAGCGCTGGCTTGCGCCGATCCTCAACTACGAGCCCAGCGCCTATCGGCTCGAGGCCGCCGAGTGATGCTGCGGGCGGCTATCCCGGCCGATCTGCCGCGCATCGGCGTGATCCGGCAGGCCGTGAAGGAGAACGTGCTCCGCGACCCTTCCAAGGTCAGCGATGAGGAGGTCGCCTGGTATATGGAGCAGGCCATCTTCCTCGTCAGCGAGGAGGGCGGCGAGATTGTCGGCTTCACCTGCGCCAACCACCAGACGGCTCTCATCTGGGCGCTCTTCATCGCTCCCGATCACGAAGGGCACGG
The DNA here is from genome assembly GCF_056396005.1 of Allobosea sp. 05T439. Taxonomy (NCBI): domain Bacteria; kingdom Pseudomonadati; phylum Pseudomonadota; class Alphaproteobacteria; order Hyphomicrobiales; family Alloboseaceae; genus Allobosea; species Allobosea sp. 05T439. The sequence goes on along the minus strand of NZ_JBFTKP010000002.1, from coordinate 85,955 downwards.
CCATGGTCGCGCACTCCTGGATGCGGCGCTGGAGCGGCTTGCGGAGAAGGGGCACCGGCAAGCATACCTGACGACAGGCGCGACGACCCGTGCTGCGCGCTTCTACCGCCAGCATGGCTGGCGCGACATGGGCCTTGCGCTCGACGGCCAGGCCGTCTTCGTCAAGCCGCTCGGACCGGTCTAGGCTTGCTTCGCTTCGGCGCTAACGTGGTTGCGTCGGCGCTTTAACCCGAGGCGGCCGAACTTGGTGACGGGAGCGCCGCCGATCGCCAGCCCCCGATCGCTGCCTCGCGGACCGCAGGGTCAGGGAGACGGCGCCGCCAGATCGACGTGAAAGACCTTGGCGATGATCTGCCAACGCCCGTCGAGCCGGACGGCGCTGAGCAGGTCGATGAAGGATTTCGGCCCGATGGCGCATGCGACGCGGGCGAGCGCGGTCACTGGTCCGGCAAATTCGATGGAGAGGATGCGGTCCTGCCGCGCCTCGCCCCGGCTGGCCGGGGAGGGGCGCTTTGCGACCATGGGCAGATAGGCATCCATGGTCAGATGGATGAGACTGCTCTCGCTGGCGCAGGCATAGATCGCCTGCGGATGGAAGACCCCGGCGAGCTTGTCGGCATCGCTGTGATAGAGGCCATCGAAATAGCGCGTCAGGACCTCGACGATTTCGGTAAAGCGGGCATCCATCGCAGACGGCTCCTTTAGATCAGGCCTTCGGCCTGCATCGCCTGGCGCACGGTGTTGCGGCCGGTCAGACGCTGCATGAAGGCCTGGAGCTTCGGCCAGGCATCGAGCGCAACGCCAGTATGGTTCGCCCAGTTCGTGACGACGAAGAGATAGGCGTCGGCGACGCTGAAGGTCTCGCCGAGAAGGTAGGGACGCCCGTCCGAGAGCTTCTGCTCGACGTCGCCAAAGCGGCGGGCGACCTTCTCCTTCGCTTCACGCCTGGCATCGTCGCCAATCGTGGTGCTGAACAGCGGGCCGAAGGCCTTGTGCAACTCGGAAGCGATGAAATTGAGCTCCTCCTGCAGCCGTGCGCGCGCCAGCGTTCCGGCCTTTGGCGCGAGCTCCGCCTCGGGCTTAAGGTCCGCGATATACTGGACGATCGCCGCGCCTTCGGTCAGCACCTCGCCGCTGTCGAGCTGCAACGCCGGTACGTAGCCGCGCGGATTGACCGTTGTGAAATCGGCGCCGGTCTCGGTCGTTCTGGTCTTGGTGTCGACCTTCTCCAGGGTGAATGGCAGGCCGGCTTCGCGCAGCGCGATGTGGGGCGAGAGCGAGCAGGCGCCGGGGGCGTAGTAGAGCTTCATGGTGTGCGTCTCCGTGTTGACCGGTGACCACAGGGGTAGGCAGGGCGATAACTTCTGTATACCCAGTAACTTGTCGTTACCGCATTTTCCGGTATCATTCCGGTAACCGGAGACAGCCTCGCATGGCGTTGAAGATACGGAAGAATCGGGCGAAAACTCCGCCGCCGACCTGCGCCGTCGGCACCTGCATGCAGGTTCTGGGCAAAGCCTGGACGCCGAATGTGATCTGGTATCTGAGCGCTGGTCCCCGTCGCTTCGGCGAGCTGCGCCATGACATGCCCCTGATCTCGGCCAAGATGTTGAGCGAGCGCCTGCGCGATCTCGAAAGCCGCGGCATCATCGAGCGGCGCGTGCTGCCGAGCTCGCCACCATCAGCCGAATATGGGCTGACGGGTCTCGGGTTGGAGCTGATGCCGGCGATCGAGGCGATCGTCGCGGTCGGGCAGCGTCTGAAGGAACGCATGGGGCAGGCGGCTGAAGCCGCCTGAAACGCTTCAGCCGGCGCGAAGCGCTCTCATATCCGCGAGCGCGCCCTGCATCGCATCCGCGCTGGGCTGTCCCTGCAATGGCTCGCCGAAGAGATGCAACCGATTGCGGCCTGAGGCTTTGGCGACATAGAGCGCAGAATCGGCTTCGGCGAAGCTCCGGTCAGGATCATGGTGTCGGCCCGGGAGCAGCATCGTCGCACCGATCGAGGCACTGATCTCGATCAACCGACCGTTCCAGGTGACGGGGCGCGCCAGCGCCGCGAGGGCCTGGTTCAGCCGGTGCAGGATATGGGACGAGCCGGCGGTCGAGCAGATCAGCAGCGCGAATTCGTCCCCGCCGATGCGGGCGATCGTCAACGCGTCGCTCAGCGTGGCCTCCAACCGCAGGGCCACTTGCCGCAAACATTCATCGCCAGCGGCGTGGCCGAGATGGTCATTGATCGGCTTGAACATGTCGAGATCGATGAGGGCGAGTGCGCCCACGGCGCAGCCGTCAGCCGGAATGCGCCGCAGCTCGGCTAGCTGCGCCTCGAACGCCCGGCGGTTGGCGAGGCCGGTGAGCGGGTCGCTATAGGCGAGCTGACGCAAGCCCTGCCACATCTGCTTCTCGCCGGTAATGTCCTGCTTGGCCCCATAGATGCGCCAGGGGCGCCCCCGCTTGTGCGTGATATCGGCACTCAGGCGCATCCAGCGGCTGCTCCCTCCGGCGGTCGTGATCCTGGCATCGAGGACAAAGCCCTTGCCGGTGCGGACCATCGTGGCGCGAAGGCGCTCCATCTCGGTGCGGGAATCGTTCGTGTAGAGTTCGACCGTAGATGGGCGGTGCAGGGTCGAGCCACGCGGCAGGCCGAAGAGATCGTAGACACCGGCTGTCCAGCTGAGTTGTTGGGTGGCGAGTTCGCATTCCCAGGCGCCGATACCGGCCAATAATGTGGCTTGATCGTAGAGGCGTCGGGCTTCGGCGTCTTGCAGCGACATGGGTTTCAGGTCTCGGCTTACGCGCCAAGCAACCAGCTTTGCGCGTTCGGCTGCGATACAATCGACGCTAGGCGATGATGATTAACGGGGTCTTGCAACGGTGGGGATTCGCTTTCGCGCTATTCCCGCCGCAGAGCTTCGATCGGGTCGAGGCGCGCCGCCTGCCGCGCCGGATAGAAACCGAAGAAGACGCCGATCATCCCGGAGACACCGACCGCGATCAGGATCGTCTCGATCGAGATGACCGAGGGCCAATTGGCGATGCGGGCGATGGTGAGAGCCGCACCGACGCCAAGTGCGATGCCGACGGCGCCGCCGATGGTCGCGAGCGTCGTGGCCTCGATCAGGAACTGGGCGAGCACGTCGCGCTGACGCGCACCCACGGCAAGCCGCAAGCCGATCTCGCGGGTCCTCTCGGTCACCGAGACCAGCATGATGTTCATGATGCCGATGCCGCCCACCAGCAGCGAAACGGCGGCGACGGCGGCGAGCAGCCAGGAGAGGGTGGTGGCGGCGGCCGTCGCGGTATTGGCGATCTCGGTCAGGTTGCGGACGATGAAATCGTCGTCCTGATCTTCGGGAAGCCTGTGGCGCTGGCGCAGCAGAGCAGTCGTGTCCGCGATGCCGGGAGCGATTGCGTCTTCGCTGGCAAATTTCACCATGATGGTCTGGACTGAACGATCGCGGGCATAGTTGCGGCCGATGATCCGGCGCCGACCGGTGTCCAGCGGCACAAAGATGACGTCGTCCTGATCCTGTCCGAGGGCCGACTGGCCCTTGGGCGCCATCACGCCGATGACCTTGAACGGCACATTGCGGATGCGGAACATCTGGTCGAGTGGATCCTGCTCGCCGAAGAGGTTCTTGGCGACGGTCTGGCCGATGACGGCGACGATCTCACCGCGCCGCAACTCCTCAGGCTCGAACAGCCGGCCCTCGGCCACGCTCCATTCGCGCGCGGTGAAGAAATCGAGATCGGTCGCCGTGATCTGTGTCGACCAGTTGGTGCCGGCGTAGACGGCCTGGGCCCGCGTGACAATGACGGGCGCTGCAGCAGTAACGTTCTCGACCTCGGCAAGGACGGCGCGGGCATCCTCGTCTGTCAGGGTCGAAGAGGCCCCCGCGCCCAGCCTGACGCCCCCTTGCGTGACATTGCCGGACTGGATGATGGCGAGATTGGCGCCGAGCGACTTGATCTGCCCGGTGACGCGTTCGCGCGCGCCGGAGCCGATCGCGACCATGGCGATGACGGCGGCTACGCCAATGATGATGCCGAGCATCGTCAGGGCCGAGCGCAGCGCGTTGGCGCCGATGGCGGAGAGAGCCGAGCGGATGGCTTCCCAAAAGCTCATGCCGCAACCTCGGCTGTCGGCGGCGCGTGGTCTAGCGCTGCCAGCGCGGCACGTGCGTCGGCGGGCTCCTGTCGCTGATCGGAAAGGATGTGCCCGTCACGGAAGCGAATGACGCGCCGCGCATGGCGCGCGACCTCGGCGTCGTGGGTGACGATGACGACGGTCACGCCTTCGTGGTTCAGGTCCTGGAACAGCGCCAGGATTTCGAGCGCGGTCCGGCTGTCGAGTGCGCCGGTCGGCTCGTCGGCGAGCAGAAGGCGCGGTTCGTTCACCAGGGCGCGAGCGATGGCGACACGCTGCTGCTGGCCGCCGGACAGCTGCATCGGCCGGTGATGAGCACGCTCCGCCAGCCCGACGCGTCCAAGCGCGGCAAGTGCCTTCTCGCGGCGTAGCTTGCGGTCGCGACCGGCATAGACCATGGGGAGTTCGACATTGGCACAGGCGTCGACGCGAGGCAGCAGGTTGAACTGCTGGAAGACGAAGCCGAGCTTGCGATTGCGCAGCTCAGCCAGACCATCGCTCGACAAGGTTTCGACCGCGACACCATCGAGCCGGTAATGGCCGCCGGTCGGCCGGTCCAGGCAGCCGATCAGGTTCATGAACGTGGATTTTCCCGAGCCGGAGGGGCCCATCACTGCGACCAGATCGCCGGCCTCGATCTCAAGCGACACCCGGTCGAGCGCGATCACGCTGCCGGAATCGAGGCTATAGATCCGGCTGAGTTCATGCACTTCGATCAGGGCCATGAGGCTGCCTTCAGAACAGACGCGGTCCGCGTACCGGTGGGCGGCCGGCGGGTTCAGCTGCGGCAGCGCTGCGCGGGCCGCCGCCGACGAGGACCTGCATGCCTTCCTTGAGGTCGCTGGAGACGATCTCGGTATAGGCGCCGTCGGTCGGGCCGAGCATAAGTTGGATCACCTTGGGCTGGCCCTCGCCATCGAGCACATAGACGCGTCCGGGAACTCCCCTTTGCGAGGAAGCGCGGCCTTCCTCCATCATGGCCTCGAACTTGGCGCGGCGTTCCGGATCGAGAGCGGCCGAGATCTTCGTGCGCATTTCGCTGCGAGCGGCGCGGAAGGCGGCGCGACGCTCGTCCTCGGAGAGGCCGGCCAACGCGGCACGACCGGGACCGCGGCGCTCCTCGAGGATGGCGGTGATCGCCTGCTTCTGTTCGGCAGTCGGCTGCAGCTCTGTTTCGAGGCGCTCGCGCAGCGCGGTGACGGCGCGGGCGCCACCGCGTCCGGCCTGCGGGCTTCCCGATGGGGATGCGGCGGCGCCTGCTGGTCCCGCCGCCTGACCGGGCGGGCGGAAGCGCAAGGCTGCATTGGGGACACGCAATGCGTTGCTGCGGTCTTCCGTAACCACCTGAATATTGGCCGTCATGCCCGGTAGCAGTGCCATGTCGCGGTTCTCGACGCGCACGACTCCGGTATAGGTGACGACGTTCTGGATGGTCTGCGCACCCAGTCGCACCATGTTGACGCGACCTTCGAAGGTGCGGTTCGGATAGGCGTTGACCGTGAAGGAGACGGGCTGGCCAGGCTGGAGGCGGCCCACATCGGCCTCGTCGATATTGGCGTAGATGTCGATCTCACGCAGGTCCTGCGCGATCTGGAACAGGACGGGCGCGGAGAGCGAGGCGGCGACGGTCTGACCAAGATCGACCTGGCGCTGCACCACGACGCCGTCGACCGGCGAGCGGATATCGGTTCGCTCGAGATCGATCAGGATGTCCTTGAGCTTGGCTTCGCGACTGGCGATCAGGGCCTCGCCGGACTGAAGCTGCCCCTCCGCCAGCAGGATGTCGGCGTCGAGCCCGTTGAGTTCGGCCTTGGCCGAGGCGATCTGCGCCTCGGTCGAGGCGAGCGTGGCGGTCTGGATCTCGACCTGGGTTCGGGCGCTGTCCAGGTTCTGCTGCGAGCCGGTGTTGCGGTTGAAAAGCTCGTTCTGCCGGTCGAACGTGCGTCTTGCATCGGCCAATTGGGCGGCGACGCGATCGCGCTGTGCTTCAAGGTCCTTGACGGTTGAATTGGCCTTGAGACGGCTCGACTTGGCGCGGTCGAGCTGGGCGCGCTTGACGATAAGGTCGGCCTTGCCTTGGGCGAGATCGGCGGCGGCAGCATCGCGCCGCGTCCGGATCTGGTCGCTGTTGAGCCGGGCTACCACCTGGCCGGCCTTCACTTGCGAATTGTAGTCCGCAAGGATCTCGACGATCTGGCCCGACAGCATCGAGCCGACCAGGACGGTGGTCATCGGGGTCAAGGTGCCGGTGGCGCGAACGGCTGCGGTGATCTGGCCCCGATCAATCGGCGCCGTACGATAGGCGACGTCACTGGCTGCTCCCCCCGTGGGGCGGATTGCCCAATAGCCTGCTGCTGCGGCGGTCAGACCAAGGCCGGCAGCGATCACCAGTTTGCGCAAGTCGTTGTCCCCGTCATCCGGCGCAGCCGGACACATTTCGCAAGGGGGGAACGATGCCAGAAAGCGAACAGGCAGGCGAGTTAACTTACTGCAATGTTGGCGTATGCCGCGCCCAGCTCCCGGGCTCACGCCATCCGCGCGCCCCGCGTCATCGCCACGAGGTCGCGCAGTGTCGTGATCGTCGAGGCATCGGCGACACCGTCGACCTTTTCCTGCCGCCAATGGCGTTGAAAGGCTGCGACGACGGCTTCGAATTTCTCGTCGTAGATGCCATCGACCGTGACGCCATAGCCGAGCATGGCAAACATCGCCTGCAGCGCCTCGACCGGCTGGCCGCTCTCGCCCCGGGCAAAGAAGCGACCGCTACGGATCGGGGCTGGCTCGGACCAGATGCCGACGCCGCCCTCCGCGAATTGCCGCCATGGGAATTTCTCACCGGGGTCGATCTTCCGGCCCGGTGCGATGTCGGAATGGGCCAGGACGCGCTCGGGTGGAATGCTCCAGCGCTCGCAGATGTCGCGGCTCAGATTGAGTGTGGCAATCACCTGTTCCGACGTGAAATCGGGCATGCCGCCGGGATGGCCGGGATTGGCGATCTCGATGCCGATCGAACAGGAGTTGATATCGGTCTCGCCGGCCCAATGCGAAGCGCCGGCATGCCAGGCGCGGCGGCCTTCGGGGACGAGCTGCAGCACATGGCCGTTCTCGAAGACAAAATAATGCGAGGAAACCTGCGAGACCGGGTTGCAGAGCCATTGCAGCGCTGCGCCTGCGTCGCTCATGCCGGTGTAGTGCAGGATCAGCATGTCGGGGCGTCGGAGGGCACCGAGCGCGTCCTTGCGCTCGCCGTGGTTCGGCGAGGGAAAGATCTTCGCGGCAAAGCGGCTGTCAGGAGTGGCGGCGAGGCTCATGCGGGCTCCGGAAGTCTGGCGGTGCCGAGGCCTCGCTCCGTCTCGATCAGATCCCAGGCAGCATTGATGGCAGCGAGGCGGCGCGTGGCGATTGCGATCGCTTCCTCGGGCAGCCCGCGTGCGATCTCGCGGTCGGGGTGGTTTTTGGCGACGAGGCGGCGGTAATGCTGTTTCAGCTGGGCATCGCTCATCTCCCGGCTGGCGCCGAGCACGAGGTAAGGATCGTCCGGCCGACGCATGTGGCGCGCTTCGATGCGGGCAAAGCCGGCGGCGTTGATCGAGAAGATCTCGGCCACATGGCGCAGATAGGCATGCTCGGCCTCGTGGATCGCGCCATCGGCCGCCGCAATCAGGAAGAGCCCGTCGAGCACGTCTTCCAGCAGCGCCGGCTCATCCTTGAAGCTCTCGGCGATCTGCGTAGCGTAGGCCTCGAAGCCGGCGCTTGTCTGCTTGGCGAGATCGAACAGGCTCTCGATCCGTGCCTCCTGCTCAGGAGGCACGGTCACGATGCGCCGGAAGGCCGCGATCTCGTCGCGGGTGACGACGCCGTCGGAGCGGGCCATCTTCGCGGAGAGGGCAACCAGTCCGGTCGTGAAAATCAGCTCGCGCGGCGCGGGGCCGAAGGGCGCTCCCTCGCGATCGACCAGGACGTGGCCGGCAAGCGCACCAACCAGCGCGCCGAGCGGGCCGCCCAGCGCCAGTCCAAGACCGCCGCCACCGAGCGCGCCCCAAAAAGACGAAACCATCGTTCAGGCAACTCCCGATTCAGCCCCGCGCGCAGTTTGCCCGGTCCAGCCGGGGCATCCAAGCCCGGTCCGACGAAAACCACCGCGATGCGCCACATGAAGCGACCTGGGGCATGGCGGTTGTCGCGCAGACGGGTGCGCCCGCACCCGCTCGGGGGGCTCTTCCGGCGCGCGCGCGATCCTCCGGGGGTGAAAAATGAGGATAAATACGGCTTCCGGCCCGGAATACGTCAGCAATGGGGCAATGGTTTGATTCGGCTCGTCCCGGTTGCGAACGCTTTGGCAGCGTGTTCGCGGCATCGGATAATACACGGAGTATACCTCTATCGTAGTAAAGGCATTAATAAAAACCGGGGGCGAGTATAGCTTAGATTCGCGCTGCCTGGCGTCAGATTATCAACACATTCTCAGATCAGTTCGGTCTCCCCATCAAACGCCTTTCTGATGGATGGGGTCCACAAAAGATGAAATATACCTCCAGCGGTGCAGCTGCCGCGCTCGTGATTTGCCTCGCCTCTTTGCAGTCTGCCAAGGCTGCTACGAATAGCGAGAGCGATGCTCTCGCCTTCATCGTCCGGGACGCGGAAATCAAGCGTGAGGCGTCTGCACAGGAGGCCGGTTCGGCGACGTCTAAGACCACGCCCCCCGCCCCGGCGGAACGCGGAAACCGCGCCAAGGCGGGCACCCACCGTCGTGCGGCACTGACTGCTCCGGCTGGAGCCGGTGGGCTCCAAGCGATCGTTGCACGCCATGCTGCCGCCAATGGCGTTCCGTTTGCGCTGGCCGACGCGGTCGTGCGCATCGAGAGCCGCTACAACCCCCGCGCCTCGAATGCCGGCAATCTGGGGCTGATGCAGATCCGCCACCAGACGGCGCGCGGCATGGGCTATACCGGCAGCGCCAGCGGTCTGCTCGATGCCGAGACCAATGCCCGCTACGCGGTGAAATATCTGGCGGAAGCCTACCGCCTGGCTGGTGGCGATACCTGCCGCACGGTGATGAAATACCAGAGCGGGCACATGGCCCAGCGCATGAGCGGGGCCAACCGCACCTATTGCGCCAAGGTCCGCACGATCAGCGCACAGAATTGACGGGCAACAGCCCCCGCCTCGCTTGACGCGGGCCGGGGGAGGGCGCACTAGCGCCGCTGCCAGTCGGCCGGACGGCCGCTCCCGTTCGCGGGGGAGGAAAGTCCGGGCTCCACGGAAATACGGTGCCGGATAACGTCCGGCGGGGGCGACCCCAGGGAAAGCGCCACAGAGATCGAACCGCCTCGCGCCTCGGCGCGGGGTAAGGGTGAAAAGGTGCGGTAAGAGCGCACCGCGGACCCGGCAACGGGGACGGCATGGCAAGCCCCACCGGGAGCAAAACCGAATAGGGACGATGCTTCTCCCGCAAGGGGGAGGGGGCCGGTTTCCAGGCCTGGTCGTCCGGGTTGGTTGCTCGAGGCGCGCAGTAATGTGCGTCCCAGAGGAATGGCCGTCACGTCGGTGCAGCAATGCGCCGGCCATCCAGAACCCGGCTTACAGGCCGGCTGGCACCTTCAGCCCCGCGGGGCAAAGAGCGGCTTGAGCCGCTCCTTGCGTCTCTACAGTGCGTAGGTCCACTCGGCCGGCACGAACTTGAAGGCCGCGCCGTCCTTCAGCACCTTGCCGAAGCCGGGGAAGGCGATATGCGAGCCGGTGATCAGGACGCCGTCGCTCGCCACCATGTCGAGCACGCGTTTACGCGAGGCCGCTGCCTGCTTGCCATCGAGATCGAACACGAAGGCGATGTCGGGACGTGCCGTCTGAAGCACGGCATTGTGGATGGTATCGCCGACAAGCATGAGTTGCTCAGGGCCTGAGTTGATCCGGAGCAGGCTGTGACCAGGCGTATGGCCCGGCACAAGCTCGAGGCTGAGGCCGGGAGCGACCTCACCGGGCTGCACCTTGCGGGTGCGGCTCGCATAGGGGGCGAATGCATTGCGGGCCGAGGCGAAGAAGGGCCTGGCTTCGGCCGGCGCCTGGGCGAGCACGCCCTCGTCATGCCAGAAGGCATATTCGGTCTCGTTGATGATCACTTCGGCATTGGGGAAGCGTGCGGTCTTCTCTGCCGTCAGCAGGCCCTCGGCATGATCCGGATGGGCATGGGTCAGGATCACCGCATCGACCTGCGCCGGATCGATGCCAGCCGCGCGCAGATTGCCTTCGGCGCGTCCCATCGTCGGGCCGAAGGCCGTGTTGAAGCCCGTTCCGGTGTCGACGAGATAGGTCCGCTCGCGGGTGTTGACGACGAAGGCGTTGACCGAGGTCGGCAGGCTCTCGCCCAGACCCGCATTGGCCAGGATCTGTTCGACCTGGGTGGGATCCGCGCCAAGGAAGGCCTGGGCATTCAACGGAATATAGCCGTCGAGAATGGCAGTGACTTCGATATCGCCGATCTTGCGGCGATAGATGCCTGCGACCTGCGCCGCCGTTTGCGGGGCGCGGGCAAAAGCGGGGAGTGCGGGCAGCATGCTGGCTGCAGCCGCGCCGGCGAGGAAGTTGCGGCGGTTGAACATGGTCTGTTCCAGAGGCGAGAGGGATCGAGGGCTTCCGGAAACGATGCCTGCGCCCGTCTTGCGCCGGGCTTGATCGTCTCGTGGTCGGGGCGGTGCCCGACCACGGGAGTTCAGATGGGCAGCGCGACCTCAGGCCGCAACCTGGAGATCGACGTCGATATTTCCGCGTGTCGCGTGGGAATACGGGCAGACGATATGGGCCTTCTTGACGAGGTCCTCGACCACGGCCTTGTCGACGCCCGGGACCGAGATGGTCAGTTTCACGGCGATGCCGAAGCCGGTGCCGTCGTCGCGCGGGCCGATGCCGACATCGGCGCTGACGCGCGCCTCCGGTGGAATCTTCACCTGCTCCTTGCCGGCGACGAATTTCAGCGCACCCAGGAAGCAAGCGGAATAGCCCATTGAGAAGAGCTGCTCGGGATTGGTGCCGTCGCCGCCGCCGCCGCCCAGCTCCTTTGGCGTGTTCAGCACCAGCTTGACGTTGCCCGTGTCGGTGGCGGCCTGGCCTTCGCGTCCGCCGGTGGCGGAGCCATGAGCGGTGTAGAGGATCTTCATGGTCGAACTCCTTGGCTTCGGGGGACCTGGGGTTTCTGTGAACTTGCGTGCCGATTTAGATTGTGCACAATTGAATTGTCAACAAGATGATAAGCGCATCACGGATCGGTGATCGGGCTGCGCGAAGCCCGGAGTTTGAAGGGCCCGTTGCTCCATGCCAAACGAAGAGATGATGACGCCGAAGGTTCCCGCCACGCCGCTTCCGAAGGCGGAGGAACAGCTCTGTTTCGCGATCTATTCCGCGGGGCATGCCTTCACCCGCCTCTATCGTGCGGTACTCGCCGAACTCGGTCTGACCTACCCGCAATATCTCGTCATGCTTGTCCTATGGGATCATGACGGCGGGACGGTGAAGGAGATCGGGGAGCGATTGATGCTCGATTCCGGCACGCTGACGCCGCTGCTCAAGCGACTGGAGGTCGCTGGTCTGGTCCGTCGGGAGCGCAGCCGCGAGGATGAGCGGCAGGTCCGGCTGAACCTGACCGAAGCAGGGCGGGCGCTCAGCGAGAAGGCTCGGCTCGTGCCTGAAAGGATGGCCTGCGCGATCGGTGGCTCGGCGGAGCGGGTCGCTGCGCTGACCGAAGATCTGCACGCGCTACGCCAGACGCTGCTCAAGGCTGCCGGCGGACCCGCGTAAAGCCGGTCCGCCATTTTTCATCGAGGTCGCCCGGTCGAGATGCCGTAGGCGGGCGCTTGTGCGTGCCGGATTTCCGAGAAAACGCCCGCGCTTACGGATGCTTAACCTTAACAGGCTGTGATGCGAACCAGGGCCGGCGTCACTGCGTCGGCGAATGCGATTCCATTGACGCCCATATTTGCCCATGCTATCCCAAATCATCCCGTCGAAGCCGGCAGGCAGAACGCAGAACAAGGTCCGTGTGCCGCGCGGATCTTGCGTCTCGATCCTGCTGTGCCTGCTTCGATGGGAGGCCTCGAACCCGCCGCCGAGGCGCTGCTACGCGCCGGTGGGGAGCGAGCCGGGAGGCGGCATTGACGGACCGCTTCGTCTCGAATTTCACCAATCGGCTGGATGCCAAGGGGCGCGTTTCGATCCCTGCGAGCTTTCGCGCCGTCCTGGCGAAGGACGGCTACGAAGGGCTCTACGTCCATCCCTCGCTCGATCTGGAAGCGCTCGATGCCGGCGGACACGCGCTGCGAGCGACGATCGACGACATTCTCTCTCGCTTTTCCCCCTTCTCGGACGAGTGGGAATCTCTCTCGACAGCGCTGAACGGCACCTCGGAGGTGCTGAAGGTCGATCCGGAAGGGCGTATCATGCTCAGCGAGACCCTGAGGGCGCATGCCGGCATCGCCGATGCGGTGACCTTCGTGGGCCACGGCCACAAGTTTCAGCTCTGGGAGCCGGCTCGCTTCCAGGCGCATCTGGAGGCGGCGCGCAGCCGCTTGCGCGACGTCAAGCGCACGCTGGGTTCGCACATGACCATGACACCGGGAGCGACAGGGGTATGACGGGGCACGGCAGCCGGGATCACGGGGCCGCTGGCGGGTCGACCCGACATGTTCCGGTCCTCATGGCGGAAGCCCTCGACGCGCTCGCGATCAGGCCGGGCGGACGCTATCTCGACGGCACCTTCGGGGCCGGCGGTTATTCTCGCGAGCTGCTGGCGCGAGAGCCGAATGTGACCCTGCTCGCGCTTGACCGCGACCCGACGGCAATCACCGGTGGGGCAGGGCTGGTTGCCGAAGCGAACGGGCGGCTGACCTTGTCGCAGGCCTGCTTTGGAGATCTCGCCAAGGAAGCCCGGCTGTTCAAGATGATCCCGCTGGACGGCGTCGTGCTCGATATCGGCGTCTCCTCGATGCAGATCGACGAGGCGGAGCGCGGTTTCTCCTTTCGCTTCGATGGCCCGCTCGACATGCGCATGGGCCGGGATGGGCAGAGCGCCGCCGACCTCGTCAATGAGGCGGAGGAGGGACTGCTCGCCAATATTTTCTATCACTACGGCGAGGAGCGTCGTTCGCGAGGCGTCGCACGCGCGATCGTCGAGGCTCGGCGCAAGGCACCGCTGACGACGACGAAGCAACTGGCTGAACTCGTGGCCAGCATCGTCTGGGTTGAGCCCGGCGGTGCGCATCCGGCGACCCGCGTATTCCAGGCCTTGCGCATCGCGGTCAATGACGAGCTCGGCGAATTGGTGCGGGCCCTGCACGCTGCCGAAGAGGCGCTGGGCGAGGGCGGACGCCTGGCTGTCGTGACCTTTCATTCGCTCGAGGACCGCATCGTCAAGCAGTTCCTGGCGACCCGCTCTGGGCGTGCACCGGCGGCTTCGCGCCATGCGCCGGCCACGACAGCGCCTGTCGCGACCTTCTCGCTGGTGACCAGGGGAGCCGTCGCGCCTTCCGAGGAGGAGATGCGGAGTAATCCGCGGGCTCGTTCCGCCAAGTTGCGTGCAGCGCAGCGCACTGCCGCTCCGGCTCGCGCGCCGGAGCCCGAGCTCACTGCGCTTGCAGGCGTGCCGTCACCGCAGCCTCGCCGGAGATCCTAGGGATGATCAAGCTCCTGCATGTGGTTGCGATCTGCGCTCTGGTCTCCTCGGCGCTCTATGCCTACACGATCAAATACGAGACGACGCTCGAATCCGAGCAGTTGCAAAAGCTCAAGGCCAAGGCGCAGCGCGAGCGCGATGCGATCGCCGTGCTCAAGGCGGAATGGCAGTTCCTGAACCGGCCCGATCGGTTGCAGACACTGAGCGAGCGCCATCTCGACCTCCAGCCATTCTCGGTGACGCAGGTCGTGCGCGCCTCGGATATCCCGAACCGCGGTCCGAAGGTGGATTCCATCGGCCGCAAGCTTGAGGATCTCGGCCTCGGTCTGCCGACCGAAACACCGAGGGATCGCAAGACGAGTGGCGTCACCACGCCGGGAGCCCGCCCATGACCGAGCCGAAGCTCTCTGCGACCGACCACCAGCGTCCGGACGATATCGAGGAGGGGCAGCCGGTGCCGCGCGGGCGGCTGCATTTCCTGCGCGATGTCTTCCGGATGAGCGGCGAGAAAAGCCAGCCGCGCGTCGGTCTCGTGATCCTGGGCTTCTCCGCCCTGTTCCTGGCCATTACCGGCCGTCTGGTGATGCTCGCCACCTTGCCGAACGAGCAGGTCGGTCTGCGCCGCGCGACCTCCAACGCGATCTCGGCCGCACGGCCAGATATCGTCGACCGCAACGGAACCGTTCTCGCGACTGACATCAGGACCGTCTCGGTCTTCGCCGAGCCGCGCAAGATCCTCGACAAGGACGAGGCAACCGAGCTGCTGACTGCCGTCCTGCCTGATCTCGATGCAAAGGATCTGCGCGACCGGCTCGGCACCAAGCGCGGCTTCATCTGGGTCAAGCGCGAGATCACGCCGCGCCAGCAAGCCGAGGTTCATCGCCTCGGCATTCCCGGCGTCGGCTTCGTGCCCGAGAACAAGCGCGTCTACCCGAATGGGCCGGCGGCGGCGCATGTGCTCGGCTTTGCCAATGTCGACAATGTCGGCATTGCGGGAATGGAGAAATATATCGACTCGCAGGGGCTGCAGGATCTGAACGGCGCCGGTCTCGCAACCCAGGCGTCGGATCTCAAGCCCGTGGCCCTGTCGATCGACCTGCGCGTGCAGCACCTGCTGCGCGACGAGTTGGTCAAGGGCATGGAGAAGTACCGGGCCATTGCGGCGGCCGGTGCGATCATGGATGTGACGACAGGCGAGATGATCGCCTCGGTGTCCCTGCCCGACTATGACCCGAGCAACCCGGTCGATGCGCAGGAGAAGGACCGTATCAACCGGATCAATGTCGGCGTCTACGAAATGGGCTCGACCTTCAAGGCGCTGACGGTTGCGATGGCGCTGGACTCCGGCAAGGCAAACATCAACTCCACCTATTCGACTGCAGGCGGCATGATGCGCTTCGGCCGCCATGTCATTCGCGAGTACCATGGCACGGGCCGAACACTGACCGTGCCGGAAGTGTTCGTGCATTCGTCGAATATGGGCTCGGTCAAGATGGCGCTGTCCGTCGGTGTGGAAGGCCACAAGGCCTTCCTGCGCAAGATGGCCCAGCTCGATCGCATGCGGACCGAGTTGCCCGAGAGCGCCGAGCCGCTCATCCCGCCGCGCTGGGGCGAGCTCAACACCGCGACCATCGCCTTCGGTCACGGCCTCGCGGTTGCGCCGATCCAGGCCCTGGCTGCTGTCGGGGCGCTGGTCAATGGCGGCAACCTGATCACTCCGACGTTCATCAAGCGCTCGGAGGAGGACGCCAAGCGCCTCGGGGTTCGCGTCATCAAGCCGGAAACCTCGGAGGCGATGCGCTACATCATGCGCATCAATGGCGAGCGTGGCTCAGCCCGCAAGGCGGACGTCCCGGGCTATTTCGTCGGCGGCAAGACCGGCACGGCCGAAAAGGTCATCGGTGGGCGCTACGCCAAGAACCGCAACTTCACGACCTTCATGGCGATCGTGCCGGCAGACAAGCCGCGCTATCTCTTCCTCTCGATCTATGACGAGCCCAAGGGCTATGCCGAGAGCGGGGGCTATTCGACCGCCGCCTGGAATGCCGGTATCACGACCGGCAAGGTCATCGAACGCGCCGCGCCGATCCTCGGCTTGCCGCCGCGTTTCGAACCGCCGGTCGCCCCGTTCCCGCTGATGGCGAAGCTCGGCGCCTGGGGAACGCGCTGAAGCAACGAAACTGACAGGCGAGATCATGGGCAGCAGCGAATTCAGTCTCGGTGAACTTTTCCCCGGGGCATTCGCCGAAGGTGCGTCCCGCCGTGTCGGCGGGGTCGCGATGGACAGCCGCAAGGTCAAGCCGGGGGACGTCTTCGTCGCCTATGCCGGCGCCAGGACAGACGGCGCACGCTTCGTTGCAGATGCCGTTGCGCGCGGTGCTGCCGCCATCGTCACGGATCATGCGCGTCCAGCAGAGCTCGACCCCTCGGTGGCCTTCGCGCGTGTCGACGACCCGCGCCGGGCTCTGGCGCTTGCGGCTGCGCGGGTGCATCCGCGCCAGCCCGGTACGATCGTGGCGGTAACCGGGACCAGCGGCAAATCCTCGGTTGCCGACTTCACCCGACAGATCTTCTCGGCATTGGGCCATGAAGCAGCCAGCCTCGGCACGATCGGCGTCGTGACGTCGCGGGGCGCTGATTACGGCTCTCTGACCACGCCGGACCCGATTTCGCTGCACGCCTCGCTCGACAAGCTCGCAGGGGAAGGCATCAGTCATCTCGCGATGGAAGCGTCCTCTCACGGGCTCGACCAGCGCCGCCTGGACGGAGTGAGATTGAAGGCTGGCGCCTTCCTCAATCTCGGGCACGACCATCTCGATTATCATCCGAGCGTGGCGGACTATCTCGCAGCCAAGCTCAGGCTCTGGGAGCTTCTGCCCGAGGGAGCGCCGGTCGTGATCAACCGCGACGAGCCTTACGCCGGCGAGGCAGCCCAGGCCGCGCTCGCCAAGGGGCATCCGATCATCGGCATCGGCAAGGCGGGTGAAACGCTGACCCTGCTCGGCGCAGCGCGCGAAGGCTTTTTGCAACGGCTCAGGATTCGGGTGAAGCAGCGCGAGCTCGAGGTCGTGCTGCCCCTGGTCGGCGACTTCATGGCCGGCAATGCGCTGGTCGCCGCAGGCCTGGCCATCGCAACGGGGGAAAACGAAGACGCTTCACTCCAGGCGATCGCGGGGCTGCGTGGCGTGGCCGGACGGCTCGAGCGTGTCGGAGAGATCAATGGTGGTCTCGTCGTCGTCGATTACGCCCATAAGCCGGATGCGCTGGCGGCGGTGCTCGCGACCTTGCGGCCCTATGCGCCCGGCCGGCTGATCTGCGTTTTCGGCTGCGGCGGCGATCGTGATCGCGGCAAGCGTCCGATCATGGGTCGTATCGCGGCCGAGTGCTCCGATATCGCGATCGTCACCGACGACAACCCACGCAGCGAGAGCCCCGCTGCAATCCGCGCCGAGATCCTCGCGGCTGCTCCGGGGCTGCGCGAGATCGGCGACAGGGCCGAGGCCATTCGCACCGCCGTCGGCCTGATCGCTCCCGGGGATCTCCTCGTGGTGGCGGGAAAAGGCCATGAAACCGGCCAGATCATAGGCGATCGGACCCTGCCTTTTTCCGATCACGACGTGGTGCGGACGGCCATCGCGGAGATCGAAGCATGAGCGGCATGCCTTTGTGGTCGGGAGAGCGCCTGATCGGCGCCATGGGAGCCAGGCTGCGCGGCGAGATGCCGGCCGCTGTGACCGGCGCTTCGATCGATACCCGGACGCTGCAGCCCGGCGACGTCTTCTTCGCGATCAAGGGCGGGGAACGCGACGGACATGAGTTCGTCGAGGCCGCCCTGGCAAAGGGGGCGGCGCTTGCCGTCATCGATGAAGCTCATGCCGCGAGCTTTATCGGGGCAGGGCCCTGCGCCGTTGTCTCCGACGTGCTGCACGCGATGGAATTGGCCGGCATGGCTCGC
The DNA here is from genome assembly GCF_056396005.1 of Allobosea sp. 05T439. Classification (NCBI taxonomy): domain Bacteria; kingdom Pseudomonadati; phylum Pseudomonadota; class Alphaproteobacteria; order Hyphomicrobiales; family Alloboseaceae; genus Allobosea; species Allobosea sp. 05T439. The sequence continues at coordinate 68,190 of NZ_JBFTKP010000002.1, read as the reverse complement.
CGGGCCGAACTCACGGCCGCGGTCATCGCGGTGACCGGCTCGGTCGGCAAGACCGGCACCAAGGAGGCGTTGCGACTTGTCCTGTCCCGTCAGGGCGAGACCCATGCTCCGGTCGCCTCCTACAACAATCACTGGGGTGTGCCGCTGACGCTGACCCGCACGCCGGCTTCCGTGCGCTATGGCGTCTATGAGATCGGCATGAGCAATCCGGGCGAGATCCTGCCACTCGCCAGGATGGTTTCGCCGGACGTCGCGATCGTCACGACGGTCCAGCCCGTCCATCTCGCCGCCTTCGAGTCGGTCGAGGGGATTGCGGAGGAGAAGGCTGCGATCTTCACAGGGCTGAAGCCGGGCGGCACTGCTATCGTCAATGCCGACATCGCTCAGGCCGCGCTGCTGAGGCGCCTGGCCGAAGAGAGCCCTGCCGGGCGGATCATCAGCTTCGGCGAGAGTGCCGATGCCGATGTCAGGCTCCTGTCCTGCTCGCTCAAGCCGGATGTCTCGACGGTGGATGCAGTGGTGCTCGGCAAGCCTGTGACCTACCGGCTCGGCAGCCCGGGCAAGCATATCGTGCTGAATTCGCTCGCGGTTCTCGCTGCGGTCGAGGCTGTTGGCGCTGATCTGGCACTGGCGGTGCTCGCACTCGGCGACCTTACGCCGCCTGCCGGTCGTGGCGCACGCCAGATGCTGAGCACGCCATCGGGCCCGTTCACGCTGATCGACGAGAGCTATAACGGCAACCCGGCTTCGGTCCGGGCCGCAATCGAGAACCTGGGTCGCATTCCCGTGACGGGACGAGGCCGCCGCGTCGCGGTGCTGGGCGACATGCGGGAACTCGGCCCGAGCGCTCCGCAGCTGCACGCGGGGCTCGCGGACCCCATCACCGGAAACGCGATCGACCGGGTTTTTGCCTGTGGGCCGCTGATGCGCGGACTTTACGACATCTTGCCATCGGGCATGCGCGGTGCTTATGCGGCGCAGTCGAGCGAGCTTGCGCCGCTTGTCCTGGACGCCATCCGGGCCGGGGACGTCGTCACCGTCAAGGGGTCGCTCGGCTCCCATATGGGCTTGGTCGTCAAGGCCATCGCCGCCCGGTTTCCTGCCGTGCCTGCCGACGACTGAGACAAGAGGAACATAGCCGATGCTCGTCTGGCTTGCCGACTTCGCCGGGGCCTTCCCGATTCTGAACGTGTTCCGCTACATCACGTTCCGCGCCGGTGGCGCCACCGCGACGGCGCTGCTTTTCGTCTTTTTCTTCGGGCCTGCTGCGATTTCCTGGCTGCGGATCAAGCAGGGCAAGGGCCAGCCGATCCGGACCGACGGTCCGGAGACGCATCTTGCCAAGCGCGGGACGCCGACCATGGGCGGCCTGATGATCCTGTCGGGACTGTTCGCCGCGGTCCTGCTCTGGGGCAATCTGCGCAACTCCTATGTCTGGATCGTGCTTGCGGTGACCGCTGCCTATGGCGCCATCGGCTTCTATGACGACTATCTCAAGGTCACGAAGCAGTCCCATAAGGGCTTCTCCGGCAAGGCGCGGCTTTCGATCGAGGTCGTGATCGCACTCATCGCCTGCTACTTCATCATGCGGCTTGGCCCGCCGGCGATTTCATCCGGCTTCGCGATGCCGTTCCTTAAGGAACTGGTCATTCCGCTCGGCCTGCTCTTCCCCTTCGTGACCGCCTTCGTCGTGGTCGGAGCCGGCAATGCGGTGAATCTCACCGACGGCCTCGACGGGCTCGCGATCGTGCCCGTGATGATCGCCGCCGCGACATTCGGCTTCATCTCCTATCTCGCCGGCAACGCGATCTTCGCCAATTACCTGCAGATCCACCATGTGCCGGGCGCCGGCGAACTTGCCGTGATCTGCGGCGCCGTGATCGGCGCCGGCTTGGGCTTCCTCTGGTTCAACGCGCCGCCGGCCCAGATCTTCATGGGGGATACCGGCTCGCTCGGCCTCGGCGGCCTGCTTGGCGTGATCGCGGTTGCGACCAAGCATGAGATCGTGCTGGCGATCGTCGGCGGCCTCTTCGTGGTCGAGGCGCTCTCGGTCATCATCCAGGTCTTCGTCTTCAAGCGCACGGGCAAGCGGGTCTTCCTGATGGCGCCGATCCATCACCATTTCGAGAAACTGGGCTGGACCGAGCCGCAGGTCGTGATCCGCTTCTGGATCATTTCCGTCGTGTTGGCTCTGGTCGGTCTCGCCACGCTGAAGCTGCGCTGATCATGACGCCGGTGACCGTATTTGCTGGCCGCAAGGTCGCGTTGTTCGGCCTTGGCGGCTCGGGGCTGGCGACGGCGCGCGCCTTGATCGCGGGCGGTGCCGAGGTCGCGGCCTGGGACGACAAGACCGAAAGCCGTGACAAGGCGGCGGGCGAGGGCATCGGCATCGTCGATCTCGCAACGGCCGACTGGGCGGATTTCGCGAGCTTCATCCTCTCGCCGGGCGTGCCTCTGACCCATCCGCAGCCGCATTGGACGGTCGGAAAGGCGCAAGGCGCCGGCGTCGAGATCATCGGCGATATCGAACTCTTCTTCCGTGAGCGGGCGACGATCGCCCCCGATGCGCCTGTGATCTGCATCACCGGCACCAACGGCAAGTCGACCACGACCGCACTGATCAGCCATGTGCTGCACCAGGCCGGCCGGGACGTGCAGATGGGCGGCAATATCGGCACTGCGGTTCTCGCCCTCGAGCCGCCCGCCGCGCGGCGTGTCCATGTCATCGAGTGCTCGACCTTCCAGATCGACCTGACTCCGTCGCTGGCGCCAAGCGTCGGAATCCAGATGAACCTGACGCCGGACCATCTCGACCGGCATGGCACGCTGGAGGCCTACGCCGCGATCAAGGAACGCATGGTCGAAGCCGCCGACATTGCCATCGTCGGCGTCGATGACGAGGCCTCCAAGCAGATGGCGCGCCGGCGCGCCGCTTCCGGGCGCCCGCTGGTCAAGATCAGCGGAGAGCAGCCGCTCGACGAGGGCGTCTTCGCCGGCGTCACCGCCAATGCCGGCAAGCTCGATACCCGCATCGTCGAAGTCCGCGACGGCAAGCCGCGCGTGGTCGCCAATCTCGCCGGCATCGGCTCGTTGCGAGGCTCGCACAATGCGCAGAACGCGGCGGCTGCCTTTGCCGCCTGCGTGGCGGTCGGCCTCTCCGCCGAGGAGGTCGCTGCCGGCTTCAAGACCTATCCCGGGCTCGCACACCGCATGGAGGAGATCGGCCGTGTCGGCCGCGTCGTCTTCATCAACGATTCCAAGGCGACCAATGCGGATTCCACCGAGAAGGCGCTGACCTCGTTCCGCGACATCTTCTGGATCCTCGGCGGCAAGGCCAAGGAGGGCGGTATCGAGAGCCTGAGGCGCTACTTCCCGAACATCGCGAGGGCCTATCTGATCGGCGCGGCAACGGATGCCTTCGCCGCGACCTTCGATGACGATGGCCGAGTGGATTATCTCCGCAGCGGCACGCTCGATGATGCGGTCGCCGCGGCCGCCAGCGACGCGGCGACGCATCCGGGGGAGGCCGAGCTTGCCGTTCTGCTCTCGCCGGCCTGCGCGTCCTACGATCAGTACCCGAATTTCGAGGTGCGGGGCGATGCGTTCCGCGCACTCGTGAAGGCACTGCCGGGCTTCAAGGCAGGTTGAAAACGGGCGTTCGCATCAAGTCGGAATCAATCGGTTAACCAATCGTTGCCAATGTGATTCGCTGAAACGGGCGGCTGAATTTCGCCCGTCTGGTTGATGGAGCCAGAGCATGGTCTCACGCGCGGAACCCAGTCTCAGCGGTCGCTGGTGGTGGTCGATCGACCGCATCATCCTGTCGACCCTGGTGACGCTGATGGTCTCCGGTGTCGTGCTGCTGATGGCGGGCGGGCCGCCGGTGGCCGAGCGGCTCGGTCTTTCGACCTTCCACTTCGTCAACCGACAGGTGTTCTACCTGCTGGCTGCCTTTGCCATCTTCCTCGCGGCCTCGTTCCTGACGCCGCGGCAGGTCCGGCGCGCGGCGCTTTTGATTTATGTGGTCGCGCTCGCGATGGTGGTGGCGACGCTGTATTTCGGCGTCGAGGTGAAGGGCGCGCGTCGCTGGCTGACGCTCGGCCCGCTCGGCTCCGTCCAGCCGTCTGAATTCCTGAAGCCTGCATTCGTCGTGCTCGCTGCCTGGGCCTTTTCGGAGGGCATGCGCCGGCCGGACCTGCCGGGTACGCTGATGGCGTTCGCGCTGTTGCCGCTGACGATCACGCCTCTGGTCCTGCAGCCGGATTTCGGCCAGACGGTGCTGGTCAGCCTCGTCTGGGGCGGGCTGTTCTTCGTTGCCGGCCTGCACTGGTTCTGGGTGGCGGGTCTCGGTGGCGCCGGCATGTTCGGCCTGCTCATCGCCTATCAGCTCGTTCCACATGTGCGCGCCCGCATCGAGCGCTTCATGGACAAGGGCTCTGGCGACACCTTCCAGGTCGATACCGCGCTCGAGAGCTTTGCTCAGGGCGGCTGGCTCGGCAAAGGGCCGGGCGAGGGCACCGTGAAGCGCATCCTGCCCGACGCGCATACCGATTTCATCTTCGCCGTGACGGCGGAGGAGTTCGGCATCGTCGTCTGTATCCTGCTGGTGGCACTCTTCGCCTTGATCGTGCTGCGCGCACTCTTCGTGGCCCAGAAGGCAGAGGATCCCTTCATCCGTCTCGCGGTGACGGGGCTGGCGCTGCTGTTCGGCATCCAGGCTGCGATCAACATGATGGTCAACCTGCACATGATGCCGGCCAAGGGCATGACCTTGCCGTTCATTTCCTATGGTGGCTCCTCGCTGCTCTCGCTGGCGCTGGGTACAGGCTTCCTGCTGGCCCTGACCCGCAAACGCCCGCGTGCCGAGGGCTTTGGTGAATTCGGGCGTTGACGGACATGGCACAGCGTCCGCTCGTCGTTCTCGCCGCAGGGGGCACCGGCGGCCATCTCTTTCCCGCCGAGGCGCTGAGCCACGCGCTGCACCGCCATGACGTGCGGGTCGCGCTCGTCACCGACGCGCGCGCGGTCGAGTATGCCGGTGGCTTCCCGGCCGAGTCCGTTCACCCGGTCCCGGCGGCGACGCCGTCCGGTCGCTCGCCGCTCAAGATGGCGGGCGCGGCGCTCGAGCTGATGAAGGGCGTCCTCGTCGCGCGTCGCATCATCAAGACACTGCAGCCTGCCGTCGTTGTCGGCTTCGGCGGTTATCCGACCGTTCCGCCGGTGCTCGCCGCCTCATTCGCCGGCGTGAAAACCATGGTGCATGAGCAGAACGCCGTCATCGGCCGCGCCAATCGCTTCCTGTCCGGCCGGGTCGACATCATTGCGACGGGCTTTGCCGAGGTCGGTGGCCTCGATGCCGCTCGCGCCGCAAAATGCAGGCAGGTCGGCAATCCCGTTCGCCCCGCGGTCATTGCCGCCGTCTCTCCCTATGCCGATCCGTCGACAGGGCCGCTGAGGCTGCTCGTTTTCGGGGGCAGCCAGGGTGCCCGGATCATGGCCGATATCGTGCCGCCGGCGATTCAACTGCTGACGCCTGCGGAACGAGGCCGTCTCCACATCGTGCAGCAGGCCCGCGCGGAGGATGGCGAGCGCGTCAGGCGGATCTATTCCGAACTCGGCGTCGCAGCCGAGATCGCGCCCTTCTTCAAGGACCTGCCGACGCGCATGGGTGCAGCGCATCTCGTGATCGGCCGGGCGGGCGCCTCGACCGTCGCCGAGCTCACCGTGATCGGGCGGCCGTCGCTGCTGGTGCCCTTGCCGGGCTCGCTCGATCAGGACCAGGCCGCCAATGCCGCGGTGCTCGAACGGGCGGGCGGCACCATCCGCATCCTGCAGCCGGAATTCACGCCGCGCCGGCTGGCGGGCGAGCTTTCGGCCCTGATCGCAGACCCGTCGCGCTTGACTGCCATGGCCGACAGCGCCAAGAGCGCGGGAATTCCCGATGCGGCCGACCGGCTTGCCCGCCTGGTTCTGCAGGTCGCAGGGATCACGTTCTGAGGCATGTCTTGACGGAAAGCTCGTTCCCACCTTTTCGCGACATGCCGTAATCCGCAGGAGACACCTGACCCATGAAGCTGCCGCCCAAGCTCGGCTCCATTCATTTCGTCGGCATCGGCGGCATCGGCATGTCCGGTATCGCCGAGGTGCTGCATAATCTCGGCTACAAGGTCCAGGGTTCGGACGCGTCCGACAATGCCAATGTCCGTCGGCTCGCGGACAAGGGCATCAAGACCTTCGTTGGCCATGCCGCCGAGAACATCGAGGGGGCGGAGGTCGTCGTCGTCTCCACGGCGATCAGACGCGACAATCCCGAACTCACGGCCGCGCGCGAGCAGCGCCTGCCCGTGGTGCGCCGCGCCGAAATGCTGGCCGAACTGATGCGGTTGAAATCCTGCGTCGCCGTAGCCGGCACGCATGGCAAGACGACCACGACCTCGCTGGTTGCGACCCTGCTCGAGAAGGGTGGGCTCGACCCGACGGTGATCAATGGCGGCATCATCAACGCCTATGGCACCAATGCGCGCATGGGCGAGAGCGACTGGATGGTGGTCGAGGCCGACGAGTCGGACGGCACCTTCCTGAAGCTCCCTGCCGACGTGGCGATCGTCACCAATATAGATCCCGAGCATCTCGACCACTTCAAGACCTTCGATGCGATCAAGGAGGCCTTCCGCTCCTTCGTCGAGAACCTGCCCTTCTACGGCTTCGCGGTGATGTGCATCGATCATCCCACGGTGCAGGGCCTCGTCGGGCAGATCGAAGACCGGCGCGTCGTGACCTATGGCGAGAACCCGCAGGCGGATTTCCGGTTGATCGACATCGATCTCTCCGGCGGACAGGCCCGGTTCACGCTGCTGATCCGCGACCGCAAGCGTGGGCGCGACGAGGTCGTGCGCGATCTCGTGATGCCGATGCCCGGTCACCACAATGCGCTCAATGCCACCGCCGCGATCGCGGTCGCCTATGACCTTGGCATTCCGGTCGAGAAGATCCGCGAGGCCCTTGCCGGTTTCGGCGGCGTCAAGCGCCGCTTCACCAAGACCGGCGAGTGGAACGGCGCACTGATCTTCGACGATTACGGCCACCATCCCGTGGAGATCGCCGCCGTGCTCAAGGCGGCGCGCGCCTCGACCAGGAGCAAGGTCATCGCCGTGGTGCAGCCGCATCGCTATACGCGGCTTTCCAGCCTGTTCGACGATTTTGCGGCCTGCTTCAACGATGCCGATACGGTGATCGTCGCCGACACCTACGCCGCCGGCGAGGCTCCGATTCCCGGTGCCGACCGGGATAGCCTCGTCTCAGGTATCAAGGCGCGCGGCCACCGCCATGCGCTGGCCCTGGAGGCTCCCGAGAAACTCGCGGGCATGGTGGCGGAGTTCGCGGGGCCGGGCGACTATGTCGTGCTGCTGGGCGCCGGCAACATCACGCAATGGGCCTATGCGTTGCCGGGCGAACTCGCCGGGCTGGGTGGCAAGCAGTGAGCTTCCCCGACATCACCCCCGACCTTCGCGCGGCCGCGCCCGAATTGCGCGGTAGGCTCCTGGCCAACCAGGAGATGGCAGGGCTGACCTGGTTCCGCGTCGGTGGCCCGGCGCAGGTGCTGTTCACGCCGGCTGACGAGCAGGACCTGGCCTATTTGTTGTCCAGGCTTCCGGCCGAGATTCCTGTCACGGTCGTCGGGCTCGGCTCGAACCTGATCGTGCGCGATGGTGGCATTCCCGGCGTCGTCATTCGACTCGGCGGTAAGGCGTTCGGCGAGATCTCGCTCGAAGACGGCAACCGGTTGCGCAGTGGCACGGCGGTGCCGGACGTCAAGGTGGCGCGGGCAGCCGCCGATGCCTCGCTCGACGGCCTCGCCTTCTATCGCGGCATCCCCGGTTGCATCGGCGGCGCGCTGCGAATGAATGCCGGTGCTCACGGCGGCGAGACCACCGATGTGCTCGTCTCGGCGCGTGGCGTGACCCGCAAGGGCGAGATCGTCACGCTCTCCCATGCGGAGATGGGCTTCACCTACCGCAATAGCGCGGCAGCGACGATGGACATAGTCTTCACGTCGGCCCTGTTCCAGGGGCGGCCAGGCGATCAGGCTGCGATCTTTGCGGAGATGGACCGGGTAACGGCGGCTCGCGAGGCCGCTCAACCGATCAAGGAGCGCACCGGTGGCTCGACCTTCAAGAACCCGCCCGGCGGCAAGGCCTGGCAACTGATCGACGCTGCCGGCTGCCGCGGATTGCGGGTCGGCGGTGCCCAGGTCTCCGAGATGCATTGCAACTTCCTGATCAATGCCGGCGGCGCGACGGCCGCCGATATCGAAGGTCTGGGCGAGGAGGTTCGCCGCCGGGTCAAGCAGACCTCGGGCTTCGAGCTGCACTGGGAGATCAAGCGGCTCGGCGTCGCGGTATAGGCCGCTGGGAAACGAATGGTCGCCAGCACCCGGCGTGGTCGCGCGATCAAGACGTCGCCATGGGGCGGCCCCGCGAAACCACTGACCGGTCAGCCATGTGTCGGCCTGCCCGAGTGCGATCGGGGGAGTGTGTAACGCAGTCCGCGCCTTCGCCCGGACTGCGCCTCGCCGCAGGATGTGTCGTGGGAGGCGATGTTTCGATCGCCTCGCCGCCGCTGCGTTAACGCGTCGTTAACCATGCTCCCCCGAGGGTCTCGGGGAAGCGGAGTAGCGATTCAATGACCAAACACGTCGCAGTCTTGATGGGCGGATGGTCCGTCGAGCGGGAGGTCAGCCTCAATACCGGCGACGGCTGCGCGAGGGCCTTGGAGAGCGTCGGCTACCGCGTGACGCGAATCGATGTGCAGCGCGATATTGCCGATGTGCTGGATCGGCTGCGCCCGGACGTCGCCTTCAACGCGCTTCATGGCCGCTTTGGCGAGGACGGCACCATCCAGGGCCTGCTCGAGATTCTGCGCATTCCCTACACCCATTCCGGGGTGCTCGCCTCGGCGCTCGCACTGCGCAAGGACAGGGCGAAGACGGTCGTTGCGGCTGCCGGGGTTCCGGTCGCGCGCGGCGTTACCCTGTCGCGCTTCGAGGCCGCCAAGACGCACCCTCTGCCGCCGCCCTATGTGCTGAAACCCGTCAATGAGGGGTCCTCGGTCGGGGTCATCATCGTGAAAAAGGGGCGCGAACATCCTCCGCAGGAAGTGGCGCGGGAGGACTGGCCGTGCGGGGACATGTTGCTGGCCGAGAGCTTCGTCGCCGGGCGGGAGCTGACCTGCGCGATCATGGGCGACAAATCCCTTGGTGTGACCGAGATCCGGGCCGCGACGGGCGAGTTCTACGACTACGATGCGAAATACACGAAAGGTGGTTCGATCCACATCTGCCCGGCTCAAATTTTACCAAAAATTTACCAGCAGATCGAAGAGTGTGCGTTAACGGCGCATCAAGCAATCGGGTGCCGGGGCGTCAGCCGTTCTGACTTCCGCTACGACGACGAGACCGACACTCTCGTCTGGCTGGAGGTCAATACGCAGCCCGGGATGACCGAAACCAGCCTGGTGCCCGAGTTGGCTGCCCACGCGGGCCTGAACTTCGGTGAGCTCGTCAAATGGATGGTGGAGGACGCCTCCCTCGATCGATGAAAGCGGCGGCGGTGCCTGCCCGACGTTCATCGATGCCGGCCGCAGGGCCGCAACTTCTGGTCGGCGAGCGTTCGCGTCGCTGGTTCCGGTCGTCGCGGCGCAGTGCGGTGGCCCTCCCGCTGTGGCAGCGCCTGCCGCAGCGGATCGGGACCTGGCTGGCTCTTGGGTTTCTTGGATTGAGTATCGGGACAGGCTTCGTGCAGGGCGGACATGTCGAAACGATGCAGGAGAACTACGGCGAGCCGCGCCATATGCTGGCGCGCCTGGTCGGGCTCGGCGTCGACAGGGTGACGATCTCTGGAATCTCGGAGCTGTCCGAGATCGAGGTCCTGATCGCTGCAGGAATCGATTCGAAGACCTCGGTCGCCTTCTTCGATGCGGACGAGGCGCGCCGTCGCCTCGAGGCGACGCCGCTGATTCGCCAGGCGACGGTTCGCAAGCTCTATCCCAGCGAGATCGCGATCACGCTGACGGAGCGTGAACCCTTCGCCCTCTGGCAGGTGAAGGGCGACCTTTTCCTGATCGCAGCCGATGGCACGGTCATCGACAAGATGGATGATGGCCGCTTCGCCCATCTGCCGCTCGTCGTCGGCCCAGACGCCAATACCCGCGCCCGTGAATACGTCGCACTGCTCGCCGACGCTGGACCATTGGCGCCGCGCATCCGTGCGGCCAGCCTGATTGCCGGCCGGCGCTGGAACCTCAAGCTCGACAACGGCATGGATATCCGCCTGCCGGAGATCGCGCCGGGGGAGGCCGTCAAACGTCTCGCCGGCCTCGAAACGGATTTCAGGCTGCTGGACAAGGACCTGCTCGCCATCGACCTGCGCCAGCCCGATCGGGTGGTGATGCGGTTGACGGAAGAGGGGGCGGCGACCCGCGCCGAGCAGCTCAAGAGCAAGACCAAGAAGAAGGGAGGCGAGGCGTGAACTTCACCTCTCAGGGCCTGACACCACGGATGCGTCCGCTTTCGTCGCGCAAGAGCGCGACCTTGTCGATTCTGGACGTCGGAACGAGCAAGGTGGTCTGCCTGATCGCCGAGCTGAACCCGGCCGAGGCGAACGAGCGGTTGCGCGGGCGCACTCATGTCGCGCGCATCATCGGCATCGGCCATCAGCGTTCGCTCGGCGTGAAGGGCGGCGCCATCATCGATCTCGAAAACGCCGAACGCGCGATCCGGGCCGCTGTCGATGCGGCCGAGCGCATGGCCAAGGTCGAGGTCCAGTCCGTCATCGTCAACCTGACCGGTGGGCGCATCGGCTCGCAGCATTATGCCGCCAGTGTCGACCTGCGTAGCGGCTCGGTCAGCGATTCCGATGTGAAGCGGGTTCTCGCGGTCGCCGCGACGCATGCGATCAAGCCCGGCAAGGCGGTGATGCACGCATTGCCGACCGGATATGCGCTCGACGGCGTGCCGGGCGTGCTTGATCCGCGCGGCCTCGTCGGCGGCAAGCTCTCCGTCGACATGCATGTCGTCGCCAGCGAGGCGGCTGCTGCCCGCAACGTCATGCTGGCGGTCGAGCGTTGCCATCTCGAGGTCGAGGCGGTCGTCGCGTCTCCCTATGCTTCCGGTCTCTCGGTTCTCGTCGACGACGAGGCCGAAATGGGCGTCGTCGTCGTCGACCTGGGCGGCGGCACCACCAGCCTCGGTGTTTTCTCGGGCGGCCATCTGGTCCATGCCGACGCCATTGCGGTCGGTGGCAATCACATCACCATGGACGTGGCGCGTGGGTTGTCGACCCGTGTCTCGGCCGCCGAGCGGCTGAAGACGCTGCACGGATCGGCGATCTCCAGCGCTTCGGACGAACGCGACATGATCTCGGTGCCGCAGGTCGACGATGACGAGCGCGACACCCCGAACCATCTGGCGAAATCGCATCTGATCCGCATCATCAAGCCGCGGGTCGAGGAAATCCTCGAGCTCGTGCGTGACCGGCTCAACGCTGCCGGCTTTTCGGCCCAGGCCGGCCGCCGCGTCGTGCTGACGGGCGGTGCCTGCCAGTTGACCGGTTTGCCGGAGACGGCGCGCCGGCTGCTCGGCGGCCAGGTCCGCACCGGCCGGCCGCTCGGGATCAAGGGCTTGCCGGAGGCTGGCAAGGGACCAGCTTTTGCGACCGCGGTCGGCCTGCTGGTCTACCCGCAGGTCGCTCATGTCGAACATTTCGAGCCTCGCGCGAGCGGCGCTTACTTCGCGACGGGGACGGACGGGTATTTCTCGCGTGTCGGGCGTTGGCTGAAAGACAGTTTCTAAGGGTATCGGGCCGGGCGGCGCGGCGCCGTTCCGACCCAAGAGTAAAATCGTAGCAATCGGGACGGCTCCCGCCAGGCGCCGGACAAGAAATCGAAAGAGGCAACCATGGCGATGAATCTGCAAGCCCCTGACATCCGGGAGCTAAAGCCCCGGATCACCGTGTTCGGTGTCGGCGGAGCCGGCGGCAACGCGGTCAACAACATGATCGAAGCCGGCCTCGATGGGGTCGATTTCGTCGTTGCCAATACCGATGCGCAGGCTCTGGCGCTCTCGCGTGCTTCGCGCATCGTGCAGATGGGCCTGCAGGTCACCGAAGGCCTCGGCGCCGGCTCGCAGCCGGAAGTCGGGCGTGCGGCGGCGGAAGAGGTGATCGACGAGATCCGTGATCACCTTGCCGGCGCGCACATGGTCTTCATCACCGCCGGCATGGGCGGCGGCACCGGCACCGGTGCGGCCCCTGCGATCGCCCGCGTCGCCCGCGACATGGGTATACTGACTGTCGGCGTCGTCACGAAGCCGTTCCAGTTCGAGGGCCATCGCCGCATGCGCATGGCGGAGGCTGGCATCTCGGAGCTGAACGAGGCGGTCGATACGCTGATCGTCATCCCGAACCAGAACCTGTTCCGCGTCGCCAACGAGACCACCGGCTTCGCCGATGCCTTCGGCATGGCCGACCAGGTGCTCTATTCCGGCGTCGCCTGCATCACCGACCTGATGGTCCGCCCCGGCCTGATCAATCTCGACTTCGCCGACGTTCGCGCCGTGATGCGCGGCATGGGCAAGGCGATGATGGGCACCGGCGAGGCGCAGGGCGAGAAGCGTGCGCTGACCGCGGCCCAGGCTGCGATCAACAATCCGCTGCTCGACGATGTCTCGATGAAGGGCGCGCGTGGCCTGCTGATCTCGATCACCGGCGGGCGCGACATGAAGCTCTATGAGGTCGACGAAGCTGCCACCCGCATCCGCGAAGAGGTTGATTCCGAGGCCAATATCATCGTCGGTGCGACATTCGACGAATCGCTCGAGGGCGTCGTGCGCGTCTCCGTCGTGGCCACCGGTATCGACAAGCCGATCAGCACCCAGGCTGAAATGGATGATACCGAAGCCCGTATCGCCCAGGTTGCCGAGCGTCTGAAGGCCGAAGCGCGTCTGCGCAACACCGCAGCCGCACCGCGCGCCGCGGCTCCGGTTCATGCCGAGCCTATGCTGGAGATGCGTGCGCCTGTGAATGTCGAGACCGTGCGCCAGTCGGCTCCGGTGCAGCCGAGCGTTGCGGAAGACATCCGCATCGAACCGGTGCAGCCGCGTCCGGTGATCGCGGCCGCTCCGGTGAGCCAGCCGATGATGCATGAAGAGCCGATGATGCGTCACGAGGACAGCTTCATCGCCCCGGCCCCGGAGCGTGCGGTCGTCCGCCCGACGCGGATGCCGCGGATCGAGGACCTGCCGATGCCGGCGCAGAACCAGATCGCGGCGAGCCGCGGTGCGCAGTCTGTTCCGCAGCCTCCGGCCCAGGCCGACCAGAAGCGCATGTCGCTGATGCAGCGTCTCGCCTCGGTTGGTTTCGGTCGCAAGGATGAGGACGAGGCCCAGCCGCAGGCGCCGGTGCGCCACGCGCCGCCGCCGATGCAGCCTGCCGCTCCGGCGCCGAGCGCTGCCCATGCCGAATACATGCGCCGGCCGGCTGTGCCGGCCTCGCGCCCGGCGCAAGGCCAGCTCGACCAGCTGGGCCGTGCTGCGCCGAATCGCAGCAGCGAAGAGGATCAGCTGGAGATTCCCGCGTTCCTGCGCCGCCAGGCGAACTGAGCGCTACAGCGCCTGCGACAGTTGTAACAGAGCCCGGAGCGAACCCTCGCTCCGGGCTCTGTTTACGTTTGAAAAACCATATACTTCAATGGGATGGTTATTTTTCTCTGATTGAGTTCGCTTGTTACAGAGCGAAAGAAAGCGTGATTTTGTCGGCATCCACCTAAGGCGTATGTTGCGCTTGCCCCAAAGGGGGATGACGGCACCGGCAACCGCCAGGCGCCGCCCAACTGAAGGACCGCAGACGACCGTCAGGCAGCCCGTAGCGTTGTGCAGCCGAGATCGTTAGCGTTCGAGATTGGATACCGGAATGAATTTTGATCGGCAGACCACACTCCGCGCTCCCGTGTCCTTGAAGGGAATCGGTGTTCATTCCGGAGCCCCCGCCGGAATCTGCCTCAAGCCGTCCAACGCGAACTCCGGCATCGTCTTCCTCCGCAAGGAGTCCGAGGGCGGCCCCTCGCACCTGATCCATGCCCGCTACAACAAGGTGAGCGCCGCTGAGCTCTGCACCGTGATCGGCGATCGCGGTGCCGCCTCCGTCGCGACCATCGAGCACCTGATGTCGGCCTGCGCCGGCCTTGGGCTCGACAATGTCCTGATCGAGATCGACGGCCCCGAAATGCCGATCATGGACGGCAGCGCGGCGGAATTCGTCACGGCGATCGAAGATGTCGGCATCGTCACGCTCGGTGCGAACCGCCGTTATCTCAAGGTCCTGCAGCCGGTCCGCGTCGAGAAGGGGCGCGGCTTTGCCGAGCTCGCGCCGTTCGACAGCGGCTTCCGCCTTGATGTCGAGATCGATTTCGACACCCCGGCGATCGGCCGTCAGCGCAAGATCTTCGACCTCGAGCCGGTCGCCTATGCCCGCGAGATTTCGCGTGCCCGCACCTTCGGTTTCATGCGCGAAGTCGAACAGCTCTGGAAGGCGGGTTTCGCGCTTGGCGCCTCGCTCGACAACACTGTCGCGATCGGCGACGACAAGGTGGTCAACCCCGAAGGCCTGCGCTACGCCGACGAGTTCGTGCGCCACAAGGTGCTGGACGCAGTGGGCGATCTTGCGCTGGCCGGCTATCCGATTCTCGGCGAGTTTCGCTCCTATTGCGGCGGTCACCGCATGAATGTGACCGTTCTGGAAGCCTTGTTCGCGGATCGCGCGAATTACGCGATCGTCGAGGCCGAGCCGGTCTATGCGCACCGTGCCGTGCAGATGGCCGTTGCGGCCCCCGCGGCCTTCGCGCCCGATCTGCACTGAGCAGTCGAACAGTTTCGCGCGCGCCTTGCATTCGCCTGCTTTTTATCGAATGCAGCATGGGCCCCGCATGTTCGTAACCTGCCTTTCCCCGGTAGCGTGAGCGCTGCGTCTGAGGTAAAGGCATCCTTCGCCATCTTGCGGTGACGAGCGAAAGAGGACGGACGACGTGAGCGTCATGCGGCTGAATAACCCGACTTCCCAAAGCGCCCGACCGATGCGGATGGGCGTTGCCCTGACGCTCGGCGCCGCCTTGCTGCTCGGCGGCTGCGACACGATGTCGTCGCTCAATCCGTTCGACAAGCCTGAGGTCTACAAGCCGGAAATCATCGCGGATGTGCCGGCCGACAAGCTCTATAACGAAGGGCTGGCTCGCTCTCAGAACGGCGACAGCGAAGGCGCGGTCAAGAAGTTCGAAGAGATCGACAAGCAAGCGCCGTTCTCGCCCTACGCGAAAAAGGGCTTGATCATGGTTGCCTATACGAACTTCCAGGCAGCCAAGTACGAAGACGCGATCACGGCGTCCAAGCGCTTTCTGGCGCAGAACCCAGCCAGCCCTGATGCTGCCTATGCGCAGTACATCATGGCGATGTCCTATTATAACCAGATCCCGGACGCGACGCGCGACCAGGAGCGCACCGAGCGCGCGCTTGCCGCGATGCAGGAGCTGCTCGATCGCTATCCGAAGTCCGAATATGTGATCGACACCCGCGAGAAGATGCTGGTTGCGCGCGATCAGCTCGCGGGCAAGGAGATGAATGTCGGGCGCTACTATCTCGAGAAGCGCAACTATACCGGTGCCGTGAACCGCTTCCGCGACGTCATCACCAAGTACCAGACCACGCGCCATGTCGAGGAGGCGCTGATGCGCCTGACCGAGGCCTATATGGCGATGGGCATCACCAATGAGGCGCAGACTGCCGCTGCCGTGCTCGGGCATAACTTCCCCGACAGCCCCTGGTACAAGGACGCCTATACCTTGCTTCAGAGTGGGGGCCTCGAGCCCCGCGAGGATCGCGGCTCCTATATCAGCCGGTTGTTCAACGGCTTCACCCGTTCGGTCGTCGGCCTCGTCCGCTGAGGCCGGGCAGGTGCACGGCCGGGTGACGGACCGCATGCCACTCCCTTCAAACACGCGCTGAGCGTCATGCTGGCGCAGCTTTCGATCCGCGACATCGTCCTGATCGACCGGCTCGATCTGGCGTTTGGCGCCGGGCTGAGCGTGCTGACCGGTGAGACCGGTGCAGGCAAGTCGATCCTGCTCGACGGCTTTGCGCTGGCGCTCGGTGGGCGCGGCGACGGCGGGCTCGTGCGCCATGGCGAGACGCAAGGTCAGGTCAGTGCCGTCTTCGACCTGCCGCTCGCCCATCCGGCTCGCAAGCTGGCGCAGGCCCAGGAGATCGACACAGACGGTGATCTGATCCTGCGACGCGTGCAATATGCGGATGGCCGGACACGCGCCTTCGTCAATGACCAGCCGGTCAGCGTCCAGATCCTGCGACTGATCGGCAGCGCCATTGTCGAGATCCATGGTCAGCATGATGACCGGGCCCTGACCGATGCGGCCCAGCACCGCGCCATACTTGACGGTTTTGCCGGCCTCGAAGGACAGGCCGAGATCACGGCGACGGCCAGCGATGTGCTGAAGCGCGCGCGACAGGTGCTGCAGACGCAGCGCATCCGTGTCGAGGCCGCACGCAAGGAGGCCGATTTCCTGCGCCACGCGGTGGCCGAACTTGGCAAGCTTGCGCCGGAACCGGGCGAGGAAGATGCACTGGCCAGCCGGCGCCAGGGCATGATGCAGGCGGAAAAGGTGGCGCGGGATCTTTCCGATGCCTATGAGGCCGTCGGTGGCCAGGCTTCCCCTGTCCCCTCTCTTGCGGCGGTGCTCCGCCGGCTGGAGCGGCGGGCTGCGCAGGCACCAGAACTCGTCGATCCCTCGATGGCGGCGCTCAACACCGCGATCGTGGCGCTGGAAGAAGCGGGCGAAGCGCTCGCGGCGGCCATGCGTGCGGCGGAGTACGATCCGCGCGAGCAGGAGCGGGTCGAGGAACGGCTGTTCGCCTTGCGGGCAGCGGGCCGAAAGTTCGACGTTCCCGTCGAGGCACTTGCCGATCTTGCGGCCCGGATGAGTGCCGACCTTGCCGATCTCGATGAGAGCGAGAGCTCCTTGGCCCGGCTCGAAGCGGAGCTCGCTCGGGCGGAAGCCGATTATCTCGCCAGGGCGCGGGCGCTCTCCGCTGCCCGCGGCGAGGCCGCGCTGCGTCTCGACACTGCGGTCAAGGCAGAACTGCCGCCGCTGAAGCTCGAGCGTGCGCGATTTATTACCCATATCGATCGCGACGAGGATGCGCGTGGTCCGGAAGGGTTCGACCGCGTCGAATTCTGGGTCGAAACCAATCCCGGCACGCGGCCCGGCCCGATGATGAAGGTTGCGTCCGGGGGCGAGCTCTCGCGCTTCATGCTTGCCCTGAAGGTCGTGCTTGCCGAGCGCGGGTCGGCGCCGACCCTTGTCTTCGACGAAATCGATAGCGGAGTCGGGGGCGCGGTCGCGGATGCGATCGGAGAGCGCCTGGCGCGTCTGGCGCGACAGGTGCAGGTCATCTCGGTGACGCATGCGCCGCAGGTCGCGGCCAAGGCCGGGCGTCATTTCCTGATTGCCAAATCGGCGCTGGACAATGACGCGGCCTCTCGCACCGTGACGCGCGTGACGCCGCTCGAGGACCGGACACGGCGCGAGGAGATCGCTCGCATGCTTGCCGGTGCCAGCATCACCGAGGAGGCGAGGGCTGCCGCCGCCCGTCTCCTTGAGGCTGCTGGCCTGCATGGCGCGGCGGCGCGCGCCTGACCACAGCGATCTGCATTCCCTTTCTGCGAATTCTGCTCTAAGAGCGGCACAGACTGGCTTATGGTGTTATGGCTGCGTTTCACGCGCCGCGATGCCTGCCTCACGATCTCCCGCGCCGCATCACGCCGCGCGCATGAACTCAAGGCCGATTAACGATGGCATTCCTTCCCACGAGCCCGCCGCTCGCGCGTGCGCTCGCCGAACGCAACTACAATGATCCGACCCCCGTCCAGAACGCCGTTCTGGAAGAGGCGGCGGCCGGACGCGACCTTCTGGTCTCGTCACAGACGGGCTCCGGCAAGACCGTCGCCTATGGGCTCGCCATCGGCGAGACCCTGCTGGAGGGCGCCGAGGTCCTGGGCCGTGCCGGGCAGCCCCTGGCGCTGATCATCGCGCCGACCCGCGAACTGGCATTGCAGGTCCAGCGCGAGCTCGCCTGGCTCTACAAGCATGCCGGCGCCCGGGTGATCTCCTGTGTCGGCGGCATGGATCCGCGCCGCGAGGCCGCCTTGCTGGACGAGGGTGCACATATCGTCGTCGGCACGCCCGGCCGCCTGCGTGATCATATCGAGCGGCACAGGCTCGATGTCTCGGCGCTCCGAGCCGTCGTCCTCGACGAAGCCGACGAGATGCTCGATCTCGGTTTCCGCGACGATCTCGAATTCATTCTGAAGACGACCCCAGCGGAACGCCGCAGCCTGCTCTTCTCCGCGACCTTGCCCAAGGCGATCATCGCGCTGGCGAGGAGCTATCAACGTGATGCTCTGCGCATCGAGGTGGCCGGTTCGGCAACCGGGCATGCCGACATCGAGTATCGCGCGATCCGTGTTTTCCCGAAGGAAGCCGAGCTCGCTGTCGTCAACCTGCTGCGCTTCCACGATTCGCCCTGCGCGCTGGTCTTCTGCAACACCCGCAATGCGGTCCGCCACCTCGAGGCGATCCTGCTGGAGCGCGGCTTTTCGGCCGTGGCGCTCTCAGGCGAGCTCAGCCAGAGCGAGCGCAACTCGGCGCTGCAGGCCCTGCGCGACGGGCGTGCCCGCGTCTGCGTCGCGACCGACGTGGCTGCGCGCGGCATCGACCTGCCGGGCCTGACATTGGTCATCCACGCCGAGCTGCCGAACGATCCCGAGGTCATGCAGCACCGCAGCGGCCGGACGGGCCGCGCGGGCAAGAAGGGGACCAGCGTCCTGCTGGTGCCGCCCTCCCGGCGCCGCAAGGCCGACATGCTGCTCTCCGAGGCCAAGGTCGAAGCCGTCTGGGCCGGTGCTCCGACGCAGGAGGAAATCCGCGCGCTCGATCAGGAGCGGCTGCTGCAGGATCCGCTGCTTACCGGCGAGGCCAGCGAGGATGATGCCGGCATGGTCGAAGCCCTGCTTGCCGGTCGCTCGGCGCAGGAGATCGCGGCCGCCCTGGTCAGGGTCTATCGTTCGCGCCTGCCGGCGGCGGAAGAGGTCGGCGATCCCGGTTTCGGGCGCGACGAGCGCAGGCCGGTGCGCAGCACCGAGGATTACGCCCGTCCGCGCGAGCGTGACCGCGAGCAGGGGGAGAGGCCGCACAAGGCCGGGCCGCGTGGCGATACGGTCTGGTTCCGGCTGAATATCGGCCGCCGTGACGGCGCCGATCCCAGGCAGTTGCTGCCGATGCTCTGCCGTCGCGGCAAGATCACCCGTGACGAGGTCGGCGCCATCCGCATCTTCGACACGGAAACCAAGGTCGAGATCGATGCCGATGTCGCGGAACGCTTCGCGTCGCTGGCGAGCGCGACCGACCGGGACAAGATCGTGATCGAGCCCGTGACCGGCGAAGCCGAGCGGCGCCCGGCCAAACCCTTCGCGGAAAAGGCATCCCATTCCCGCGCGCCGCGGGCCGATGATGAACGGGCCAGCGCGCCATTCCCCGGCAAGAAGAAACCTTACGAAGGCAAGGGCAAGCCCTTCGGCGCCAAGGCGCATGGCGGCAAGCCTTATGATCCCGTTCGGCGCGATCGCGAGCCCGTCTATGACGAGAACGCTGTGCTGCGCCCCAGCGAGCGGCCCTTCGACAAGAAGTCAGGTCCCTCGGACAAGCCCTTCGCCAAGGGAAAGCCCTTTGCCGGCGCCAAGCCCTTTTCCGCCAAGCCCAGCCATGGCGGTAAGAGCTTCGGCCATGGCAAGCCGGACGCCGGATTTGCAGGCGGTGAGCGCGGCAAGCCTGCCGGCAAGCCGTTCAAGAGCAAGAAGCCGCGTCGGGACGATCGCTGATCAGGGACGTCGTTCGCCAGCCCTGGCAACAGGGCTCGAGATCATTCAGAAACGCCCCCTCCCAGGCTGGGAGGGGGCGTTTCGCGTTTCGGTGACCCGTCCATCGTGAGCGGTGGGCAGGGAACTCTGTGTCATTCACGCGGCCGAGACCGTACGGGAGCAGCGCTCGCGAACGGAGATGCGACGCCATGGGATGCGGCTGACGCCAGGACGTGGTCGCGTCCCGGTACAAAGCAAGTCGGGATTGTGGTGAGCCGGCGGCGATCAAGCGCTGAGGGTGCTCCCCGGCGGCGAGCGTCGCTGACGTCCGTAATGTTCGCCAACTTGCCGCGATTGGCGCTCCTCGGGCCTGGGGTCAGCGCAAGCCCAGGAAGGACAGGATAGCGAGGACAACGACCACGAGGCCGACGATGTAAATGATGTTGTTCATGTGAAGCCCCCGGCTTTGATCGGGCTGCTGGCGCCCGCGTGATTCAGCGTCACTATTCTGTTGTGACGAGAACTGAACCGGTGCGGCGCGCAAAGGTTCCCAAACGGTGTTGGCGGCTGCAGGCGCGATGGAACCCCGAGGGGCGTGTGGGCTGGGCTGCGGAGCGATGTCGCCGCCGGGCAGCGTTGGGAGGGAGCCGGATCGCTCCGACACCCTCTTCAGGCGAATTCATCTGCGTTCAGCGGCAGATGGTGACCGGGCGAACCACCGGGCCGACGCCCGGAACGAAACCGCGACGGAACACCTTGTAGCAGCCGCCATAATAGGCGCTGGCGTAGACCGGGCGGTATCCCCAGCCTGGGCGGCCCCAGCCCCAGGGGCGGGGATGACGAAAACCGCGGCCGAAATGGCCATGATGGCCAGGGCCGTGCCAGCCAGGCGCGGCTTGCGCGGAGGTGGCGGTGGCCAGCGAGCCGCCGATGAGGGCGCCGGCGCCGAGAATGAAGGCGGTGGCAAGGCCGGTGAGGATCGTGCGGGCGGTCATGAAATCTCTCCCTTGGCTTTGTGCGAGGCCGCGGGATGCAGCCTCATGACCTTTGGTCGCGCGAGACGCGAGACAGGTTCAAAGCTGCGGGAGATTTTCTGAGGAGCCCGGCGCAACCGGGCCGAACCGGCCCGGTTGCGGAAGACGGGCTATTTCTCCACGACCTTGCGGTAGAGATGCCAGGTGGCGTGGCCGAGGATCGGCATGACCAGGACGAGACCGACCAGCACCGGCAGGCAGCCGAGGATAAGCAGGCCGGTGACCATGAGGCCCCAGATCATCATGACGCGCGGGTTGGCTTCGACCGCGGCAACCGAGGTGCGGATCGCCGTTGCCACATCGACATGCTTGTCGAGCACCAGCGGGAAGGAGATCACGGTCATTGAAAAGGCGGCAATCGCGAAGAGCGCGCCGAGCGCGTTACCGACGATGATCATGGTCCAGCCGTTCGGTGTCGTCAGTACGTCGCCGAGGAAGTCGCCGATCGAGGTCACCGGCATGCCGCCAAGAAGCCAGCGATAGATCAGCCAGGCGGAGAGCAGCCAGGTGATGAAGAGCCCGGTCAGTAAGGCTCCGAGTGCAAGGATCGTCCCGATCGAGCGGGATTTCAGGATCGCGAAGGCGTGCGCCCATGAGGAGTTCATGCCGCGTTCCCGGCGTCGGCTGATCTCGTAGAGGCCGATGGCCGCGAAGGGGCCGAGCAGGGCAAAGCCGGACAGCAGAGGGAACAGCAATGGGAAGATGTTGTAGCTCACGGTGAGCTGAGCGATGACGACGCCCGCGATCGGATAGATGAATGCGATGAAGACGAGATGGCTCGGCTGGGCCATGAAGTCCTCGTAACCGCGCCAGAGCGCGTCGCGCAGATCGGCCGTGGTGATGGTGCGCACGCGCGGCTCAATGACGGGCTTGGCAGGCGCATTCGTCTTGCGGTCAGCATTGGAGATCATGCTGTCGAGATTGGCCATTGGCAGTCCTCCCGGTTCTGGCCCGGTGCGCAATGGCGGTCCTGACGCGATCCTTGGGTCAAGTCGCCGAAGGCGTCGAGCATCCAATTCCAGCGCCACCATTATACGCCTGATGACGGAACTTGTCGCAAGCCCGTGCGAACACGATGGTGAGACGCGCGCAGGCGATGGTCTTTCTCGACTCCAGCAACTCGCCTAAGACAACGGTCATGAGCGAAGCCGAACCCGTACCCGTCGAAGACCTGACGCCCCGCCAGGCGCGCGCCGAGCATAAGCTGCTGGCCGCCGAGATCGCCGAGGCCGACCGCGCCTATTTCCAGGAGGATGCGCCCATCCTCGACGATTCCGCCTATGACGCGAAGCGTCGGCGGCTGGTTGCGCTGGAAGAGGTGTTCGCGGAACTGAAGGGCAATGAGGCGCTCAGCGACAAGGTTGGCGCCAGGCCGTCCTCGAAATTCGCCAAGATCCGCCACCGCGTGCCGATGCTCTCGCTCGCCAATGCGTTCTCGGATGAGGACGTCGCGGATTTCGCGATGCGTATCCGCAGCTTCCTCGGGCGCAAGGATGATGCCGGGCTCGCCATCACGGCCGAACCCAAGATCGACGGGCTGTCGCTGTCGCTGCGATACGAGAAGGGCGAACTCGTTTCCGCGGCCACGCGTGGCGACGGAGAGGAGGGTGAGGATGTCACGCTCAATGCCCGCACCATCTCGGAGATGCCGCACAAGCTCGTCGGGGACGATGTGCCGGAGGTCGCGGAAGTCCGCGGCGAGGTCTATCTCGGCCATGCCGATTTTGCGGCCATCAATGATCGCCAGCGCGAGAAGGGCGAGCGCGAATTCGCCAATCCGCGCAATGCTGCAGCCGGATCGCTGCGCCAGCTCGACGTCTCGATAACCGCCGCGCGGCCGCTTCGTTTCTTTGCCTATGCCTGGGGCGAGATGTCGGAACTGCCAGCCGCGACCCAGTTCGGCGTGGTCGAAGCCTTCCGACGCTGGGGCTTCAAGACCAACCCGCTGATGCGCCGCTGCGAGCGTGTCAGCGAGCTCCTGGCGCATTACCGCGCGATCGAGGCCCAGCGCGCGACGCTGGGTTACGATATCGACGGCGTGGTCTACAAGGTCGACGATCTCGCGCTCCAGACCCGGCTCGGCTTCGTCGCGCGTGCGCCGCGTTGGGCGATCGCGCATAAATTCCCGGCGGAACTGGCGACCACCCTTCTCGAGGCGATCGACATCCAGGTCGGGCGCACCGGCGCGCTCAGCCCGGTTGCGCGGCTGCGCCCGGTTACTGTCGGTGGTGTCGTCGTCACCAACGCGACCCTGCATAACGAGGATTACATCCGGGGCTTCGATTCCAAGGGCCAGCCGATCCGCGACGGCGCCGATATCCGAGTCGGCGACACGGTGACGGTGAAGCGGGCCGGCGACGTGATCCCGCGCGTCGAATCCGTTGATCTCGGCAAACGGCCGGGGGATTCGCAGCCCTATGTCTTCCCGACGCTGTGTCCGGTCTGCGGCAGCCATGCGACGCGCGAAATCAACCCGCGCACGGGCAAGGAAGATGCAGTGCGCCGCTGTACCGGGGGGCTCATCTGCTCGGCGCAAGCTGTCGAGCGGCTGAAGCATTTCGTCTCCCGCGACGCGCTCGACATCGACGGGCTCGGCGACAAGCAGATCGAGTTCTTCCATGCCGATCCCGACCTGTCGGTACGGGAACCCGCCGACATCTATACGCTGGCGGCCCGCGACGCTGCCAATCTCAAGAAGCTGAAGGACAAGGAAGGCTTCGGCGCGCAAAGCGTGAAGAAGCTCTTTGATGCGATCGAGGACCGGCGCGCGCCACCGCTCAACCGCTTCGTCTTCGGACTTGGCATCCGCCATGTCGGTGAAACCACGGCACGGTTGCTGGCGCGGCATTACGGATCGTTCGAGGCCCTGCGCGAAGCAGCGACCGCTGCTGACCCGCAATCCCCCGAGCGGCAGGCGCTCGATGCCATCGACGGCATCGGCCCGACCGTCGTCGAGGCACTGGTCGAGTTCTTCGCCGAGGCCCACAATCAGGAAACGCTCGACCGGCTGCTGGCGCAGGTGACGCCGCAGCCGCTGGAGGCGGTCGCTTCGACGAGTCCGGTCGCCGGCAAGATCGTCGTCTTTACCGGCGCGCTGGAGCAGATGACCCGTGACGAGGCCAAGGCCATGGCCGAGCGGCTGGGCGCCAAGGTCGCGGGTTCGGTCTCGTCGAAGACCGACCTGCTGGTCGCCGGACCCGGAGCTGGTTCGAAGCTCAAGGACGCCGCGAAGCACGGGGTCAAGGTGATCGACGAGGCCGGCTGGTTTACCCTCGTGCGCACCTGAAGCTGCTTGCCATCGGCTTGTTTCGTCGCGGCGCTCCCGCCGTGACGAGACTGTCTAAGCGGGACACGAGCTAAGGCGATCAGCGGCGATGTTGGTGGCGATGACTGTTTGGGGTACCGGTGTTCTGCGGAATGCCGACGACGCCCTTTACACCGCCAACCACGCCTCCGGCGACTCCGCCAACGACCGCTCCTGCAACGCCGCCGACCGCTCCGGCCGCTCTGTTGCCGATATCGGCGCCTTGGGCAGCACCACGCGGCACGCCCTGAGCGCTCGCTGTCAGAGGTAAGGCGAAGATCGTGAGAGCCATTGCGCCGGCGAAAGCGAGACATCTGGTTGTCATGATAATGGTGTCCATTCGGATCACAGCGCCGCCCAGCGGGCACTCGGCGGTCGAAGGGAAAACCGCTTCCTCGGCACATAGTTCCGGCCGTCTTGCCGATTCCGTACCCATTTCATCGGGGCGATCTAGAGTGACGGCGAGGCCCGGTGTGCGCCAGGCCCTAACCCAAACTCACAGAGGCTTGCGTTACGTGCCGCCGAACTGCTGCGGCGGCGCCGAGCCCGGCCGCGGACCGCCGTCGAAGGCCGCCAACCCGTCCGTTTCCGCCGCTCGGAAGTGGCTTGGCGGCGCACCGATGACGCGCTTGAAGGCGCGGCTGAAGGCGGCCTCCGATTCATAGCCGAGCCGGCGCGCGACAATGGCGATTTTCATCCGGTCGCGGACGAGCCATTGCCGGGCCTGATGCATCCTGACCTGCACGACATAACGGGCCGGCGTCTCGCCAACGACGCTGGCGAAGCGCTCGGCGAACGCGGAGCGCGACGCGTGCATGACTCCGGCAAGCGCCTCGACGGTCCAGTCCTCGCTGGGATGGAGATGGATCGCGGCCAGGACCCGCCCGATATCGGGATCGCGCGCCGCGGCGACCCAGCCGGTCGAATCACCGCAACCCCGTTCGACCCAGGAGCGGATCAGCGCAGCGGCGACGACGTCGGCCAGGCGGGTGAGGATGCTGCCGGCACCGACCCGGTCCAGCGCGAGCTCGCAGGCCATGGTCGTGAGCAGGGGCGGGATGCCCGGTTCGTTGGCCGCGAGCTCGTGCAGCCGCATCAGTTCCGGCATCATCCGCAACAGCGGGTGCTGGCCATCGACGTTGAAGCTCATGCTGCCGCTGAAGAACATGGTCTGTTCACCGTCGCCACCACCGCGCGCCTCGGCGATGTCGCCGCAGACGGTCTGGAGCTGGCATTGTCCGAGCGGCTTGGTGCAGGCGCCGGGCGCGCTCGCCAAGGCGTGCTCGGCACCGCGCGGCAGCAGTACTGCATCTCCCTGCTCGAGGCGGATCCACTCGTTCTCCGGCGTTCGTAGCCAGCAGCCGCGCTCGGCGGCGAAGTGGAAGCGCGCCGCCTGCTGCGCCGGAAAGAGCAGGCCCCAAGGGGCGGTCATCTGGAAACGAGCATAGTCGACGCCCTCCAGCCGCAGGCCACGGAGCATTTCTGTCAGCGGATCGGTCATGGATTCCTGGACGAATAGTCAAGCATTCCGGATTTCCTAACATGGAAGCTCCAGAGCGTCATCTCTACTTGTCTGGTCCGACGTCCTGGAGACCGCCATGTCCGATTCCCTTTCCGCTACCGCGGACCCGCAATTCATCCCTGCCGAGATCGAGGAACGCACCGAAGCGGCGTGGCCGGCGATCTTCTCGCTCACCATGGGCGTGTTCGGGCTGGTCACGGCCGAGTTCCTGCCGGCAAGCCTGCTGACGCCGATCGCTGCCGACCTGGGCATCAGCGACGGGGCAGCTGGGCAGGCCGTAACGGCGACCGCCGTCATCGGCGCGGTCGCCGGTGTCGCGACTGCGATCATGACGAGAAGTATCGACAGGCGCATCGTGATGTGGGCGCTGACGTCGCTGCTGGTGGTGTCGAGCCTGCTGGCTGCGGTCGCCACGGGGCTGACGACGCTTCTGTTCGCGCGCCTGCTGCTCGGCATCGGCCTCGGCGGCTTCTGGTCGATGGCGGCGGCGACCGCGATGCGGCTCGTCCCGGCAAGGCTGCTGCCGCGGGCGATGTCGATCATCTTCACCGGCGTCTCGGTCGCGACGGTCAGCGCCGCGCCGATCGGCGCCTATCTCGGCGAGGCGATCGGCTGGCGCGCCGTCTTTGTCATTTCGGCCGGCATCGGGGCGGTGACGCTGCTCGCCCAGGTGTTGACGTTGCCGAAGCTGCCGCCGCTGGCGGCGCCAAGCATCGGCACTCTCTTCGAGCTGCTGGGGCGGCCGAGCATCCGGCTCGTCCTGTTCGCGGTGCTGGTGATCATCTCCGGGCACTTCGCCGGATTCACCTATGTCCGTCCCTTCCTGGAGCAGGTACCGCTTCTGAAGGTCGAGGCGATCTCGCTGGTTCTGCTGGCCTATGGCGTCGGCGGTTTCTTCGGCAATTTCGCTGGCGGTGCCGTGGTCGCACGCAGCGTCAAGGCCGCCGTCGTGCTGGGCTCGCTCGCGATTGGCCTGGCGGCGCTCACGCTGCTCCTCTTCGGGGCTTCGACCCTCGTGTCGGGGTTCGCAATTGCGCTCTGGGGCTTCGCCTTCGGCTTCCTGCCGGTCGGCATCCAGACCTGGACGGTGCGCGTCGCTGCCGATCAGGCTGAAGCCGCGGGCGGCCTTCTCGTCGCTGCCTTCCAGGTCGCTATTGCGGGCGGGGCGATCTTCGGCGGATTGCTGGTCGACCATCTCGGCGCGTTGGGCGCCGTCGGCTATCTCGCCACCGCGACGCTGCTCGGTGCTGCCCTCGTCCTCGGTCTGGGCCGCGAGCCACCGGCTGCCAGCGGCGCGGCGTCGGCCATGGCCGGCTGAGATCGGATGGCGACGGTCCGCGTGATCGTCGCCATCACTTTTCTTCAAGACATCAGGGCCGGTATTCGCTGTATCCTGGCGGCATGGAATTGATCAGCCAAGGCGAAGCGCTGCTGGACACTCCGCTGCTGGCGGGGGAGCATGCCCGCATCTTCACGGCCTCACGTTTCGCGGGGCTGGAATGCCTGTCGGCGAAGTTCCAGACGCATTCCTATGCCCCGCACGCGCACGAGACCTATGCGATCGGCACGATCGAAGCGGGCTGCGAGATCTGGCATGCACGGGGCCAGCGGCTTTATGCCCATGCCGGCGACATGGTTTTCAACCATCCGCTCGATGTCCATGACGGCCTGCCGCATGCCGGCGGCTATCGCTACCGGATGACCTATCCGACCGTCGAACTGATGCAGGAGGTTGCGGCCTCGCTGACCGGATTCGAGGTGCTTGGCACGCCGTTCTTCGCCGAACCCTGCGTTCACGACCCGGAGGCTGCGGCGCTGTTTTCTGCCGCGCACCGTCTGCTGGAGGAAAGCGGCGATGCCCTGGCGGGTGAAGAAGGGCTCTTGCGCGCCTACGCATTTTGCCTGGCGCGCCATGCCGATCTTTCGGTGCGTCCGCTCGGGCGCGAGCGCGGGCCGATCGCCGAGGCCCGTGCGCTGCTCGAGCAGCGCTATGACGAAGACCTTTCACTGGCTGAAATGGCGCGGCGTTGCGGGTTGCCACGACATCATCTGATCCGTGCCTTCCGCCGCGAGACCGGCCTGACGCCGCATGCCTATCTCGTCGACATCCGTGTCCGCCGCGCGCGGGATCGCCTGCGTCGCGGCGAGATGCCTGGCGACGTTGCGGCGGCGACCGGCTTTTGCGACCAGGCGCATCTGACCCGCGCCTTCAAGGCGCGGCTCGGCGTCACTCCGGGCGCCTTCCGCGCTGCCCATCTGGCCTGAAGGGCTGTTTGCATGTCCATCCTCGACGATGCCCGTCTGGGCTTCAGCGATATCTGGCCGGCCGCCCTGGCTGCGGTCCCGATCGGCCTGCTCTTTGGCGCGCTCGCGGCCGGCAAGGGCCTCTCGCCGCTGGAGGTCTTCGTCATGGGGGCGCTGGTCTTTGCCGGCGGGGCCCAGTTCGCTGCGGTCGAACTCTGGGCGAGCCCGGCGCCTGTCTTCGCCATCATTTTCTCGACCCTGCTGATCAATGCCCGCCACGTGCTGATGAGCGCGTCGATTGCACCAAAGCTTGGGCGTTTCAGCACGGCCCAGAAGCTGACGGGCC
Source organism: Allobosea sp. 05T439 (assembly GCF_056396005.1). Taxonomy (NCBI): domain Bacteria; kingdom Pseudomonadati; phylum Pseudomonadota; class Alphaproteobacteria; order Hyphomicrobiales; family Alloboseaceae; genus Allobosea; species Allobosea sp. 05T439. Next base: position 39,767 of record NZ_JBFTKP010000002.1, on the reverse strand, counting down.
TGTACTACATGGCTGACGAGAACTGGGCGCTGGCGGAGAAGCGAGCCCGGCTGCGGCAGCTCACGCCGGCCTACTGGTTCGGCATGATCGTGCCCTTCGTCTCATGCTGGCTGACGACGACGACTGTGGGCGCAACGGTCGGCGCGGCAATGGGCGACCCGCGCAGGCTCGGAGCCGACTTTGCCTTCACCGCGCTGTTCATCGCGCTGGTCGCTTCGTTCTGGAAGGGCAGGGTGACGTTCTGGACGGTGGCGGCTGCCGGTATCGCATCGGCGCTGACCTACAAGTTCGTCGGGCCACCCTGGCATGTCGCGGCGGGGGCGCTGAGCGGTCTGCTGGCCGCCTGGCTGGCTGCGGGGACGGAGCCAGACGTGGTTGCGGAGGGCGTGAAGTCGTGACACTCGACACGCTGAATCTCATCGCCATCCTGGGCATGGCGGCCGTCACCTATCTGACGCGGATCGCCGGACTGGCGCTGGCGGGGCGGCTCGATCTGTCGCCACGCGCGCAGGCAGCCTTCGACGCCATTCCGCCGGCCGTGCTGGTGGCGGTCATCGCGCCGAGTGCGCTGGCGACCGGCTGGCCGGAGACCGGAGCCGCACTCCTCGCCGCACTCGCTGCAACGCGGCTGCCGCTGCTGGCTGTCGTTGCCGTTGGGGTGCTGGCCGTGGTCGGGCTGAGGATGGTGATCTAAGGACATGACCTGAAGCCGCCGTCATGGTCGGGACGAGCCCAGCGATGGCGGCGGTGTCACTGCAGTGGTCGGCGTCTATAGCGGCCTGCAGGCGGCTTCCAGCCAGGCCCTCGCTTCGCCCTCCAATCGCGGGCTGAGCTTGGCCCAGACTTGCGCGTGATAGGCGTCGATCCAGGCGATCTCACCGGCATCGAGCAGCGAGCGCTCGATCAGCGCCCGTTCATAGGGGCACCAGGTGATGGTCTCGAAACCATAGATCGTGCGGTCGCCGCCGGGGATCTTCCGCTCCTCGACTACGATCAGGTTCTCGATGCGGATGCCGTACTCGCCCTGCTTGTAGTAGCCGGGTTCGTTGGAGAGGATCATGCCCGGCTCCAACGGCGTCGTGCCGAGCTTGGAGAGCCGCTGCGGCCCTTCATGCACCGAGAGATAGCTGCCGACGCCGTGGCCGGTGCCGTGATCGAAATCGAGACCGGCCTGCCAGAGCGGCAGGCGGGCCAGTGCGTCGAGCTGCGCGCCCGACGTTCCCTTGACGAAGACCACGCGCGAGATCGCCAGATGGCCCTTGAGCACGCGTGTATAGCGATCGCGCATCTCGGCGGTCGGGGTACCGACTGCAATGGTGCGGGTGATATCGGTGGTGCCGTCCTCGTACTGCGCTCCGGAATCGACCAGGAAGATGCCGGGTTCGAGCCGGCGATTGCTGGATTCCGTGACGCGATAATGGGGCAGGGCGGCGTTGGGGCCGGCGCCGGCGATGGTGGTGAAGGAGACGTCCTTGAGCAGGCCGGTTTTCAGGCGTTCGGATTCCAGTGCGGCGACCGCGTCGATCTCGGTGAGTTTGCCCTTCGGCGCCTCGCGCGCGAGCCATGACAGATAGCGCACCACGGCTGCGCCATCGCGCAGATGCGCGGCGCGGGTCCCGTTGAGCTCGGCTTCGTTCTTCCTTGCCTTCATCAATGCGATCGGGTCGGCGCCGGCATCGGGCGTGCCACCGGCATCGCGGATCAGGGTGGCGAGTGCGGAGGCGGCCGTCGCCTGATCGAGCCGGACCTTGGCCCTGGCCTTGCCTAGCGCCTCGAGTTGCCTTTCGAGTGCCGCCGGCGGGGCGATCTCACCGACCGCACCGATGGCGTCGCCCGCCTCGTTCGTGATCTTCTCGGGTGCAAGGAAGACGGTCGGGCGCCCCTCGCGCGGGACGATGCCATAGCCCAGCGGCAGGGGCGTGTGCTCGACGTCACCGCCGCGGATATTGAAGGTCCAGGCGAGGGCATGCGGGTCGGAAATGACCAATGCGTCCACCTTGGCCTTGGTCAGCGCTTCCTGGATGCGTGCAAGTTTGCTGGCGGTGGTCTCACCGGCATAGTCACCGCGATGGGCCTTGACCGCCGCGGCTGGAGGGGCCGGGCGATCGCTCCAGAGGGCGTCGATCGGGTTCCGCGAAACGGCGGTCAGTGTGCCGCCGGCAGCCGCGACCGCCTTCTCGAGCTTCGCGACGCCATCGACGGTGTGCAGCCAGGGATCGTAGCCCAGCCTCGCCCCTGCAGGCAGGTTCGTTTCGATCCAGCGTTCGAGCGGGGTCTCTTCCATCTTCACTGGCGCAACGACCTGCGTGTCGGTCTGCTCGGCCGATTGGATCGTGTAACGGCCGTCGACGATCAGGACTGCCTTGTCGGTCAGCACGACGGCATTGCCGGCCGAGCCGGTGAAGCCGGTGAGCCAGGCGAGCCGCGCCATATGGGCCGGAACATATTCACCCTGATGCTCGTCCGCGCGCGGCACGATGAACCCGTCCAGGCCTTGTGCAGCGAGCGCCTTGCGCAGGGCCGCGACGCGGGGCGCGACTTCGGCCGGATTGCTCGGTTCGGAAAAGGACTGGAAGCGGCAGGTCGGCAAATTGTGCGCGGGCGATTCGGTCATGGCGGGTCCAAACATGGCGATACCCGCCATCGTCGCGTCAGAACCGGCGGAAGGCCAGCGCAAATGCGACATCCTTGCCTGCTTTGTCGGCAGGCCCTCATAGCCGACGTTTTGGGCGTTTTGCCTCTTCGCTATGCGGTGGGCGTCAAATGTTAATGAAAATTTGGGGTACGCATGCGTCATGCGCATATCTCGCATCTGCGAAATCATCTTCTCGCAAGTGCGAAGAAGTACCACTTTGGTTGCATAAGAGAACGAGGAAGCGACCGGGACTGTCCTTCGTTTGGAATGAGGAGATGGACCTGTGACCTATGTATTGAATGCGACCGAAGCCCTGCCTGCCGCCAAAGCCATGAACACGGCGGGTCTGAGCTTCTGGCAGCGCCTCTATGTCGCAATGATCGAAAGCCGTCGCCGCTCCGCCATCCGTGAGCTGCGCGCGCGCTCCTACCTCGTCAACGAGGCGGAGATCGTGCTCGGCGGCTTTCCGCAAACGGCGCTGAAGAACGACGCCGCGCTTCCGTTCAACCGCTGATCTTTAGCGCCGCGCCCGAAGAGGCCGCCCGCGCTCCAAAAAGGACCAAGACCATGATCGCCATCGTCAAGCACGTCTTCGAATGGGTCGTCGATACGGCCAAGTTCACCGCCGCCGTCTGGCATGACGCTCGCGCCCTGCAGGCCGAGGCGGAACAGAAGTACGGCCACATCGCCTTCTGAGCCTGAGCTCGGAGCGACAACACCCTCTTTGGGTGGCTGGCCTAGTAGGGGCGGCGCGGTCTTGGGGCCGCGCCGCCCCTTTTCATGACGAGGGTGGCCCAACCCTCGCGCAGGGACTGGCGCGCCAGGAACAGGCCCTGGTGCCGGTAGGTCGAGACGATCCCGGCGACATCCATCGCCAGAAGCCCGGAGAGGATCAGGGTTCCGTCCCGCGCCAGCACGCGCGCGAGCGACGGGGCGAGACGCTTCAGCGGGCCGGCCAGAATATTGGCGAAGACCAGATCGAAATGGTCGGGCCGGTTTGCCTTGGCGTGGAGCAGGCCGGGCGCGACATAGAGATCGAGCGCCCCTGGCGCGTGGTTGACGCGAGCATTGCGCGCTGCGACTTCGACTGCGACGGCATCGATATCGCCGGCGACGACGCGGCGCTTCGTTTGCATCGCCAGTGCGAGCCCCAGAATCCCGGTGCCGGTGCCGACATCCAGGCCGCGCAGCGGGCGGCGCTTCTTGAGTTCGGCATCAAGCGCCAGCAGGCAGCCGGCGGTGGTGCCGTGATGGCCGGTGCCGAAGGCGAGCGCCGCCTCGATCTCGATCGCGACATCATTCACCCGCACCGTGCCGCGGTCATGCGCGCCATGGACGAGCACGCGCCCGGCCCGCACGGGCTTGAGCCCGTCGAGGCTGGTGGCGACCCAATCCTTCTGGTTGACGGTGGTGAAGGGGGTTGAATCGATGCTGTCGCCGACGATCGGGCGCAGCATGTCACGCACCGCGTCTTCATCGGGATGGGTCGCGAAATAAATCTCGACCTTCCACGGCGCGCTGAGCGAGAGCGTGGTGACGCCGTCCTCGATCTCAAAGGAGGAAATAGCCGTCTCGGTCGGATCGAAGATCTCGCCGAGCAGTTCCGTCAGCGCGCGCGCCTTGTCGCCGCTGGTTGAGAGTTCGAGCACGGTCGCGACCGTGGCTGGGAGAAGACCTTCACGCATGCGGGCGGGATAGCAGGGGCAGGGGCGGATGTCATGCGCCGTCGGCAGGGGCGGCGAGGTCCTTGGTCATGAAATAGCGGGTCGCTCCGGGCGGTTCGAGCGCGATCTCACCGAAGACGCTCCAGCCAAAGCGCTTGTAGAAGTCCGGCGCCTGGAAGCTGAGTGTGTAGAGCACCGCCTTGCGGCAACCTCGGCGAAAACCCTCGGCCTCTGCCATCTGCAGAATGCGGGTGCCGAGGCCCGACCCGCGCTGGGTCTTGGGCACATAGAACAGGTCGATGAACAGCAGGCCGAGCGAGGTGCGACCGAGCAGGCCGCCAATCAGTTCATCACTCCTGCTGTCCTTGATGGTGATCGTCAGTGGCCTGTGGTCGCTGACGCCGCCCATCTCGACATTGTAGTCCCGCAGGCCCTGCGAGATCACCGCGTGGAGATCGGGATTGGCGGTGTCGGTCAGATTGACCGCGACGTCGGGCATCGTGCTGATCCTGCTGGCTTGGAGCCGGCATTCCTGCGGAACCGGCCTGGGGCAATCCGGGCCTGCATAACCGCTTCGGCGATGCTCTGCATCGGCGCGCCGGACATGACGGCTGCGCTTGCTCAGCCCGCCTTCTGCACGAACGAGTCCAGCACCATCTTCCGGCCCGCCTTGTCGAAATCGACGGTCAGCTTGTTACCGTCGACGCTCGCGACGGAGCCCGGGCCGAACTTGATATGGAAGACACGGGCGCCGGCATCGAAAGCGGAGCTGCCGGTCGATTTCGCCGTCAACTCGCCCTCGATCAGCACCGGGCCGCGCTGGCGGCCCGAGCCCGAGCCACCCTGGCCGAAACCGCGGCCGCTGTTGTCCGAGAAGCCTGAGCCGCCGCCGTTCCGCGCACGATTCTCCTGAGCGCGCTGCCAGCCTGGTGTCTGGTATGAGGAGCCGAAGCTTTCCATGCGGTCGAAGCGCGAGGCGCCGTAGCCGCCCTGGCTATAGGTAGACGGCGCCTGCACGACCTCGACATGCTCCTCCGGCAACTCGTCGATGAAGCGGCTCGGCAGGCTCGATTGCCAGAGGCCGTGAATCCGACGGTTCGAGGCGAAGAGGAGCTTCAGGCGCTTGCGGGCCCGGGTCAGGCCGACATGGGCGAGGCGGCGCTCTTCTTCCAGCCCGGCGCGGCCGCTTTCGTCGAGCGCGCGCTGGTTCGGGAACAGGCCTTCCTCCCAGCCGGGCAGGAAGACAGTATCGAATTCGAGCCCCTTGGCCGCGTGCAGTGTCATGATGCTGACGCGCGCCCCGGCCTCGCCACCATCGGCATCCATCACCAGCGAGACGTGCTCAAGGAAGGCCGGCAGGTCTGGGAACTCGTCCAGAGAGCGCACCAGTTCCTTGAGGTTCTCGAGGCGGCCGGCGGCATCGGCCGAGCGATCCTTCTGCCACATCTCGGTATAGCCGGATTCCTCCAGCACCTGCTCGGCAAGCTCGCCCTGCTTCATGTGTTCGGCCTTGGTCGACCAGCGGGCAAAGGCCTCGACCAGTTCGCGCAGCGCGGTGCGGGCCTTCGGCTTCAGTTCCTCGGTCTCGACCACGGCACGGGCCGATTGCAGCAGCGACAGGCCGGTTGCCCGGGCGTGGTTGTGCAGAAGCTGGACCGTCGCGTCGCCCAGCCCGCGCTTCGGCACATTGACGATGCGCTCGAAGGCGAGATCATCGGTCTGGCTCACCACGCAGCGCAGATAGGCCATGGCGTCGCGGATTTCGGCCCGCTCATAGAAGCGTGGGCCGCCGATGACGCGATAGGGCACGCCGACATGGACGAAGCGCTCCTCGATCTCGCGCATCTGGGCGGAGATGCGGACGAGGATGGCGACCTCGGCAAGGTTTTCGCCCTTGCTCTGCATCGCCTCGATCTCGTCGCTGATCAGGCGGGCTTCCTCCTGGCTGTCCCAGGCGCCGGTGATCGTGACCTTCTCCCCGGCTTCGTCCTCGGTGCGCAATGTCTTGCCGAGCCGGCCTTCGTTGCGGGCAATCAGTTTTGAGGCGGTGGCGAGGATATGCCCGGTCGAGCGGTAGTTCCGTTCCAGCCTGACCACGACCGCGCCGGGAAAATCGTGCTCGAAGCGCAGGATGTTGTCGACCTCGGCGCCGCGCCAGCCATAGATCGACTGGTCGTCGTCGCCGACGCAGGCGATGTTGCGCCGGCCCTGCGCCAGCAGGCGCAGCCAGAGATACTGGGCGGTGTTGGTGTCCTGATATTCGTCGACCAGGATGTAGCGGAAGCGCTCATGATAGGTCGCGAGCACATCGGCATGCTCCCGGAACAGCGTCAGGCAGTGCAGCAGCAGATCGCCGAAATCGACTGCGTTCAGCGTCTTCAGCCGCTCCTGATAGGCGGCATAAAGGGCGCCGCCCTTGCCTCCGGCGAAGACGCCGGCTTCACCCGGCGGCACGTCCTTGGGGGCAAGCCCGCGGTTCTTCCAGCTGTCGATGAAGCCCGCCAGCATGCGGCCGGGCCAGCGCTTCTCGTCGATCCCGGCGGCCGTGATGACCTGCTTCATAAGGCGAATCTGGTCGTCGGTATCGAGAATGGTGAAGTCCGAGCGCAGATCGAGGAGCTCGGCATGGCGGCGCAGGATCTTGGCCGAGATCGAGTGGAAGGTGCCGAGCCAGGGCATGCCTTCGGCCACGGGGCCGACGAGGCTTGCGATGCGCTCCTTCATCTCGCGCGCTGCCTTGTTGGTGAAGGTCACCGAGAGGATCTGGGACGGATAGGCGCGGTTGGTGGCGATCAGATGGGCGATGCGCGTGGTCAGCACACGGGTCTTGCCGGTGCCGGCGCCTGCCAGGACCAGAACAGGGCCATCCGTGGCCTCGACCGCTTGCCGCTGCTCCGGGTTGAGGCCTGCCAGATAGCCTGCCGCCGGCTGTGCGGCGGCGCGGGCGGCGAGGCCGCCGGGGCGGGGCAGAGGGGCGGACGTGGTGTGATCGGACAAGGCTTCAGGTCGCTTTGATCGTGATTCGTTCCAGAGGCAATATAGGCTGTCGCGCCGCAGATTGCTGGATAAGGCTGTTGGGCGTTGAATGCTCGCCCGATCGTCAGGACGCGCCGCGATGAATGTGGATATCGCCTCCCGCCATTCCACCCATGAAGTGACGAACCAGGTTCCCATACTGTGCGATTACGACGCCTTCGCGGCTGATCCCGTGTTGCAGGCGGCGGCCACCGCCTTCGATGCAGGCTGGGCCTCGGAGCGCCTGCACGCGGCAGGGCGCATTGTCGGCTCGGCGCAGGTGCAGGACCTGGCGCGACTGGCGAACAGGTTCCCGCCCGAACTCAGGACGCATGACCGGTTCGGCAACCGCATCGACCAGATCGAGTTCCATCCGGCCTGGCACGAATTGATGGGGCTTGCGATCGAGCAGGAGACCCATTCGCTCGCATGGAACAGGCCGGGCCCGGGCGCACAGGTGGCGCGTGCTGCGCTCTCCTATCTCTGGAGTCAGGGCGAAAGCGGCATCTGCTGCCCGATCAGCATGACCTATGCCGCGATCCCGGTCCTGAGGCAGGAACCCGACCTCTGGAGCAAGTGGGGCGCCCTGGTCAGCTCCAACCGCTATGACCGCCGCCAGACGACCGCCTCCGCCAAGACAGGGGCGACCGTCGGCACGGCAATGACCGAGAAGCAGGGAGGCTCTGACCTGCGCCAGACCCAGACCATCGCCGAGGACAATGGCGACGGGACATGGTCCCTGACCGGGCACAAGTGGTTCTTCTCGGTGCCGCATTCCGACCTGTTCCTGACCTTGGCCCGAACCGCCGAGGGCATTTCCTGCTTCGTCGTGCCGGGCTGGCTGCCGGACGGCTCGCGCAACGGCGTGGCGATCCAGCGGCTCAAGGACAAATGCGGCAATCGCTCGAATGCCTCGTCCGAGGTCGAATTCCGCGGTGCGATCGGCCAGATGATCGGCGAGCCAGGCCGGGGCCTGCGCACCGGCCTGGCGATGAACCAGGGCTCCCGGCTGGACATTGCGGCGGCGTCGGCCGGGCAGATGCGGCTCGCCGTTTCGCTGGCGGCGCATCACGCGGCCCATCGGCGCGCCTTCCAGCGCGGGCTGATCGATCAGCCGATCATGCAGAACGTGCTGGCCGATCTTGCGATCGAGGCCGAGGCTGCAGCCTGGCTCGCCTTTCGGCTGTTTGCGGCGCTCGACCGTCAGGAAACGAGCGAGAGCGACCGGTTGCTGGCGCGGATCGGCGCGCCGATTGCGAAATACTGGGTCTCGAAGCGCGCGCCGGCGGTGGTGGTCGAGGCGCTGGAATGCCATGGCGGCAACGGCTTTATCGAGGAAAACCCCATGGCCCGGCTCTATCGGGAGGCGCCGCTCAACAGCGTCTGGGAGGGCTCGGGCAACGTCATTTGTCTCGATGTGCTGCGCTCGCTGGAGCGAGAGCCGGGCTCTCTCGTGGCGCTGATCGAGGAGATGCGACGCGCGGCCGGCGCCGACAATCGCTTTGATGCGCATTTGAGCGCGCTGGAGTCGGAGATACCCACTTTGGTGCGAAGCGAAGGACAGGCGCGGCGGCTGGTCGAGCGGCTGGCGCTGGCGCTGCAGGCCTCGTTGCTGCTGCGCCACGCACCTCACATGGTCGCAGACGCCTTCATCGCGACGCGGCTCGAGGGGCGCTGGTCGGGCCATTTCGGCGATCTGCCGGCGTCCGTGGATGCTGCCGCGCTGGCGCATCGGGCCGTCCCGGCGGTGGAATAGCACTCACGCGTTTGCGCGGCCGCCCTCCCGAAGGGGAGCGCGGCCGGCCGACTGGCTCAGGCCTCGGCCGGAGCGAAATCCATCGCCACGCCATTGATGCAGTAGCGCAGTCCGGTCGGTGGCGGGCCGTCAGGGAAGACATGGCCGAGATGGCCGCCGCAGCGGGCGCAATGCACCTCGGTGCGCTGCATCATGTAGCTATTGTCCTCGCTGATACCGACCGCACCCTCCAGTGGCTGGTCGAAGCTCGGCCAGCCCGTGCCGCTCTCGAATTTCTTGCCGGACTGGAACAAGGGGTTGCCGCAACCGGCGCAGGTGAACCGCCCGGCGCGCTTCTCGAAATTCAAGGCGCAGGAGCCGGCGCGCTCGGTGCCATGCCCGCGCAGCACGTGGTACTGCTCCGGGGTCAGGCGGCGGCGCCACTCCTCGTCGGTCAACTGGAATTCGAACTCACCGGCTTCCCTGACCTTGCCGCCGAACAGTCCGGACAGTCCCATCGTCATTCTCCCGTTCAAAGGTTTCGGGCGGAATATGGGGATGATTGCGCTCCACGTCAGCCCGCCCTCACGGATAGCTGATCCGCAAGGCGCGTCACCCAACCGTCACGCGACTCCTCTAGTCGGCTCGCCATCACAACGGACCGCGCGAGGAACGAAGAATGCAGACGGCGCGTACGGTTCGGCGGGAAACCACAATGGGCCTGACCACGGCGGTGCATCGCAGCAAGCCGCTGTCGCGGGCGGGGATGTTGGAGCGCCTGTTCACCCTGGCCTTTTCCGGGCTCGTCTATCCGCAGATCTGGGAAGACCCGGTCGTCGACATGGAGGCACTGGACCTGCGCCCCGATGATCATGTCGTGGCAATCGCGTCCGGCTCCTGCAACATCCTGTCCTATCTCACCGCCAACCCGGCGAAGATCAGCGCTGTCGATCTGAATGGCGCCCATATCGCGCTCGGCAAGCTCAAGCTCGCCGCACTCGACAGCCTGGCAGGCCATGAGCAGTTCCTGCGCTTTTTCGGCGAGGCGCAATCGCAGGCGAATATCGCGCTCTATGACGCCGAGATCGCGCCACGCCTCGATGCCGTCTCTCGCAGCTACTGGGAAGGCCGCAGCCTGAGCGGGCGCCGGCGCATCCAGGTCTTTGCCCGCAATTTCTACCGGTACGGCCTGCTCGGCCGTTTCATCGGGGCTGGACATCTCCTTGGCCGTACGCTCGGCTGCGATCCGCGCGTGATGCTGCAGGCTCGCGACATGGCCGAGCAGCGCGCCCTGTTCGACAGGCATATCGCTCCCGTCTTCGACAAGCCCCTGGTGCGTTGGCTGGTGCGCCAGCCGGCCTCGCTCTATGGGCTGGGCATCCCGCCGGCCCAGTACAAGGCCCTCGCGGCTGACGGCGACGCCGGGATACGCGGCGTGCTCCGGCGCCGGCTTGAAAGGCTGGCCTGCGGCTTCGACCTGAAGTCGAACTATTTTGCCCGGCAGGCCTTTGGACGGGGCTATGCGACGGACGAGAACGCATCCTTGCCGCCCTATCTTGAAAGCCGGAATTTCGCGGCCGTTCGAGAGCGGGCGGGCCACGTCGCCTATCACCAGAGCGCGATCACGGCCTTTCTCGAGAGCCAGCCTGCGAAGAGCTGCGATGCCTATGTGCTGCTCGATGCTCAGGACTGGATGAATGATGCGGATCTCACGGCGCTCTGGACGCAGATCACGCGCACGGCGCGACCCGGCGCCCGCGTAATCTTCCGGACGGCTGCCGATGAGCGGCTGCTGCCGGGCCGGGTGCCGGCCTCGATTCTCGCGCAATGGCGCTATGAGGAAGCACGCAGCCGCGAGCTTGGAGCGCGCGATCGCTCGTCGATCTATGGCGCCTTCCATCTCCATGTGCTGCAGGGGGCGGTGGCATGAGCGCTGGCCGCGCCACGACCGAGGCCGCCGGCCTGATGGACCGGATGTATCGCCACCAGCGCCATATCTATGACGCCAGCCGCAAATTCTATCTGCTTGGCCGGGACCGGCTCATCGCCGAGCTCGATCCTGCGCCGGGCAGCGCGATCCTGGAAATCGGCTGCGGCACAGGGCGCAACCTGATCAAGCTCGCCCGGACCTATCCGGGCACGCAGTGCTACGGTCTCGACGTCTCGGCCGAGATGCTCGCGACGGCGGAGAGAAGCGTGGCACGATCGGGGCTCTCGGAGCGCATCCATCTGGCACAGGCAGACGCGACCTGCTTCGACGCGGCGGCCCTGTTCGGGCGCGATGGATTTGATCGCATCGTCATCTCCTATGCGCTCTCGATGATTCCCCCCTGGCGGGGCGTGATCGCTCAGGCGCTGCGGACGCTGACGGCCACCGGTTCACTGCATATCGTCGATTTCGGCGACCAGACCGGCTTGCCTGCGTCGTTCAGGGCCATGCTGAATCGCTGGCTGACATTGTTTCACGTCACGCCAAGGCATGATCTGCCCGAGGCAATCGCCGAATTGTCGCGGATCGAGGGCGTCGAGAGCCGCACGACCCGGCTCCTTCGCGGCTACGCCATCCATGCCGTGGCAACGCGGCGGGCCGCCTGAGCAGCGGGTGCTGGACGCGCCATCCTTTGGCCTGTAACGCCATGGAATGGCCGAGGATACGACGTCTGTTCGCAGGGAAGGGCAGGTCGAAAGACTGCGGGACGGCCTGCGCCAGCTCTACCATGGCCGCTCTCCCGGGGCGATGCGCTTTCAGCTTGCGACAGCGGTCGTCGACCTGCTGATCATCGCCTTCTTCATCGCGACACCGCTGATCCGCGAACGGCCGCTCTTCTATTGGCTCGATTACTCCGTCGCCGTGATCATGGTCATCGAGATCGGCGCGCGAATGCTGGCCTCCTCGAAGATTCCGCGCTTGCTGCGCCGGCCGAGCATGCTGCTCGATCTCTTCATCCTGGCAACACTGCTCGCGCCGCAATGGCTGGAGAATTTCGGCTTCCTGCGCATCCTGCGGCTCTGGTCGCTGTCACAGCGTGGGCTGATCTGGGAACGGCTGCGCGCTGCGGGCTACCCCGAGTGGGAAAGCGCAGCACGGGCGGTGGTCAATATCGTGACCTTCCTGTTCGTGGTGACGGGCTTCATCTACACCTTCTTCTTTCGCGAGACGGCGGGCTTCGCGGGTTATGTCGACGCTTTCTATTTCACGGTCGCGACCGTGACGACGACGGGCTTCGGCGACATCACCTTGCCCGGCACCGCCGGCAAGCTGACCTCGATCGTGGTGATGATCGTCGGGATCTCGCTGTTCGTGCGTCTGGCGCAAGCGATCTTCCGGCCCAACAAGGTCACCTTTCCCTGCCCGCAATGCGCACTGCAGCGGCACGAGCCGGACGCCGTGCATTGCAAGGCCTGCGGGCATGTCCTGAAGATCCCCGATCACAACGACTGATCAGGAAATCTCCACACCCTTCCAGAAGGCGACGCGGTCCTTGATCTCGGCGGCAGCGGCCTTGGGCTCGGCATAATACCAGGCGGCGTCCCTGTTCTCAGCGCCTGCGACGACGATCGAATGGTAGTTGGCCGTGCCCTTCCACGGACAGATCGACGTCGTCTCGCTTGGTTTGAAGAATTCAGAGCGGATCGCGCTGCGTGGAAAGTAGTGGTTGCCTTCGACCACGACCGTGTTGTCGGATTTTGCCAGAACGGCGCCGTTCCAGGTTGCCTTGACCATCTCCGCCCCTTTCGGCCGTCGCTGATCGCCCAAGATGGGGCTGCGTCGGGCCCAGTGACAGGGGCAGGCAGCCTGCGCCGGCTCTGCCGCTCTCAGTGGCGCGTTTCGAGCTCGCGCTCGTCGTGCTGATCCTCGACCGTGATCGTCGTCTTCTTCGGCATGCCGATGATGCGCCCGATCGTGGCCGGCAGCGGCATGCGACAATGCGCCGCTTTCATCAGGGCGAGATTGGCCAGGATATCGGGCGGAAACGGCGAAACCTTGCGGGTCGCCATGTCGACATGCAGCGAGAGGTTTTCACTCGTCGCCGCGAGCCAGCCTTCGCTCGCATGCCGCATTTCGAGATAGTAGTGCAGGCGCTTTTCGTCGAAGGCGATCAGTTGTGCGGTGACCCGCACGAGGTCGTCCTCGGTCAATTCGCGCTTGTAGAGGATATGGCATTCGGCCGCGAAATAGGACGCGTTGCGCGTGTCGACATAGTCCTGGTTCAGGCCGACGAGCGAGAAGACCTCGTCGACGGCCCGATCGAACAGCACGTGATAATAGGCCATGTTGAGATGGCCGTTATAGTCGATCCAGGGCGTTTCGACCCGCATTGCGGACGATACGAAGGGGGAGAAGAACAGCGCCGGAGCGCGGATCTCGTCTTTCATGGCCGCCTCCCGCAGAGTTGTTGCGTGCGGCGGAACGGAACTCCACTGACACGCTACCATCGTCTTGAAGACGCCGCCGGACGAGCTATGCCCTGCCTGATGCACCGCCTCCCATGCGCCCGGCGATCTTGCCGCCGACGGCGACACGCAGGACAAACCCGCCTGCTATCGCTACGGTCTGCCTCGTCAGATTCAACCGCTTCCGAAGCCGACCAGTTCCAAGTTAAGCGCCAAGCCCGGAAAAAGACAATGAGCCTTTTTGCAACTGCTTCTTATGCCGCCTCTGCCGCAACCCTGCCGCCGTCGCCGGCTGCGATCGAGGCGGTGACGCGGGCGCTCGCCGCCCGATTCGGCAACAGGCTGGTGACGAGCCTGGCGGTACGGGAGCAGCACGGCCACACGCTGACCTGGATTCCGAACCAGCCGCCGGATGCGGTCGTCTATCCGCAGAGCACCGAAGAGGTGTCGGAGATCGTCAAGCTCTGTGCGAGCCACGGCGTCCCCGTGATCGCATTCGGCACGGGCACCTCGCTCGAAGGCCATGTCAACGCGCCGTTCGGTGGCGTCTGCGTCGATCTCAGCCAGATGAAGCGCATCATTGCCGTTCATGCCGAGGATCTCGATTGCGTCGTCGAAGCCGGCGTGACCCGCAAGGAACTCAACGAGCATCTGCGCGACCAGGGGCTGTTTTTCCCGATCGACCCCGGCGCGGATGCGTCCATCGGCGGCATGGCGGCGACACGCGCCTCGGGCACGAATGCGGTGCGCTACGGCACGATGAAGGACAATGTCCTTTCTCTGACCGCGGTGATGGCCGACGGCTCGGTCGTGAAGACGTCCAGCCGCGCGCGGAAGACCTCCGCCGGCTATGATCTGACCCGCCTGCTCGTCGGCTCGGAGGGCACGCTCGGGATTATCACCGAGGTCACGCTCAAGCTGCACGGCATCCCGGAGGCGATTTCGGCCGGCGTCTGCCCGTTTCCTTCGGTGAAGGCAGCCTGCGACGCGACCATCGTGACGATCCAGTCCGGTCTGCCGGTCGCGCGCATCGAACTGCTCGATGATGTGATGATCCGTGGCGTGAACCTGCATTCCAAGCTCGGCTTGCCGGAGACGACGATGCTCTTCGTCGAGTTCCACGGCACGGAGGCCGGCGTGAAGGAGCAGGCGGAGCGCTTCGGCGAGATTGCCGCCGATTTCGGCGGTGGACCGTTCGACTGGGCGACCAAGGCCGAGGACCGGTCGAAGCTTTGGCAGGCTCGCCACGACGCTTATTGGGCTGCTCGCGCCTTGCGGCCGGGCGTTGAATCGGTCGCGACCGATGTCTGCGTGCCGATCTCCCAGCTTGCCGAATGCGTCGAGGAAACCAAGCGTGACATCGAGGCCAGCGGTCTGATCGCCCCGATCGCCGGCCATGTCGGAGACGGCAATTTCCATACCCAGCCACTCGTCGACCTCGCCGATGAGGACGAGATGGAGCGCTGCCGCGGTTTCATCGACCGGCTGGTGAAGCGCGCCCTCGCCATGGGCGGCACCTGCACAGGCGAGCATGGCGTTGGTCAGAAGAAGATCAAGTATCTCGAGATCGAGCACGGCCCGGCGACACTGGATGTGATGCGCCTGCTCAAGCGCTCGCTCGACCCGCAGAACATCCTCAATCCAGGCAAAATCCTGGTCTTGTGACATCCAGACAGCTTGCGCGGCGGTATCGGGAACTGGAATGTCGTGATCTCGCCGCGAGTTGGCGGCAAGATCGCATAACCGCCGACAAGAGGGATGATGCTAAAAGGTGCGTGAGACCCTGACCGTTCTGGCCGGTCTCCTGGTGCTGGCATTGCTGGCCGCGTTGATCGGACCGGGCTTTGTCGATTGGCGACTGTATCGACCGCAGATCGAGGAGCGCCTCAGCGCTACGCTCGGCGCGGAGACGCGCGTTGCCGGCGGCATCGGCCTGAGATTGCTGCCGTCGCCGCGGCTGACCCTGGCCGATGTCCGCATCGGCGATCAAGGTGGACAGGCGAGCCACGCGACGATCGAGCATCTCACCGTCGAGCTTGCATTGACCGCGCTTGCGCGTGGTGAGTTCCGTTTCTCCGACGCTGATGTCGAAGGCGCGACGCTCTCGCTTGTTGCCAATGATGCAGGCGCGGTGCTGCTGCCGCATCCGATTGGTGCGGGCCTGCCTGTGCAGACCAGCCTCGACCATTTCAGCGTGCGCCGCTCGGCGCTAATCTGGCGGGAGGCGGGCAAGGACCCCGTCACAGTGTCGCCGATCGCTGCGGAACTCACCGCGGTCAGCCTTGCCGGCCCATGGCGCATGGAGGGCGAGGTCGGCGGCTCCTCGTTGCGCCTCGCGACAGGAACGATCGAGCCGGATGGTCGCCTGCGCGCCAAGGCCACCGTGACGGGGGAGGAGGGCCAGCTCAGCTTTGACGGCGCCTTCCTGTTGCCGACCGAGAAGGGCGGCGTCACACCAGGACTGGACGGTCTGTTCACGGCTGCGCCGGGTGGAGCCGTCAGCCTTTCGGGGCGGGTGAGCGGCGGCAGTCACCTGTTCGAGTTGAGCGGGCTTACGGTCGATCTTGCCGGCGGCGTTGCCCGGCTGGAGGGCGAGGGGCAGTTCCTGCCCATGCAAGGCACAGGCTCGGTTGCCTTGCGGGCGCGGCGCGTGGATGGCGACGCGCTGGCCACGGCACTTGGCGAACGCGTTGGCTTTGCGCGGGCCCTGCGCGGGCTTCCCGGCGCGCTCGATCTCAGCCTCGATCTCGATCAATTCGCGTGGCGCGGCGAGGATTTTTCGGCTGTCGCCCTGCGTGGGCGGCTGAACGAGGTCGGGTTGGCCAATGCATCGGCCTCGCTGCGCGTCGCAGGCGCCCTGGTCGGTGCAACGGGCGCAGTCGACGCCACAGGATTTCGTGGCAAGCTCAACCTCAAGGCGGATGACGCGCGCCGCGTCGGGCTGGCGCTGGCGCGGGCCGGGCTCGATCCAGCCCTCTCCGACCTGATTGCAGATCTGAGGCAGATCGATGCGGAAGCGGTTGGCGATTGGAGCTCGGAACAGCTGCGCTTCGAGCACCTGACCATCGCCGGGGCTTCCGGCGTCAGGCTGGACGGATCCGGAGAGATTGCCGCGGATCGGCTGGCGGCAAAGCTCGCGGTGCAGGGGCTCGATCTCAATACCCTGCCAGCGGGCGGGAGTTTCGCCGGGTTGATCGGGACGCGCGACCTGGCGCTCGACCTGTCGCTGAGCGGAGCCCGTTTTCGCAATGCGCCGCCCGGTTCCGCCCAGCTTGCTCTCGCACGCGAGGGCAGCAACTGGCGGCTCAGCCGGCTTGCCGTCGACGGGTTCGGCGGAGTTTCAGTCAACGGCGCCGGTGCGCTGCTGCCGGAAGGGGGCGAAATCTCCGGTCGCATTCGTGCGCCACGCTTCGAGGCGCTTGCAGCCCTTGCCGGGCCGCTTCTGCCGGAGGCGCTCCGTCAAGCGCTCGGGCGCGCCGGGGACGGGCTCTCACGGCTGGATTCAAGCTACCGCCTGACGCGCACGGTGGCCGGCGACACGGCCCTGCTGCTGGAAGGCGGCGCGCAAGCCGGAACGCTGGCCCTGAATGCGCGGTTGGACCGGAGCGGGACATGGACCGGAGCCAATCTGCGCTTTGATCTTGCCGATCGTCGACAGCTCTTCGCCGCTCTCGGCCTGCCGGTACCGATGCAGGGTGGACCTGGCAGGCTCGTTCTCGACCGTCAGCAAGGGCGCCTCAGTGGCTCGCTGGCGGGGCCTGGATTGTCGATCGTGGTCGACGGCGAGGCGGGCGCCGATGTGCCGCGACTGACCGTGCAAGCGGATCGTCCCGGCCAGATCCTGCCGGAGGGGCTCGCGCGCGCCCTGCCCGATGCGGTGCTGGACGCGCATGGCATGGTTCGCTTCGCCAGCGACCAGATCGCGCTTGATGGTCTTGTCGCCAATCTTGGCGGAAGCAGTGCACGGGGGACGCTGGCCTTGCCGAGAGAGGGGCCAATCTCCGGCAAGCTCGCGCTGCCATATGTTGATCTGAGGAGCGTGATCGGCTCGTCCCTGGGAACCGCGGCGGCATCTCCGGGCAGCAACTGGTCGGCGGTCCGTTTCGGCATGGCCTCGGGCCTTGGCGAGATCAGCCTGTCGGTCGAAGCCAAATCCCTGCTCTTCAGTGATGATATCGCCCTGAACGATGCGGCTTTCTCCCTGCATGCCAGCCCCGGCGAAATCCAGATCGAGGCGCTCTCGGGAAGCTATGCCGGTGGTAAGGTCTCCGGGCGGCTTACGGCACGGCGTGAAGGCGGGCTTGCGCAGCTTTCCGGCCGGATCGCGCTGGCGCAGCTCGATCTCGCGATGCTCACCGGCAACGCACTTGCCGGGAAGCTGTCAGGTCAAGTGGAGGGCGGTGGTTCCGGAGAGAGCCCCGCGCGGCTGGTTGCGGGGTTGGGGGGAGCCGGTAGTTTCACCATCGCAGGCGCGAGTCTCACCCGGTTCGATCCCGGTGGCTATGCCCGCGTCATTGCCGGGACCGGAGAGGATGCATCCGAGAGCGAGACCAGCCGTTTGCAGACCCGGCTGGCGGATGCTCTTGACCGCGGCTCATGGCTTTTGGGTGATATTACGCTGCCCTTCACGCTCGCCGGTGGCCTCGTGCGGCTCGCCCCGTTGACGATCGAGCGCGGGGATCTCCAGGCCGAGGCAAGTGGAGTGATCGACCTCAGGGCGCTGACCGCCGATCTGAGGCTGGGGCTGCGCCCACTCGGCCCGTTGCCCAAGGGCTGGCCGATGGCGGCGCCGGCACTTGGCGTGGCGTGGCGCGGGCCGCTATCGGGACTGCGGCGCGAGACCGATGTCGGAGCTTTCGCGAATGCCGTGGCGGCGCGAGCGCTGGCCCGCGAGATGGAGCGGGTCGAAGCCTTCGAGGCGGATGCACGCGAGCGCGCAATGCATGCGCGCCGCCTGCGCGCCGAGCGTGAGATGCGTGAGAACGAACGCAAGCTTGCAGACTTCCTGAAAGCGGAGGAAGAACGCCGCCTTGCCGAGGAGAAGCGCGCCGAAGACGAGCGCCGTGCCGCGGAAGCGCGCGCCCTGGAAGAAGCCAGGCGCGCCCAGGAGGCGCAACGTCTCGAGGAGCAGCGCCGGGTGGAAGAGGCCAGGCGAGCAGACGAGGCGCGGCGCAGAGCGGAGATCGAGGCGCGCGCTGCGGCAACGCGTGCAGCTCAACCTCAGCATCCTGGCGGCCCGCTGATCCTGCCTGGCGCACCCCGCGAGAATTTTCCCGAGCAGATTTTGCGACCGGTGACACCGGCTCCATCGCTGGGACCGCCCCTGCAGATAGAGCCCGTGCCGCGTCCGCTCTCGCGGACTCCGTAGCCGGACTGACCGACGAGCTTCACGCCGTGATTCCAGTATTTTCCGGTTTGAAGCGGCGTGTCCATCAGCCTCGAAACTGAGCGGATCTGGCTCCTCAGGCGAGGCGATGCCCGTCAGCCGCGTCCCGCCAGGCGCTGGTAATGCGCCAGCACGTGCAGGCGCAGCGCGGAGGAGAGATTGGCCTCGCCGCGGCGGGAATCAACATCGGCGACGAGTGCGGCAAGCGTGCGGCGCTCCTGCCCGGCAATCTCCTTGAGTGCCGCCCAGAACGGCTCCTCGAGCGATACGCTGGTGCGGTGCCCGGCAATGGCGAGAGAATGTTTGCGCTCGCGGCTCACCCCGGGGTCTCGCCCTTGTCATCGGGTGAAAGCGCAAGCTTGTGACCGTCGAGTTCGTGGATGGCCTTATCGCGCCGCGCTTCAGTCAGGCTGCGCTCGGCTTTGCTCCGTCCGAAGTCGATACGGTTCTGGTCGGCCTTGGCTTCGGCCGCTACGCGCTGGCGCTGTTTGCGGGCGCGCCGGAGATTGATGATCTCTGCCATTCCGCCCGGCCTTGTTCAGGACGGGCCGAGCATGCGCTCGGGCCGCACCGTGCTGTCGAACAACTCGGCGTCGACACCGGCCCTCAAGGCTTCCTCGCGCAGGGTCGTGCCATTGTGATGGGCGGCCTTGGCGATGTTGGCAGCCTTGTCGTAGCCGATGGCCGGTGCAAGTGCTGTGACCAGCATCAGCGAGCGGGACAGCAACTCGGCGAGCCGGTCCTCATTGGCGACGATCCCTTCAATGCAGTGCACGCGGAAGCTGTCTGCGGCATCGGCGAGCAGCCTGACCGATTGCAGGAAGGCGGCAGCGATCACCGGCTTGAAGACGTTCAGTTCGAAATGGCCCTGGCTCGCGGCGAAGCCGATTGTCGCCTGGTTGCCGTGAACCTGTGTGGCCACCATGGTCAAGGCTTCGGCCTGGGTCGGATTGACCTTGCCGGGCATGATCGAGGAACCGGGCTCGTTCTCGGGCAGGCTGATCTCGCCGAGACCCGAGCGTGGGCCCGAGCCCATCAGGCGGATGTCATTGGCGATCTTGAACAGATCCATGGCAAGCGCGGCGAGCGCGCCATGGGCGGCGGTGAGCGCGCCATGGCTCGCCAACGCCTCGAACGCATTGGCGGCGGGGCGGAAGGGCAGGCCGGTGAGCCCCGCCATTTCCTTGGCAAAGAAGGCGGCGAAGTCGCGATGGGTGTTCAGGCCGGTGCCGACCGCCGTGCCGCCTTGGGCCAGCGCATGCAGCCCGCCGAGCGAGGCCTCGATCCGCCCGATGCCAAGATGGATCTGCGTGGCGTAGCCCGAGAATTCCTGGCCGAGCGTGACGGGCGTCGCGTCCTGGAGATGCGTCCGGCCGATCTTGATCAGCGAAGCGAAGCGCTGTGCCTTGTCCTGCAGTGCCTGTTCGAGCTTGCGCAGGGACGGAAGCAGCAGGCGCGAAATCTCGAGCGCCGCGGCAATATGCATCGCGGTCGGGAAGCTGTCATTCGACGACTGGCCACGGTTGACCTGATCGTTGGGATGAACCGGGCTCTTCGCGCCGAGGCCGGCGCCGAGGATCTCGTTGGCGCGGTTGGAGAGGACCTCGTTGACGTTCATGTTGGTCTGGGTGCCGGAGCCGGTCTGCCAGACGACAAGCGGGAAGTGGTCGTCGAAGCGACCGCCCAATGCTTCATCCGCCGCCTGGCCGATGGCGCCGGCGACACGCTGGTCGATCAACCCCAGCCGCGCATTGACGTGCGCGGCAGCCTTCTTGACCAGCACGAGAGCATGGATCAGCGGGAGCGGCATGCGTTCGCTCGGTCCGCCAATGCGGAAATTCTCGAGCGAGCGCTGGGTCTGAGCACCCCAGTAGCGATCTGCAGGAACGGCGATGGGGCCGAAGGAGTCAGTCTCTGTGCGGGTGTCCGGCATAGGCTCTGATCAGGTCTTCTTGCGGAAGGAATCGAGACTGACGACCTGCGCGCCGCCGCCTTCGTCACCATCCGCGCCCGCGTCGGCCTTCGCCGGGTCCGCTTCGTCGTCGGTGGCTGCCTTGTTCTTCGCAGTGGCACTTGCGGATTGTGGCTTTACCGGGAGCGCAAGCGGTGTTGGGGCGGCTACGCTGGGCTCGGACCCGGCTCCGCGTGGTGCCTTTCCGGCTCCCGCGGTCTGATCACTCGCCGAGGCTTCTTCAGGAGCCTCCTGGGTTTCGAACTTCAGGCCGAACTGGACCGAGGGATCGAAGAAGGTGGTGATCGAATCGAAGGGCACCAGCAGCCTTTCGGGCACGCCGGAGAACGAGAGACCGACCTCGAAGGCGTGGTCGCTGACGTTGAGGTCCCAGAACTGATGCTGGAGCACGACCGTCATCTCGTCCGGGTGCTTTTCGCGCAGTCGCTGCGAGAGGCGCACGCCAGGGGCCGTCGTGCGGAACGTGATGTAGAAATGGTGCTCACCCGGCAGGCCATCGCGGCTCGCCTCGGCCAGGATCTTCCGTACGACACCCTTCAGCGCGTCCTGCACCATGAGATCGTAGCGAAGAATATCCTGTACCATCGTATCGACTATCCGTGTCCGCTTCCGAGCAAGGCAGAAAGTCGCCGGCCCTCGCATAAAAAAGTGGAGGCTTCTGTTGCCAGGCGCCTCCGAGCCCCGCCTTACGCGGCTAAGCGCAAGGGCTTTGGTTTGGGAACCAGCACCGCTTACGCGGCGACAGCAACCCGAGCATTGTTGTCGTTGGCAACTATGCAATGGCCCGATAACGGCGGAACCATGCCGAGCAAAAGAACGACCTTTACACCCTCGTCGATCCTATTTCGCCCCCGCCGGAGCCCGTCTCGCGAATCGCGCACGGGCTCTGGTGGAGGCGCCGGGTACCGCCCCCGGGTCCGAAAGGCTTATTTCGACGTTCGTTTATCGCCATAGCCGCTCTTGCGAGTGGCAAACCGAATATAGGGACTCGGAGCGCGCGGGGAAAGAGAGCATCGTCACTCCATCCGAAGCAATTTCGCCGGCTCTCACCGGGACGGAATATCGAGATTTGGCTCATCCCGGATGATCCTGAGGACCTTGCCGTTACTGACGCTGACATCGATCGCGATCTCGGCGCCGTTACTGTCGACCCCGCCGAGCTCCCAGCGACCGCCATGGCGCTCGATATCCTCGATCCAGACCATGCCGTGATCGATAGCGATCTCGCGGGCTTCCGTAATCGAGATTTCACGGGTGCTCGGAGCGGGGGACGGCATGGTGTTGGCGGCCACGGCAGGGAAGGAGAGCAGGACGGCGACCGGCAGGAGCCACATTGCGCTGCGAATCGACATTTTGGTTCTCCCTAGCCTGAACAGAGGCAGGGAGCGGCTCAATCATGGCTTTGTTTCGGCTGGTCTGAGGCGCTTCCTTGCGGCTTATCGCATTGCCGTGAGCGCATGTGTGCACTGCAATGCGATGGCTCCAGACGATGCGATACCGTCTCCAGGATGTGCGATGCCGGAGAAGGCCCAGTGGGGAGGTTCGCACCACCGTTTGGAGGCGGCGGTGCATTGGAACGGGGCCGGCGAGTGAGGCCGCTGCCTGTGTATGCTGCACGGCGGCAAACCTGCCGATGCCTGGTGACCTCGAAGCCTGTCAGTATATATGTTGCACGCACGGATCGTGCCGCTAACACACATGTTCAGGGCCAACGAGCCTGGGAGTGGCAAGAGCTCCCGGACTCTTCGCGGAGGCGGCTAGTGATCAGAAGGCATCCAGAATTCCAGTATCTCGACCTGCTTTCCGACGTCCTGGAGCGCGGAGACGAGCGGTTGGACCGTACTGGTGTAGGCACTCGCTCGCTTTTTGGCGCCATGGTGCGATTCGATTTGTCGGATGGCAGTGCGCCTATCCTCACGACGAAACGCGTCTATTGGAAAACCGCGGTCAAGGAGATGCTCTGGTTCTTGACCGGGGGCACCAATATCCAACCTCTGCTTCGCGAGAACGTCCGAATCTGGACCGACTGGCCGCTTGCGCATTATCGCCGTGAGACAGGCGAGACCATCTCGCAGGACGCGTTCGAGCAGCGTGTTGTCGAGGACGACGCCTTTGCTGCTCGCTGGGGCGAACTTGGCCCTGTCTATGGCAAGCAATGGCGCCGCTGGCTGGGCGCCGACGGCCGCGAGCATGATCAGATCGCGGCACTGGTCGAGGCGCTGCGGACGAATCCAACGAGCCGCCGAATGCTCTTCCATGGATGGAACGTGCCGGAACTCGGTGCGATGGCGCTTCCGCCTTGCCACATGGTGTATCAGTACCACGTGACCTCGGATGGGCGGCTGAATTGCCTCTTGTTCCAGAGGTCGGTTGATCTGCTCCTCGGAGCTCCGTTCAACTTTGTCGGCGCCGCTGCACTGCAACTCATGCTGGCCCAGCAGGCGGACCTCCGTCCTGGCGAACTGATCTGGGTGGGTGGGGACGTCCATCTCTACCTTAATCACCTGGGGCAGGCCCGGGAGCAGGTTTCGCGTGAGCCCCGGCCATTTCCCACGATGCGGCTCACCCGACGGGCGGCGACGATAGACGAGTACCGCATCGACGATTTTGACGTCGAAAGCTACGCGCCTCACGCGGCGATCAAGGCCGACGTGGCGGTCTGAGCTCGATCGTTCTAGCCCAGCTGAGTTTTTCAGGAGCAGTGACCGCGACCTCTCCGGGGAGTTCGGGCCGCGCCGTCGACGTCGGTCGAGCGCTGAAATGAGGTTGTCCGACGAGAATTGATGCGGGTTGCGCATCAGGCGCAGGATATTCTTGCGTTAGATCAATTGGGCTGGCGTCAGCATCTGCAAGACTGCGCTCTCAATGGCATCCAAGAGGCACGGATATGCTTCGAAGGAACCGACGCATCCTTGGTCGCAATCGTCTCACTTCTAGCAAGTGCGAGATAGGCGGCAGCCCCCGGCTTTGCCTGCTGGAGCATTCCAGGAGACGCCTCGTAGGCTCGATCCATTCCAACTGCGCTGCAGTGCTGGCTAGCATGGATCCCCCCAATTCATCGGCGCGGGAGCCTGCCCCAGGCCAAGATACGATCTGCAGGAGATAGCCGCATGTCACCGGCAAGGGCGAAACCCAGCAGCATTAGCTATGTCAGCATCATGGCTCTGGTTTATCCCGGCCCAGACGCAGAAGGGCTCATTGGGCTCGCCGCATCGCTCGCCCACCGGTTTTCGAGCCGATTGATCGGCATCGCCGCTGAAGATTTTGTCCTCCCGTACTATGGCGACGGGGCGGTCGCAATGGACCCCATACTGGTCGAGAATGCCAAGAGGGCGGCAGCGGAGAACCTTATCGAGGCCGAGAAGGTTTTTCGCCGGGCCGCGGGGACGACGAGCAGGATCGAATGGCGTTCGACGGTCTGCCAGCCTCGTGGCTTCATCCTGGCGCAGTCACGTGCCGCCGACCTCGTGGTGCTGGGCCGACGTGCTCCCGGCGACGTGAGCGATAGCGGCATGGCGGTTGGGCCTGAAGAACTCATCATGGATCTTGGGCGCCCCGTTCTTCTCGTGCCACCCCGGTTCGAGTTTCTTTCAGCCAAGCGGATTGTGGTCGCCTGGAAGGGCACAAGGGAAGCCCGGCGCGCCATCTGGGACGCCCTGCCGCTCCTCAGGCAGGCCGAGGCGGTGAAAGTCGTTTCCGTTGGCGCGGACGCTGGCGAGCAGGGGGTGGAGGACGTCTGCCACTACCTGTCCGAGCACCATGTCTCGGCGCGTCCCGTGCTGCGGCAGGACGGTCTCGGCGATCCAGTCGACCAGATCACCGAACTCGCCCGGCAAGAAGGGGCCGATCTCATCGTTTCCGGGGCATATGGGCATAGCCGCATGCGCGAATGGATTTTGGGCGGTGTGACAAACGATCTGCTCAAGGCCGCGCCGACATGTTGCATGATGTCCCATTGAGGCCGGGAACTCCGGCGCAGGGATGCGTCGCGATGTCCCGCGGGCCACTTGGACTGGCTGCGCCCGCAGATTGCAGCACGCGACCGAGGTGTTTCAACTTGGGGTTCGTTCAGGAGCGGCAGCGATGCCCATACGACTCAGCTTCTTCGGTGCTGCGCAGTCCGTGACCGGCTCATGTTTCCTGCTGGAGACACTGGGAGCGCGCGTGCTGGTCGACTGCGGTATGTTCCAGGGGGCAAAGACCGAAAAGGAACTGAACTACCGCGCATTTCCATTCCGGGAGTCAGCGATCGATGCTGTTCTGTTGACTCATGCACATATCGACCACAGCGGGCTCATCCCGAAGCTCGTCAAGGGTGGCTTCGCAGGGCCTATCCTTGCCACCGCGGCGAGCATCGACCTCTGCGCCATCATGCTGCGGGATTCCGGTCACATTCAGGAAAATGAGGTCAGGCAGCTCAATCGGCGCAATGCGCGTCGGGGCCGTGATCGCGAGGTAGACCCCATTTACACCGCGGAGGATGCTGAGCGCAGTCTCATACAGTTCAAGGCTGTGACGTATCACGAGTGGGCGCTGGTTGCGCCCGGAGTGCGCGCGCGGTTTTGGAATGCGGGCCACCTGCTTGGTTCCGCGTCAGTCGAGGTCGAGCTCGAGGAGCTGGGGGGCGATACCCGCATGCGCATCCTGTTTTCAGGCGACATCGGCCCCCAGAACAAGCTGTTGCAGCCCAATCCGGAGGCGCCGCGGGATTTCGATTACCTCGTCTGCGAGTCAACCTATGGCGACCGCGACCGCATCGAGACGAACTCGGGCGGTCGACGCCTGCTGTTGCGAGATGAGGTGAGAGCAGCCGCGCGTCGCAATGGCGTACTTCTCGTTCCGTCCTTTGCGGTCGAGCGGACGCAGGAGCTTCTCGTCGATCTGGTCGGCCTGATGAAGGATGGCGAGATCCCGCCTACTCCCATCTATGTCGACTCTCCTCTCGCCACCAAGGCGAGCGGCGCCTTTCAACAGCACGCAAGCGAATTGGAGCACGGTGACGAGCTTGTTGCCGCACTTCAGGGCGGCAACGTACGGTTCACCGAGACCGTTGAGCAGAGCAAGGCTCTTGACCTGCGGCAAGGGTTTCATGTCATCATTGCAGCCAGCGGCATGTGCGAGGCTGGGCGGATTCGCCACCGGCTGAAGAACTGGCTCTGGCGCGAAGACGCAACCGTCCTGTTCGTCGGGTTTCAGGCACAAGGCACGCTCGGGCGGATCCTTCAGGATGGAGCGAGGCGCGTTCGCATTCAGGGCGAGGATATCGACGTGCGGGCGCGCATCCGCTCGCTCGACATGTATTCCGGCCATGCCGACGGTTCGGAACTGGAGGCCTGGGTTCGCGAACGTTTGCCGCTCCGACTGAACCTTTTTCTGGTTCATGGGGAGGAACCGGCCATAGCTGCCATGCGGATGCGGTTGAGCAGGTCGCTCCGGCCCGAGCAGATTTTGTCACCCCTGCTCGATGATACCTACGAACTGACTGCTAACGGCGCAGAACCTGTTGCGATCGGCCTCCCGCGGCGCATCTCTCCGGATCAAATTGGTCGGCTTGACTGGCACAACGAGCGCTCGCGCCTCCTGCTCGATATCGACGAGGCTATGGACAAGGCCGCAGACGAGCGTTCGCGCGGCGTGATGATCCGGCGTTTGCGAAGAGCACTTGCAGGCGAAGAATAGGTGTCGCCAAATGCCGCGACGGTCGATCTCAGGGACGCCTTGAAAGGACACGGCGAAGGGCCTTTTCTCCCCGCAGCGGTGAAACACACCCAGCGCCATGGGGGCTTTGCGCCGAACGGCTCTTGATTCGGATCAAGGCGGGACGGCAGGCCATGTTTCATACTGAACTTCGATGGCCAATCATTTTATAGATTGGATCGTGGTCGCGGTCGCGCGCGACAACGGTCTCGGGGCGCCTGGTCAACAGCCTGGAAGCGGCGCTCGACAGGAGATTCCCATGTTCGTCGAAGCGGTGATGACAACGCCGGTTATCAGCATCCGGCCCTCGACATCGGTCGCTGAGGCTGCCCGGCTCATGTTGGCTCACAGGATCAGTGGCCTGCCCGTCGTCGAGGGCGACGGGACGCTGGTCGGGATAGTGAGCGAAGGCGATTTCCTGCGCCGGAGTGAACTCGGGACCGAGCGCAAACGATCCTGGTGGCTCGAATTTCTCGTCAGCCCCGGAAAGGTGGCCGATGAATACGTCCATGCCCATGGCCGGAAGGTCGAAGAGGTCATGACGAATGGAGCCGTCACCATATCCAAGGGGGCTACGCTCGACGAGGTCGTCGAGATGATGAGTCGACGCAGCATCAAGCGCCTTCCCGTCGTGGACAACGGCAAGATCGTGGGTATCGTCGCTCGATCGGATCTCTTGCGCCCGATGGCCCGCGCGCTGTCGCCAGGCGATACGCAGGCGACGGACGACGAGCAGATCCGAGCTGCCATCCAGGCGGAGCTTTCCGGGCAGAGTTGGGGTGGGGGCGGGCTCATCCGCGTCCATGTCGATAAGGGCGCTGTCGAACTGACCGGGACGATCTTCGACGAACGCGAGCGACGCGCAGCGCACGTCGCTGCTGAAAACGTCGCCGGCGTCAAATCGGTGTCAGATCAACTCGCCTGGGTCGAGCCGATGTCAGGGGTCGTGGTCCTGCCAGAGGAGATCTCGCCAAATGAGATCTCGAAAGCCCGGTGACAGCTGCCAGGGATCTGGGCGGATGAGAGCCATGGTGCTGCATAGGATCGGCCAGCCCCTGTTTCTCGAGGAGCGGCCAGACCCGCTGCCAGGTCCCGGCGAGATCGGGGTGCGGATCGAAGC
The DNA here is from genome assembly GCF_056396005.1 of Allobosea sp. 05T439. Classification (NCBI taxonomy): domain Bacteria; kingdom Pseudomonadati; phylum Pseudomonadota; class Alphaproteobacteria; order Hyphomicrobiales; family Alloboseaceae; genus Allobosea; species Allobosea sp. 05T439. The sequence continues at coordinate 12,148 of NZ_JBFTKP010000002.1, read as the reverse complement.
CTGCGCCGTCTGCCGTACCGACCTGCATATCGTCGATGGCGAACTCACCCCTCAGAGGCTGCCGATCGTTCCGGGGCACGAGATCGTCGGTATCGTGGAGACGGTCGGCGCGGGCGTTACAACACCAGCCGTTGGAACGCGGGTCGGGATCCCCTGGTTGGGGCACACCTGCGGCCATTGTCCCTATTGTGCTTCGGGGCGCGAAAACCTCTGCGACGCGCCGACATTTACCGGGCACACTCGCGATGGCGGCTTCGCGACCCATGTCGTGGCGGATTCGGCATTCGCCTTTCCACTCAATGGATTCGACGATCCGGTCGCCACCGCACCGCTGATGTGCGCCGGGCTGATCGGTTGGCGCTCGCTTCGGATTGCCGGGGAGGGACGCAGGATCGGCTTCTATGGCTTCGGCGCTGCTGCCCACATCCTGGTGCAGCTATGCTGCTGGCAGGGGCGCGACGTCTATGCCTTCACGCGCAACGGTGACGAGGCGGCGCAGACGCTTGCGCTTTCGCTGGGGGCGCGGTGGGCAGGGAGTTCCGGCTCGGCGCCACCCGAGCAACTGGATGCGGCGATCATCTTCGCTCCGATCGGCGATCTGGTGCCGGGCGCGCTGCGATCGGTGCGCAAGGGCGGCCGGGTTGTCTGCGCCGGTATCCACATGAGCGACATTCCGCAGTTTCCCTACAAGATTCTTTGGGAAGAGCGGCAACTGGTTTCGGTTGCCAATCTGACGCGGCAGGACGCGACGGAGTTTCTCGCCATCGCTCAGCAGGCCGATGTGAGGACGACGACAACGGCCTATCCACTCGACGGGGCGAATGTGGCTCTTGCCGACCTTCGGGCGGGACGGCTCCAGGGCGCCGCAGTACTGGTTCCCTGACCCTGTCACATGGGCTGGAACGTCCGGATACGAAGGGCGCGGTCGATCCTCTCAACTGCGAGCATCGCTCAAGCAAAGGTCGGTTTCTGGTATTCTACGCAATGCATTAGAGGGGCGACCGGCGCCGGCCAGGCTTGCCGCGGCGGTTCTCCATGGCGAGGGACTTCAGCCCTTCGGCTGCGGCAAGGTAAACGAGAGTAAGCCCGGCAACGGCGGCGAGGATGGGCAGAGGCAGCGCGACAAATCCGAAATAGCTGCCAAGCGGGCTCAGAGACAGGGCGAGCGCAATCGCGAGGGCGCCAAGCGACGTTGCTATGAGAACAGGATGAGGACTGCTTCGCCAGAGTGGTCGTGAGGTCCTGATGATGAAGATCACCAGGATCTGCGTCGCAATCGATTCAACGAACCAGGCTGTCCTGAACATCGCGATGTCCGCAGCGAAGACCCAAATCAGCATGGCAAATGTTGCGATGTCGAACAGCGATGAGAGCGGTCCCATGATGAGCGTGAAACGCAGGACCGATTTCATGTCCCAAACCTGCGGCGCGGCGAGTGTTTCCTCGTCGGCCCTGTCGAAGGGGATTCCGATCTCGGATAGATCGTAGATCAGGTTGTTCAGAAGGATCTGGAGCGGTGCCAGCGGCAGGAAAGGCAGCACCAGCGACGCAAGCGCCATCGACAGCATGTTGCCGAAGTTCGAACTCGTTCCCATACGGACATATTTCATGATGTTGGCATAGGTGCGCCGGCCCTCTGCCAGTCCCCCGGCCAGCACGCCGAGATCCGGCGCCAGCAGAATGATGTCGGCTGCCTGGCGAGCGACATCGGTCCCGCCTTCAACCGATAGACCGACATCGGCCGCATGGATGGCGGGCGCGTCATTGATACCGTCACCGATGAAGCCGACGGTATGACCATGCCGACGCAAGGCGCGCACGATCCGACTCTTCTGGTCGGGTGAGACGCGAACGAAGAGGTCGGCTCCTTCGGCTCGGGAAGCCAGGGAAATCTCGGACAGGCCGGAAATCTCCTCTCCCGTCATGAGGCCGCGGGTCGGCAGGCCCAGTGTCTCGACGAGGTGCTCGACGACCGGTGCGGCATCGCCAGAGATGATCTTGACGCGGACGCCCGCCTTGATGAGCTGGGCTACAGCCTCCGTCGCGGATGCCTTGGGAGGATCGAGGAAGGCGGCGCAACCGACAAAGGTGAGCCCGGCTTCATCGGTGAGTTCTGCATGATGGCAGCTGGCGGGCATGTCGCGTCTGGCGATCCCTAGCAGACGGAAGCCCTGTCGCCCCCTCTCGTCCAGCAGCGTCGCGATTTTGACCCGCTCGGTCTCATCAAGCGGCGTCACGATCCCGTCGGATGCCTCGATCTGCGTGCACAGGGCGAGCATCGCTTCTGGTGCGCCCTTGGTGATCAACTCAGAGGCGGTGCCGTGCGAAATGAGGACCGATGCTCGCCGCCGCTCGAAATCGAAAGGCAGATCGTCGACATGCGCCCAGCCGCCATCGAAACCTGTCGGCGCTCCGGCCAGGATCGCGTCATCGAGATTGCTGCGCATGCCGCTGGCAAAACGGCTGTTCAGGCGCACCAACTGTGCCGCGCGTGTGCTTTCCATGCCGTCTGCCCCAAAGCTGGCGACGTGCACGATTTTCGCCTCGGTCAAGGTGCCGGTCTTGTCGGTGCACAGGACGTCCATTGCGCCGAGATCGTGGATGGCGGACAACCGTTTCACCACGACCTGGCTCGTGGCCATCCGCACCGCTCCGCGCGCGAGGGTGACCGTCATGACCATCGGCAGCAGTTCGGGGGTGAGGCCTACTGCAAGTGCAACGGCGAACAGGAAGCTCTCGAGCGACAGGCCGTGATGAACAAGCTGCGTTAGGAGCACGAAGAGGACCAGGAACCCGGTGAGCCGCAGGATCAACATGCCGAGCGCATGCACGCCACGCTCGAACGCGGTCGGGGGCTCCTTCGCCTGGACGGAGCTGGATATCGCGCCGAAGCAGGTGGCACCGCCAGTCGCGACCACGAGCATGACTGCCTCCCCGCCGACGATACTGGTTCCGCCGAACAGGGCGTTGAAGGCGTCGGAGAGCGAAGCCCCTGAGGAAGGTCCCGGATGCTTTTCCACGGGATAGGGTTCGCCGGTCAGGAGTGCTTCGTTGGCGAGTGCGCCATTCGCGGAAAGCACGACGCCATCCGCGGGCACGAGTTCGCCGGCACGGAGTTCGAGCACGTCGCCCGGTACGATTTCCTTGACGGCGAGTTCCTGAAGCCTGCCATCGCGACGTACCGACGCCGTCACCGCGACCGAGCGCCTCAACGCCTCAATGGTGGTCTCGGCCTTGTGTTCCTGGGCAATGTCGAGCCCGATGGAAAACAGGACAATGATCAGGATAATGAGGAAGCTCTGCCAGTCTCCCGTGGCGCCCGAGATCGTGGCTGCAATGAGCAGGATGGCGATAAGGGGTTCACAAAGTCGCTTGCCTAGCTTGCCCACGAGACTGCGGCGCACGCCAGTGACAGCCAGATTCGGGCCATAGCGGCCCATTCGCGCGCGCGCCTCCTCGGAGGTCATCCCCTCCGGCCGCACATCGAGTACTCGCAAGATCTCGTCATTGTCGCCCGACCAGAAGGCGGGCACTCCATTGGCTGGTCCCGACCGCGTGGGCGCCTCTTTCGCGAGGCTCAGCGCACGATCCATTGCTCGCCCTCCTTGCGGTAGCTGTGCTTCACGGCCGCCCAGGCAATGCGGTGAGCGATTTCCTCGTGCTCCTCAGCGCTCCGGTCTGCGTAGCCTTCCCAGGCGCTGTTGAAAGCGGCGCGGTAGATTTCCTGAGCGTGGGCAGGCAAATGCGCCCGAACAGAAGCGGGAAGGTCTTCGAGCCTTGCATAAGGCATGAGGCGATCTCCCGTCAGTCGGATCCGGAGCTGGGACGGTGCATTGATCGCGAATGCGGCCCTGCACGTTCGGTTCTCGCGAGCTGCGCCTATGTGGCCCGCATTTCGATCCCTTGCGCGAGGTGGCGTCCTTTCCACGAACGCGCCGGGAAGCGTTCGATCAGCGGGCTTAACCGTGCACATAGAGCCCCGGCGCGGGGCCCAGTGCCTCGTCCCCGGGCGTGGCGACGCTCTGCGGTCGCGACGTCTGGCTGCTTGAGTGGAGGGCGAGCCAAGCAAACCAGTGAGGCCACCAAGAACCCTCATGGTATTCCGCCGCCTGAAGCCAATGCTCTGGTCCCTGATGCCGTTCATGCATCTTCGCCGTCGCGATCCGGACATGGCGATCTGCCCTGCTAGGCGGGGACACGATGCCCTGATTGTGGCCGCCATTCGTAAGGGCGAAGGTCACTTCAGCATCCGTCAGCATGTGCAGCTTGAAGACAGAGCGCCAGGGCGCGACATGGTCCCATTCGGTACCGACGGCGAAGATCGGGCGACGGATATCGCGTAAGGACACCGGGTGTCCGTCAACCAGGAGGCGTCCTTCCGCCAGGTCGTTGTTGAGGTAAAGCGAGCGCAGATACTCGCTGTGCATGCGGGACGGCATCCGTGTCGCATCGGTGGACCAGGCTGCGACATCGCCCATGGGCTCTCGCTGGCCGAGAAGATAGTGACGGATCATCCGAGACCAGATCAGGTCGTTGGAGCGCAGCAGATGAAATGTACTCGCCATGCGCGAGGCTTCGAGGATGCCTTGCTCCGACATCATGTCGTCGAGGATCGCCAGCTGGCTCTCGTCGACGAAGAGGCTCAACTCGCCAGCCTGGCGAAAATCGGTCTGCGCAGCCAGGAATGTCAGGGTCTCAATTCGGTCGTCGTAGTCACGCGCCATCGCGGCGGCCGCGAGACCCAGCAATGTGCCTCCGATACAGTAGCCGACGGCATGGGCCCGTCTGGCGCCAGTGATGGCCAGCGCCGTGGCGAAGGCAGGAAGCACACCCTGAACCCGATAGTCGTCGAGGCCGACGTCGCGATCGGCCGCGCTCGGATTCTTCCATGAGACCATGAACACCGTGAAGCCCGCGTCGACGAGATGTTTCACGAGCGAATTCTGTGGGCGCAGATCGAGAATGTAGTACTTCATGATCCAGGCGGGGATGATCACGACGGGCTCCGCATGCACCGCCGGGGTCGCAGGGGCATACTGGATGATCTCGGCCAGCGGCGTCCGATGGACGACCCGCCCGGGAGTGATCGCGAGCGTGTGACCGGGAACGAAGGCCTCTGCGCCAACCGGTGGCTGTCTGGCGAGAAGCCGCTGCAGATCCTCGAGCGCGAAGCTTGCACCGCGTACGAGATTGCTCCCGCCGCTCTTCAGCGTCGCATCCAGGACCTCTGGATTGGTCATCGGAAAATTGGAGGGAGCAACGAGATCGAGGGCCTGCCGGCCCACGAAGCGCAACAGTGCCATGTGGTGCTCAGTCGAACCATGAATGTGGCGGCTTGCCTCATCGAGTGTTCTCTCGCAGGCGAGCAGGGATTCCGCGAAGAGCGCGAACGGCCATTGTCGCCAGCTTGGGTGACGGAACCGCTTGTCCTGAGGCAACGAATGCTCGCAAGGCGAGCATTCGCCCCCCTTGGTCAACATCTGGACATTCAGCTCGGCCAAGCGACTGGCCTCCGACAGTCCGGTGATGGCGATCTCGGCCATTCGGGCGGGCGAAACCGATAGGTGAACGGCCCAATCGAACCAGGCCTCTGCGAGGCCCATAGGCGAGAAACCTGCGGCCATCCGGCCGATGCCGGCGTGCAGGAAACGATCCAACGGCTCTTCGGGACCAAGCCTGTCCTGTTGTGGTGGAGCCTCCGGCGGGAGGGGCGGCGCATTGGTCAAATGAGGAGTGGTGTTCGGATCAGTGAAGAGGGTGGATTCGACATTCATGTTCGAACTCCCGTCACCAGCGCACGCGCGAAACACAAACTATCAGTCGCAATCCGTTCGGTGGTTGACCTGCATCAAGGCGACCCTCGCCGGATTGTTCTTGATGATCGATACCCAGGCAGCGCTTGGTGCGCTGCCTTCAGAGGAGGCGAGACATGGTAGCTTCAACGAACCGCGCCAGCAGCCCCGACAAACTGGGTTTCCCGTCGTTTGGCTTCCCGGAGGGGATGGGCAAAACGATGCAGGCGCAATTCGCGACCGCCCTTTCCGTACCCCAGGCCATATTGGAGGCAAATCTGACTGTGGGGGCAGAATGGCTTTCCTTTATGGGGCGGCGCATGAAGGCGCAGGCCGAATTGTGCAATGCCCTCAGTCACTGCCAGGAAATTGGCGAAGCGGTCGAGGCGCACCGGAAGTTCAGCCAGGGCATCGCGAGCGACTACTCCACCGAGTTCGACCAACTGGCGACGATCATGCGCAAGGAAATGGCCGTCGTCACCGCGACCGCAACTGAGGCTGTCGAAGAAGCGGGCCGGGCAGGTAAGCTCGCGGCATAGACAGCATACGGCTGTGGCGCCGAAAGGATTCCTGATGCATTCTTGGCGTCGAGCGCAGGACCCTGTCCGTTCGTGGCCGAGAAACTCAGTAGCGCCTCAGTCGCGCCTGGAGGAGGCAAGCCATGTCCAGCAGTCTCCCCCTTGTTCAACGCGATAGCTGGCTTGTCGTGTGCGACGGCGCCAAGGCGCTCATCCTGCGAAATGATGGCGATGTCGACCGATTGCGGCTGCAGGTCCTTCACACGATGGAACGGCCGTCCGCCCCCGATCGCGAGCTTGGGACGGATCGTCCAGGTCGGGTCCATCAGTCTCTCGGCGAGGGGCGCAGCGCGGTTGAAGCAAATAGCCGCCACGCAGCTGCCGAGGTCTCGTTTGTTGGCGAGGTTGCACTCTTTCTGTCTCGACGGAGCGGCGTCGACCGTGTCAAGCGCATCATCCTGATTGCGCCGCCCAAGGTGCTGGGTGAACTGCGTCGCCAGCTGCTTCCGGCCGTGCAGGCTCTTGTCGTGGCGGAAATCGTCAAGGACCTGACGAATCTGCCTGTCGGCGAGATCGAGCGCCATCTTTTGAGGTGAACGGCTGATTGCCCTCCGCCGGAGGTGATTTTCACCGTGTCTGGCTTTAGTTCCGGGCCCTGGGCGAAGGCCGGCCCGGGGATCGCGAGAGCCGGATAGAGAGCGTGATCTGTGTCAATGCGAGCTGCGATAGGGCCGATAGGCTGAAACCATGAAGCGACAGCCCTCTCATTCTGCGATTTTGCTCCTCTTTGGCGCATGCCTTGGTATTATGGCGAGTGCCGTGAACGCGATGCCGGCGGATGCGCAACGCCCTGAGAATGCCCAGAGTGCGGACTTGGGCAAGAAAGTCGCTCAGCGTATCTGCAGTGGATGTCATGCTGTCGGGCGCACAGGTCAAAGTCCCAACCCCAGGTCGCCACGCTTTCCGCTCATCGCCGAACGTTACCCCGGCGGCAATCCCGCTCCCGTCTTGATTGACGGAACCGTGGTGCGTCACCCGGGAATGCCGGAGTTTCGTCTCACCGAAAGCGAAACCGACGGGCTTGTCGCCTATATCCGGCGGATTTCGCGAAAGTGGAGGCCAGAGTTCCGGTAAGGCCAGGCGTGTGCGAGCCAGGCTGCTGCGCAGGAGGATGGAAATGGACAAGCCTCTCAGGATCGCCTCGTTCCTCGGTCTGGTGGTGACCATGATCGGGATCGATGTGACGGCTGCGCAGAGTATCGGCGATGCTGCCGCTGGCCGCAATCTGGCCTCGACATGGTGCGCTGCATGCCATCGCATCACCGGGGAGGACCGAGATCGGGCCCGCACGCCTCCAGATTTCGGGGCGATAGCCGATACGAGCCAGCAGACCGAGCTCTCGCTCCGGGTGTTTCTCCAGACGCCTCACGGTCAAATGCCGCGCTACCAATTCAGCCGCTCCGAAATCGACGACATCATCTCCTATCTCCTGAGCCTCAGATCGCGCTGAGTCCGCCCTCGTTTCAGCGCAATGTCAGACGCAGGGGGCCGCAGCCCTTAGGATCAGACCGGCGCTGCGGAGTTGATCCAGGTCAACGGAACTGTCGGCTGCTGAGCTAACGATGATGATCAGCCTGGCGTGGAGCGTATCCTGATGAACGATCTGGGTCCAACCATTCGCCCATCCATGCGACGATCGGCCTACGGGATGAAGGCTTGGCCCGGTAAGGAGGCTGGATCACTTGCCGTGACCCCAATTCCATTGGCCACTTCTCCCAGCAGGCGGCAGCGTGCCCATTGGGGCGCCCATCTCATCGACTTGGGCTCAACCGGTCGCGCACGACGGGCTCTCCAGCCGAACGTCGGGGCATTCTCACTCCGAATACCAAAGAGTTTGCTGTTTATGCCACGATGCCGGAGCGTGGTCGCGGTTGGGCGCAAACGAACAGTCTCGTTCGAATAATAATCATATGTTCAGCCAGCCTTCATCTACTTCTCTAAATTTGTCTGGCTCGGAACCGCTGCCGAAGTCTCTCTTTCATTTTGTCTTTCGCATCAGCGGATGGCATCAATTATGGGTTTCCGTCATTTCTGTCGCTGTATTCCTCTTGAATGCCGCGCCAATCGAAATTCAAAGAAGGGTGATCGATACGGCGGTCAAAGGAGGGGCGGTCAGGGACATTCTCCTGCTTGTGACCGCACAAGCCGTGATCATACTCAGTTTTGGGCTGCTCAAGCTCCTCATGAATCTCTATCGAGCTTGGATTGGGGAAAGTGCGACCCGGGCCCTGCGCGTTGCGATCGACACTCGCCTTGCAACGCGCTCGGCCAAGTCACGACAAGACGGTAACGATGCCGTCGGTCTGTCAATGATTATGGCGGAAAGTGACGATGTTGGCGCTTTCGTCGGGTCCAGCATCAGTATCCCGATCGTGGAGATTGGGTTCTTGATCAGCGTCTTCAGCTACCTTTTGATACTGGAGCCGCGAATGGCGCTGGTGAGTGCAGCAATTCTCGCGCCGCAAATCGTTATTGTTCCATTGATTCAGAGGGCAATCAATCCAAGAGTTGCTGGTAGAATAGTTTTATTGCGAAAAATTGGATCTGATATTTTGACTGTCAGCAAATATGGCAGAGATAATCAGAATGACGACGATTTAAATATCGTATTTGATATTAGTATGGGAATATTCGCTTTGAAGTTCTCAATGAATTTTCTGATGAATCTGAGTTATAGCGTAGGCGGAATTCTAATATTGGGCTTGGGTGGCGTGCTTGTCGTCCGCGGTCAGACGGAGATCGCGACGGTCATTACCTTTCTTTCTGCGACGGGAAGGGTGGTCGATCCCTGGAATGACGTGGTCGATTGGGCACGGAACCTGGCAGTTTCAGTGGTGAAATACGATCTGATCGTCAATGGGTTCGCGCGCCTCGACACGGAGGAGGATTTCGCGAGCAGTCGATGAAACGTGACGCGGCGGGCGCGTGCGCGCATCTCGCTGGATCGAGCGATCCCGCGCGAGAGCGGGTGCGCGGTAAGCGCGGTCTGACGGCCGCCTTGCGCGAAGAGTCCTGATCGCGCTGTTTCGATGTCTCCTGAACGGAGACGGGCATGGCCGACGAGATCGACGGAGATGCGAGGGGTCCTACGACCGATCGTAGGAGTGGTCACAGCGGCCGCGTGCAGGTGATCGCGCGGATGTCGAGCCGGCGGTCGTGGTCGACGGACGAGAAGCTGGCGATCCTCGAGGAGGCGTTCGGCGCGGGCGGATCGGTGTCGCGGACGGCTGATCATCACGCGATCGGCACGGGCCAGATTTACACGTGGCGCCGCTTGGCTCTGGACGGTTCCCTGGGCGCGCCAAGGCCAGCCGCGCCGACGTTTGCTCGGGTCGAGATTACCGACGCTCCGCCACAGGGATCGGCGGTGGCGCGTCGGGAGCCTGGACGATGCGAGATGTCGTTGCCGGCGTCGAAGCCAACGCCGACACTGATCGAGATCGAGCTTCCCTCCGGCGTCAGGGTTCGGGTTGATGGCGGCGTCGACGGGAAGGCGTTGAAGCGAGTGCTCGCCGCGCTCGGCGCGCGATGATCCCGCTCTCCGTCAACGGCCGGGTCTATCTCGCCTGCGGCGCGACGGACATGCGTCGCGGCTTCGACGGCCTGGCGGTGATGATCCAGGAGGTGCTGGCGCAGGATCCTCATTCGGGCGCGCTGTTCGCCTTCAGGGGAAAGCGCGGCGACCTGGTCAAGCTTTTGTGGTGGGATGGTCAGGGCCTTTGCCTGTTCGCAAAGCGGCTTGAGAAGGGACGCTTCGTGTGGCCGGCTGCGGCGACGGGGACGGTGTCGCTGACAGCGGCGCAGTTGGCGATGCTAATGGAGGGCATTGACTGGCGCGCTCCGATCAGGAGCTGGCGGCCAGGATTGGCTGGATAGGTAACGCATTGAATCAGAACGTTTTTACTGTCGTTCAGAGGCGTTTTGTGCTATCCATCCCTGGTGTCGAGCAGCACCGCATCGCTTCCTGATGACGTCGAATCCCTGCGCCGCCTCGTCGTCGCGCAGCGTGAGGAACTCGACCGCGAGCGGGTCGCCCGAGCCGTCGTGGAAAGCGCGCTGCTCGGCCGCGATCTGCTGATCGAGAAGCTCAAGGTTCAGATCGCCCGGCTCAAGCGGATGCATTTTGGCCGGTCCTCGGAAAAGCTGGCAACCGAGATCGCCCAGCTCGAACTGGCGCTGGAGGAACTGGAGACGGCGGAGGCGGAACTGCCGCGGCGCAGCCCGTCCATCGCGCCCGCGCGAAAGGCGCCGGATCGAGCCTTGCCGTCGCATCTGCCGCGCGAGGAGATCGTGCACCTGCCCGGCAGCGGTGACTGCGTCTGCCCGGCCTGCGGCGGGGCGCTGCGCCGTCTCGGCCAGGATGCCGACGAGGTGCTCGACATTGAGCCGGTCGCCTTCAGGGTGGTGCGCCATGTCCGGCCGAAGTTCTCCTGCCGCGCCTGCGAGGCGATCGTGCAGGCGCCGGCTCCGGAGAAGGCCATCGCACGCGGCAAGGCAAGCTTCCGCATGATCGCGCACGTTCTCGTCTCGAAGTTCGACCACCATCTTCCCTTGTATCGCCAGGCCGAGATCATGGCGGCGCAGGGCATCGACATCGATCGCTCGACCTTGGCCGGCTGGACGGGCCAAGGCGCAGCCCTGCTCGATCCGATCGTGGCGCGCATCAGGGAAACGGTTCTGGCCGCGACAAAACTCCACACCGACGACACGCCGGTGCCGATGCTCGATCCCGGCAGCGGCAAGACGAAGACGGCACGGCTCTGGGTTCATGCGATCGACGATCGTCCGCATGGCGGGCCGACCATGCCCGCCGTCTGGTTCGCGTTCACGACGGATCGGCGCGCCGAACATCCACAGACCCTGTTGAAGGACTTCCGGGGCCATCTCCAGGCGGACGCCTATGCCGGCTACGACGAGCTCTATCGCAGCGGCCGCGCCGTCGAGGTCGCATGCTGGGGGCATGCCCGCCGCAAGATCTTCGATCTGCACCAGACCCAGGCGACGCCCGCCACAACCGAACTCCTGGAGCGGATCGGCGGCCTCTTCATGGTCGAAAAGACTGTACGCGGCCAGCCGCCCGATATCCGACATGCAGCGCGCCAGGGGCAGTCGCGGCCTCAACTCGAGGAGCTGAAGGCGCGCATGGAAGCGATCCGCGCCAAGCTCTCGGCGAAAAGCGCGCTTGCCGTGGCGATCACCTACGCTCTCAGACGATGGCCGGCGCTCACCCGCTATCTCGACCATGGCCATCTGGAGATCGACAACCTGATCGCCGAACGCGCGCTGCGAGGCGTCGCAATCGGGCGCCGCAACTGGCTCTTCGCCGGATCAAAAGCCGGGGGCGAGCGGGCCGCCGCCATCTACTCGATCATCGAGACCTGCAAGATGAACGGCGTCGAGCCCTTCGCCTACATCGCAGACGTCACCCGCAAGATCGCTGAAGGCTGGCCCAATAGCCGCATCGGCGAGCTCATGCCGTGGCAATGGACGGCGGAAACCAAGCAGATCGCCGCCTGACGCAGCGCGGTCCGCAGACCACGCTTACGGTGCGCGGCCGCGAGCGGGGCTCATGAATCGCGAGCTGGCGATAGTTCTCGATACATCGATCCGCCAGGGCTAAGATGCTTGCCTAGGCTCAGGACTTCGGTAACGGGGCCGTCTCAGTCAACTGGATTTTGGCGCAGATCATCGTTCGGCCGCTCTGATCGCGCGGTCGCGTGGCGATCCACATTGGCCGACACCGTCCAGCCTGGCTGGCTACGCGGCCTCGCCCTGAGA